>CALIAG010000044.1 GCA_938041325.1 uncultured Saprospiraceae bacterium | reverse complement strand
AAAAGTATTTCAGAAGTAGCTTATGAATTGGGATTTGAATATCCGCAGTATTTTTCAAGATTATTCAAAAAGAAGGAAGGTGTAAGTCCTTCAGAATATCGAGAAAAATATAAACTGAATTAAAAGATAACTGAAATTAACATCAAAGACTGAAAACATTCCAACCATAAAAAAAACCACAACATGAACAAGCACTACCTCCTACTCTATCTATCAGCCACCCTACTTTTGGCATCTTGCGCAAATCGAAATCTCAGTTCGACTGAAATTTCAAATGAAATTAATCTAGACCTTGTACTTAAAACCATGAGTGGAGAATTCTCTAGTGAAGAGCAAGCTAAAAATGACTCTCTTTTTTATGATATTAATCTAGTAATGTATCCGATTTGGGAAGGAGATAAAAACACAAAATGGTTGTATGTCGAACAAGCCGTCACTCGAATGATTGATAAGCCTTATCGGCAAAGGGTTTACAAGTTATCTGAACATGACAATGGAATGATTGAAAGCAGTGTTTTTGAATTGCCCAATCCTGCAAAATATATTCATGGCTGGAACCGCCCAGCAATCTTCAAAGAAATTACTGCTGACTCTTTATTGATAAGACAAGGCTGTGCAGTGTATCTCAAAAAGGGCAAGGACAATTGCTATACCGGATCTACTAAAGACAAAGAATGTTTAAGTACTTTGCGCGGTGCGACGTATGCGACTTCCCAAGTCACGATTTGCCCAGATCAAATTGTTTCATGGGATCAAGGCTGGAATGGCGAGGACCAACAAGTTTGGGGAGCAGAAACAGAAGGTTATGTCTTTAAAAGAAAGAAGCCATAAAATTCACCAATTAATATTTCGTTGTCAATCAAGCCAGCAAGTAGGTCGAACAGTGCAAAAAGCAAAAAACCAGCACAAACAAAAGCAAAAAAAACATATCTTTACTCCTGTAATGAAAATCACTGCAATCCTACTCGCTGCATTCATCTCATTATTGGCAATCGAACCAACAATGAATAGCATAATATCACAAATCGCTGATATTACGATAGGCTGTTGCAGCACAGATTGTAAGCCATTCTCCGATATGGAGGCAAATGAAGAACAGAACAACGATTGTGATAAAAATTGCAATCCGTTCCAGGTTTGCAATTCATGCGTATTATTGGTGAGTAAGGTGAGCGCTTTTTATTCCTTGGCTTTGCCAAATGTTTCTTTAAAGCAGAACTGCCCGCCTCCCTCCCTTTTTTCTTCCCAATATATTTCTGATTGTTGGCATCCGCCAAAATTTGTTTAACAAGCAATCCGTCTTTTAATTGTTGTTCTAATTAGACTAGAACCTCATTTTTGTATTAAACAAATCAACTTAAAATCAGAACAAATGAATTTTATAAAATCATTTCTTTTGGCTGTCATTGGATTGATGGCCTCCACAAATCTTGCATTCTCCCAATCAACCAGTATTGCTGAATCTGAAATTGCGCCTACAACTTCAACGGTAAGTGTAAAGGGCATCACCTGCTCTAAGGACTTGGCAATGATTTCGGATAGTGTCGAAAAATTGGAGGGTGTCAACATTTGTAAAGCAGCAAAGAAGGGCGCTACTTCAAAATTTGAAGTGACTTTTAATCCTGCTTTGGTGTCGGAAAAAGAAATTCATGCTGCCATTGAAGCAACAGGCAGTTGCGAAGATCCAAACGAGCGACCATACAAAGTGAAGCTGTAAATATCATTTGGGGAAAAGCAATTATTCCATTTGATTTTCCCTTTCTTAAAATTTTTGAACAATGAAAAAGTACTTGTTCATTGCTGCTTTGCTATTCCCTTTGGCGACTTTCGCTCAGACGATTTCGGGAACAGTAAGCAACAATAAAGGAGAACCCTTAATTGGGGCAAATGTGTATTGGCTCGGCACTACCGTAGGGACAACTACGGAAAATAATGGCGCATTTAGGATTAACTCAAGCGATCTTTCTGCTAAAACTTTGATTGCTAGTTTTGTTGGGCATACGCCGGATACGATTGAAATTACCAATCAAGGATTTCTTGAATTTAAACTTTCAGAAACAGGAACATTGGATGAAGTCGTGGTTCGAAGTCAACAGGACGGAGTCATTATTTCTAATCTCAATCCAATCAAGACCGAACAGATTACACAAACAGAATTGCGCAAGGCTTCCTGTTGTGATTTGGCTGGTTGCTTTGAAACGCAGTCGACTGTACAGCCACAAACCACTAATATCATTACCAATTCCAAAGAGCTTCGGATATTGGGTTTGTCCGGCGTTTACAATCAAGTATTGATTGACGGATTTCCGATGATACAAGGACTTTCCTATACCTACGGCATCAGCAGTACTCCAGGAACATTGGTGGACAATATTTATGTTTCAAAAGGAGCAAATAGCGTCATCCAAGGGTTTGAAAGCATTAGCGGACAAATCAACGTAGAGACCAAAGATCCTGATGACACGGACCGACTTTTACTCAACGTGTATCTGAACAATTTTATGGAAAAGCACTTCAACGCCAATTATGCTTTTCAAAAAGGAAAATGGAGTAATCTGACCGCAGTCCATACCGTACAACCTGCTGATAAAACAGACCGGGATGGCGATGACTTTCTGGATTTGCCTTTGCTTACTCGATACATGATTTTCAACAAATGGAAATATGGAAATGACCAAGACTGGGGCTGGAGCAGTAGGATCGGCCTTCGTTTTGTCAACGAACAAAGGATTGGTGGACAAACACTTTTTGATGGAGAAAAAGATCAACCGAGTACCGAAGCTTATGGTCAAACCGTGAATATTAACCAACCTGAAATTTGGACAAAAACTGGCTATCGATTCAACGATGAACAAAGCATCACCTTTTTTGCTTCCGCATTTCACCAAGACCAGAAATCGTTTTTTGGAACCGTTAACTATCAAGCCGAGCAAAGTAATTTTTATGGAAACATTCAACATGAATTGAATTACAAATCCCATAATTTGAAAACGGGTTTTAGCCACCGCCATTTGAATTTAAAAGAAGACATTTCCTTTGCCAATAATGCACTGCAAAGAACTTATGATGGCGAATACCAAAGACTGGAAAACGTATCTGGCATTTTTGCAGAGAATACCATGCGCTTTTTCGAAGATAAGCTGACTTGGATTGTTGGCTTGCGCGGTGATTACCACAATCAGTTTGGGTTTCAAGCAACACCGAGAACGCTTTTAAAATTTGATCTTTTCCCAAAAACTATTCTTCGTGGGAATATCGGAACTGGTTGGAGAACGGTTAATTTATTTAGTGAAAATATTGGCTTGTTGGTGAGTTCGAGAGACCTCATTTTCGCCGAGCAACTCAATCCAGAAAAGGCATTGAATTATGGCATCAACTTGACGCAAAAGTTCGATACAGACGACGAAAATCTGAGCGGCTATTTTAGTGCGGACTTTTACCGAACCGATTTTCAAAATCAAATATTTCCGGACTATGATACGGACCCAACGAAAGCGATTATTCAAAACTTCACTGGTACCAGTATCAGCAACGGCTTTCAAACTGAGTTGTATTTGAAAATTTGGAAAAGATTTGAAGTAAAAACGGGATACAACTTTTTGGATGTTTATCGAATACAAGGAGAAAGCAAACAAGTATTGCCGTTTAATTCTAAACACAAAATTCTGACTACCTTTGGCTATAAGCCATTGAGCAATCAATTTCAGTTCGACATGAATATCCATTGGTATGGGAAGCAGCGATTGCCCAATACTCAATCAAATCCAATAGAATTTCAACGACCGGATTTTTCAGAACCATATACCATTGTAAATGCTCAATTCACGTATAATTTCAAGAAATTCGAATTATATTTAGGCTGCGAAAACATTTTTAATTTCAGACAAAATCGCCCTATAATCAGTTGGCAAAATCCATTCGGTGCATATTTTGACACGTCTTCCGTTTGGGGACCAACGAGAGGTCAAGAAAGTTATATTGGTGTGCGATATAGGATAGCACAGTAGATGGAATTTAAAATAAAAAAGAAAACCAAATGGGATCAAAAAAGTAAAAGGGCTATTGCGCTCTTTTAAAATTATTAAGTGTGTTCTACAAATTTAAAAAACCTAAAACAGTGAAACAAGTATTCACTAATATTCACTAATATTCACTTTTAAATAAAAATAAAATGACAAGAGCTATCATTGGACTTTTTTTAGTCATTACGGGATTTCAATTTTCCCATGCGCAAAGCCTTTCCTCTGAACAGGAAATTAAAGACCTCTCCAAAACCAAATGGCAATGGATGGCTGACAAAAATGTGGAGAAGTTGGCTACACTTTTCCATGATAAATCCAAGTTTGTTCACATGAGCGGAACATGGAATAAGGACAGAGAACTCGAAATCATAGAAACTGGAAGCATTTGGTATAAGCAAGCGGATGTTCATGATGTTGTAGTAGAACTTTTTGGCAACACTGCTATTCTATGGAATCGAATTACTTTAATTGCCCACGTAAGAGGAAATGATGTATCAAATGAATTTACGGTTACCGAAATCTATAAGAAAGAAGGCGAAGATTGGAAATTGTTGGACTTGACATTTAGTAAGGCTAGGGACACGCATAAGATCGCACCAAATGCTTCTCCCAAACAAAAAATCATTGAACTTTCCAAACAAAAATGGCAATGGATGGCAGATAAAAATGTAGAAAAACTCGATGAGCTATTTCATGAAAATTCAGTGTATGTGCACATGGGTGGAAGCTGGGGAAAAGAACGTGAAATTGAAATCATCAAGAGTGGAGGAATCCATTATAAAAAAGCAGACGTTCATGAGGTATCAGTTGAATTGATTGGAAATACAGCCATACTTTTAAACAAGATTACACTCTTGGCAGTTGTTGGTGGAAATGAAGTGACCAATCCTTTTATGGTAACGGAAGTTTATAAAAAAGAAAATGAAAAGTGGAAATTAGGATCCATGTCTTTTACAAAATTACTAGAAAAAAACTAAACAAAGCCTCGAACAATAAGCAGTAAATGTGGCCTCTGTTCTATCCCAGATCACGCCACATATACATACCGTCCATTCTACAAGAGAAAACCGTATGAAAAATTTAAATCACTATATCGCAATATACAAACAGCAATTAGACAAAGGAGATATACTTATCGCCTATAATCAATTGGTGAAGTTTGTGATGAAACTAAGACTGGACTGCATCAAAAGCTGCTCTGAATATTATTCGTTTACAGGTATCCTTCATGGATATATGGACTACACCTATTTCTATTATTCCAATGATTTTTTGAAAAGTAAAAAACTAAAACTAGGATTGGTTTTGAACCATTCTGAAATGAGATTTGAAATTTGGCTTTTAGGAAATACAAAAAGCGTTCAAACCAACTATTGGAACCTGCTTAAAAAATTTAAATGGAACAAAGACAGAAAAGAAATGCCTAAATATTCTGTTGTAGAAGTTGTAATCGAAAGTAACCCCGACTTTGACAACTTACCATTATTGTCCGAAAAAATCGAAAAGCAATTAATCGAAATATCGGACGAAATAATTGGGGCACTAAAAAAGTTGGATTGAATTAAAATAGATGTAACTTAGAAATCTTAAAGTAATAATTGCCCTGTTGTAAGATTATTCACAATAATAAAACAATAGCAATGAAAGTATTATTACTTCTTTCCTTTTTCTTATTGCCAATAAATTCTCTTTGCCAAGAATTTGAATTCCCA
>CALIAG010000043.1 GCA_938041325.1 uncultured Saprospiraceae bacterium | reverse complement strand
ATGATATGCAATTCCATGGTATCTCTGAACTTTATTTTCTTCCACACATCAGATCGTGATCCAGTAAAGTACTTTCCTTGTTTTTGTTTTGCCATGATTCCTTCTAGCTTCATAGCTTTTGCAGCAGCATAAATCTCTTCTCCATTTTCAAAAGTCTCGCTTAATCTAACTCTGTCCGAAGTTTTTAAGATGGCTTTCAACCAATCATGCCTTTTTGCAAAGGGCATGGTCACCATTTTTTTACCATTTATATATAAACAATCAAAGGCGTATAAGTAGGCTTTTTTTGTTTTGCTAAGTGAGGCAATTTTATTTTCACCTAAGGTATGCATTCTTGAAATAATATCTGAGAAAACAGGCCTGCCTTCTCCATCAATACAAACAAGTTCTGCATCAATAATTGCATTTTGGACATGTATAAATTTGCCATCTGCAAATTCTGGAAATTGTTTTGTAATGTCTCGACCAGATCGACTTAATATTTTGAGTTCATTTTTTCTTTTATAAATGACTACTCTTATGCCGTCCCATTTTATTTCGAATAAATAATCCTTAGAATTACTCGGAAGTTCTTTCGCAACATCGCTGAGCATTGGTTTTAAGCCTGCTTTATAAACCGAAAGAGAGGCAGATTTTTTTCGCTCAATAATCCACTCATTTTTATCCTTCATTTTATACATGGTGAAGGATGCTTTGAGCTGCTTTCCGGTTAGTTTAAACTTTAAACTGTCTTTTGATTTTTTCAGCCATTCAATGTCTCCGGTTTCAAAAACCCACATTTCACCACCACCATATTCTTCTTTTGGAATGCTGCCTTCAAAATCAATATACTTCGCAGGATGATCCTCCGTCTGTATAGCCAATCTTTTTACACCTTCTTCTATGGGAAGTCCTTTTGGAATAGCCCAAGACTTTAACACCCCATCTACACCCAATCGCAAATCAAAATGAAGATTTGTAGCATCATGCATTTGAATAACAAATTTGTCGTTCACCGAACCTGCTTCTTGATCAATGGCTGCACCAGGTTCTTTTGTTTTAGAAAAATCTCTTTTCGCCTGATATTTTTCTAAGTCAATTGAATTCGCACTTGCATCTTCATTTAAGCTTTCACCTACACTAGTATGTAAGTTACTTGCTTTTGAAAACAAATCGGTCCAGGCATCTCCGTTTTCTTTTAAGTATTCCAAAGCTGCTTTCATATCGTACATCTGGGCAGAGCTGGCCTTTTCTATCAGATCCCAAGGGAGTGGTAAGGAAACAGGAGCACCAGGTTTTCCTCTCAAACTATAAGGAGCAATTGTTGTATTGCCTGGGTGGTTCCGATAGATGTCTAAAAGTGTTTTATTTTTTCTTTTATCCTTATGTACAAATAAAGTTGTTTCAGGATGAGTAAGAATAAATTCCTTCATCATTCCCTTTACTGCTACAAGCATGGTCTCATAATCCCATTTAGGATGAATAGCAGTTGTG
The DNA here is from genome assembly GCA_938041325.1 of uncultured Saprospiraceae bacterium. GTDB lineage: Bacteria > Bacteroidota > Bacteroidia > Chitinophagales > Saprospiraceae > CALIAG01. The sequence continues at coordinate 13,764 of CALIAG010000043.1, read as the reverse complement.
ATATGAATTCCTTTTCCCCCAGATAATTTTGCAAAAGGAAAATATCCTTTAGATTCTAAGAAATCTTTTAGCTGGAAAGCAAGTTTCTTTACGGATTCAAAATCCGCATTTTCGGGTGGATCAAGATCTATGATGAAATGATCTGGATAGTTTATGTTTTTGGTACGACTATTCATCGTGTGAATTTCCAAGGCTGCTAAGTTTGCCAGCCAAACGACGTGAGGACTTTTGTTAGCCAGCAAGTATTCATTCTCTTCATCCCAAGGAAGGTGGGTAGTAGGTATCCAATCCTTAGTCCAAGAAGGTTTGTTTTTGGTGTAAAATTTTTTGTTATCAACTCCATCCGGATATCTAATGAGTGTTAGTGGGCGATCTCCAATGTATTTTAGAAAAGTAGGTGCTACTTCTAAGTAATAGGCTATGACCTCTGCCTTGGTATAACCTTTACTAGGGTAAATGATCTTATGAAGATTCGTGATCTTTAGCTTTTGACCTTCTATTTCAGTATATACTTCCTTTGATGGCATTTTGCTTAAAACATATGTGGCTTAAATCCTATCTTTAGTTTTATCTTTACGTAAAGTTAATCAATAGGGTATTTACTTAAATTTAAATCTATAAAGGTGGAATATAAATATTTTAAAGTAAACATATCGGATAAAATTGCGACTGTAAGTATAAATCGAGCAGATAAAGCCAACGCATTAAACATGAAAGCTTGGGCAGAACTCAAGTCTGCATTTGAAGCCTTGGACAAAGAAAAAGAAGCTAGAGTCATCATTTTAAAAGGGGAGGGCAAGCACTTTTGCTCAGGTATGGATATTGCGGCTTTGATGGAGATCGCTCAAGTTCAAAGTATGGATTGCCAAAGTAGAATGCGTGAGGCATTTAGAGAAAAGTTATTTGCCTTACAAGATGCTGTAAGTTCATTGGAAAAATGTCAAAAACCTGTCCTTGCAGCGATTCACGGTGCTTGCATTGGAGGAGGAGTGGATATGGTAACTGCTGCTGATATTCGTTATGCTACTCATGATGCAAAGTTTTGCATTAAAGAAGTTGATATGGGCTTGGTTGCTGATATGGGGACCCTCCAAAGATTACCAAAATTAATCTCTCCCGCTTTGGTGGCTGAACTAGCATATACTGGAAGAAATATGTTAGGCAAAGAAGCCGAGCAAGTGGGTTTGGTCAACAAATCTTTTGATAACTTGGAAGCCATGCATATTTATGTTCAAGAAATTGCAAAGTCTATTGCTAGCAAATCACCTGTTGTTATTCGTGGAACAAAGAATGTCCTCAAATATACTCGAGATCACTCTGTTGAAGATTCTTTAAATTACATGACTAGCTGGAATGCAGGAATGATTTTCTCAAAAGATATTATGGAAGCAATGGCAGCCTCTTTTGAAAAGAGAGCTGCAAAGTTTGAAGACTAGGGGGTGGTTGTTAGTTGATTGTTCATAGTTCATCGTAAGTTGGTTCATAAACCGTTACTATGAACTATGAACTATGAACGATAAACTATGAACGATGAACTATAAACTATAAACTATAAACTATAAACTATTTAAGTTTAATCTCATCTCCATAAGTTGAACTTGTTCTAAAGATGCCATATCCATTTTTAATATTATTATGTACTACTACAGGTTCTGCAAATGGATTACCATAAGCATTCCAATACGCCTCTAAACTTCTTTTATAGAGATAATTTGATCTAGAAATATTTTTTAGTTCTATGTATAGCACGAATTCGTCCTTATCTTCCAGTTGCAAGAAGTATTTTTCAAGATTTAGACTTATACGATAATCTTTACCATTGAAGCTGTCATCAGACAGGATCAAACCGCCATTGCCTCCGCCATACTCTAGTAAAGGATCGAGTGAAGAAGCATATATATGTTGAATTTGTAAATTGTCGTCGCCTAAATATTTGAAGAAACTATAAACGTCTATGGAATAAAAGTTTTCTTCATCAGAAGGGTCTTCAATATTGAAAACAATTTCATCCACTCTTTCTCCATAAGAATCAATGGCGCCGTCTTCGTTGTACTCAAGATCTTTAAAGCTTACTAACTTGGGCATAACTTGTTCGGCAGATGCTTTTCCATAAACAGAACTCTCTACTTCAATTCTATAACTTGCTTGGTCATCTGGAAGAGAATCCACTGTTGCAAGGTATTTTCTAGAGGTTGAATCAAATAGCATTTCAGCGAATAAAGTATTATTTTTGAAAACATTCACTGTAATGTCTTCTAAAGTTGGTGTTTCTATTACTTCATTGATTGAAGAACTGCGAGACACAAAGGTGCTTAAGATGTCATCACCTTGATTGATCTCCATTGCCAAAGAAATTTTAGGTTCATGCTCTGGTATTTCGATTTCAACTACTTGTTGAAAAGCATCTTCATCACAAGAGAATAAGTTTAAAATTAAAAAGCCGAAGAGTGTATAAGTAAGTATTTGAATTGTAATTTTCATTTTATTGAAATTTAAAGTTGTAAGCAATAGATGGAATGAATGGCAAAATGCTCACTTCTTTGAATGAACGTGTCCTTGTTGTTGTTCCTGTATTAGGATTAAAGTTATAGTCTTCATCAGAGTAGAGGTAGTAAGGATTGTTATGATTATATATGTTGTAACAACCGATAACCCAAGAACCTTCAAATCGTTTCTTTTTACCTTTTATTTCAATACTGACATCTAGTCTGTGATAATTTGACATCCGGAAAGCATTCTTTTCTCCAAGGCTTTCTATTTCTGAAAAATTTTCAAAGAAGAAATCTCCACTTTGAAATGCGGAATGAGAAACAGGGTACTTTAGTATAGGCAATGTTACTGCATTGCCAGTTCCAAAAATCCATGCTGCCGAAGCACTTATTCTTTTATTTATATCATGACTAAGCACAAGTGAAATGTCATGCCGTCTATCATATCTAAATGGAAATGATTTGCCCCCATTTATAAAATCAAATTGTCTGTTATTCCATGAAAGAGTATATCCAAGCCAACCAGTTGTCTTTCCAGTTTTCTTTTGGATGAAAAATTCTGCACCATAAGATTCACCAGTTCCTTGTGTTACTTTATCTTGCCAATCATTGTTTAGATCCAAAAGAAAAGAAGCACCTTCTTTAAATGAAATAACATTATTCATTTCTTTATAGTAGGCTTCGAAAGAAATTTCAAATTGCTCTTTAAAAGTTTTAGCAATCCCCAAGGCTACTTGCCAGGAATCTTGCGGTTGAATTCTAGCAGTAGAAGGGACCCAAAGATCAGTTGGCAAACTTGCGGCTTCCGAAGTTAAAAGATTAATGAATTGCGTCATTGTAGCAAAAGATGCCTTTAAGGATGTTTGTTTTGGCAATAAATATCTTAAACCAATGCGTGGCTGTAAAGAAAAGTAAGTTTTTTCTTTGACATCAAATGCAGAACCATGCAAGCCAATATTTGCTTTTAGTTTTCCAATTTGAATTTCATCTTCTACATAAATGTCATACTCTCTTGAAAAGACATCATTGTTTCCAATGAGTGTATCAAGTTGGTTTTGACCATCATCCCCTTTCAGACTTAATGCACCTGGAGAATACCTGTGTCTAGTTGCTCCAATACCAAACCTTAAGTAATGGTTTGGAGTTGGGATAAAATCAAAATCGATCTTACCGGCATAATCCTGGATGCCTGAAAGGTATCTTGCTGAAAATTTTTCTGTTGTATTCTCAAACTCTTCTTCAATACCAACTCCTATGTCTAGATCATACTTACTATAAGTCAAAGTTGTATTGCAAAATAATTTATTGCTTATTTGATAATTCCATCTTAATGCCGAAATTAGATTTCCCCAATCGAGACCACCATCGATGGTGATATCTGGTTCTGTAACTTTACTTCCAAATACATCTGATCCAGAATAAGCACTTAAAAACAATCTGTGCTTGTCATTTATTTTGTGATTTATTTTTGCATTTGCATCATAGAAAAAGAGCTTAACCTTGGTTTGTATGTCCTCACCGTTTTGGGCTGCGTTGATGAAAGGTTGCGCTAAAAGATCTATATAAGTCCTTCTTCCTGAAAGTAGAAAAGAAGTTTTCCCCTTTTTTATCGGACCTTGAATGGTGAGTTTGGAGGAGATCAATCCAATAGATCCTTCTGCTTGAAAGTTTTGGTTGTTGCCTTCTTTCATATTTATTTCAAGGACAGAAGAAAGTCTTCCACCATAGCGAGCAGGAAAACCACCTTTTGTAAGTTTGACATTTTTTATCGCATCAGCATTAAAAACTGAAAATATTCCTAACACATGAGATACATTATAAACAGGCACTCCATCTAGCAGGATCAAATTTTGATCTGGACTTCCTCCTCTTACATATAATCCGTTTTGACCTTCTCCGCCGGATTGAACCCCTGGTAATAATTGCAAAGCTTTTAGTACATCTACTTCACCAAGCAAGGCTGGAATTTTTTTGATTTGCGCAATTGGAACATCAACCACACTCATTTGAGTTTCTTCTTCAATACGAACACTTTTTTCCGCATTCACAACTACCGTTTCTAATTCAACTGCGGAATTGAAATCTATATTAATTACAGTATCTCTTCTTAGCTTGAATTTTATATTTGTGCTTTCATAGCCAATATAACTTAGAGTCAGATTCACACTATCCTTTGGTAAGGTTAAACTATAAAATCCATAAGTATTTGATGTGGTGCCACTCAAGCTTTTAGCATCAAAGATATTGGCTCCAATAAGCTTTTCTCCCGTACTACTATCTTGCATATATCCACTTATAGTATAATTTCTGCTTTGAGAGATTATTGAATGACAATAGAGTAGACTAAAAAAAGTAAAAAGAGTGAGTTTTGTGAATTTTTGCATAAAAAAGAGTATTAAATTATAGTTGTTCAGCTTTTATGTTCTTATGGTAGACGTTTAGAAACCTTAAGTCGTTAGTATTTTTTAAATCTCATTTTATTTATTTGAAACAAAATCTACTTTAAATCATCACTATTTAGCAAATAAAGCTTAGAATAGTAACGAATTTAGACTTTTTAATATATAGGTCCTATATAATTAACTAATCAAAACTAAGGCTAAATTATATTTGATAGGATAACATGATTTGTTACTTTTGTACTATCAAGCCAAGTTGAACTTACAATCTAATCGAGTTTATTATAACTCTACAATTAAAACAACCGTATCAAATTTAGAACAATGGGATTAGCAGAATCTCATCAAAAAAATTTCTATGAAATCATTCGGACTTAAAAACCAAAATTTCGATATCGAATCATTGGGCATAACTAAACCTAATACATTTTGGAATCTTTCGCCTTCAGCTCTAATTGAAAAGACAATTCTTAAAGAGCAAGGTAAAATGACTAACTCTGGTGCCTTGGCAATTGATACTGGAACGTTCACCGGAAGATCACCAAAAGATCGATTTATCGTCATTGATGGAATTACAGAAGACAAGGTTGATTGGGGAACTACCAATTTAAGCATCACCCCAGAAAATTTTGACAAGCTTGAGAAAAAGGTGATTAATCACTTAAATAGTTGTGAAGAAGTTTATGTTAGAGATGCATGGGCTTGTGCTAACACGAATTACAGATTGAGTGTAAGAGTCATCAATGAACATCCATGGCAAAATCTTTTTGTGCACAATATGTTCTTGAGACCAGATACGAAAGACATTAATAGTTTTGAGCATGACTGGGTTGTATATGCAGCACCAGGTTGCAAAGCTGATCCAGAAAAAGATGGAACGAGACAAGAAAACTTTGCTTGCATAAACTTTACAAAGAAAACAATCATAATAGGAGGTACTGCCTATACAGGTGAAATCAAAAAAGGAATATTTTCAGCATTAAACTTTTTGCTTCCAACAAACCATGGTGTATTTCCAATGCACTGTTCTGCCAATGTTGGTAAGAAGGGAGATACTGCTTTATTCTTTGGTTTATCTGGGACAGGAAAAACAACTTTATCTACAGATCCTGACAGAAAATTGATAGGAGATGATGAACATGGTTGGTCTAAAGGATCAGTCTTTAATTTTGAAGGAGGTTGCTATGCTAAAACTATTCATCTTTCAGAGTCAAGAGAACCACAAATTTATAAGGCGATCAAATTTGGTGCCTTATTAGAAAACGTTGGTTTCAAAGATGAAGACAATAGAGTAGTAGATTTTGATTTTGATGGTAAGACTCAAAACACAAGAGTTTCTTATCCGATTTATCATATTGATGATATAGTATTTAATTCAAGAGGAGATATTCCTGAAAACATATTTTTCCTTACTTGTGATGCCTTTGGTGTTTTACCTCCAATTGCAAAGTTGACTAATGAACAGGCAATGGAATATTTCTTGTTGGGATACACTGCTAAAATTGCGGGAACAGAGGCAGGTATAAATGAACCGCAAGCAACATTCTCTGCTTGCTTTGGCTTGCCATTTTTACCGCTTCATCCAACCGAGTATGCTAAGTTGCTAGGTGAAAAATTGGCTAAAGGAAATAATACAAACAACAAGAAGATAAATGTTTGGTTGATAAACACGGGTTGGTCTGGTGGTTCTTATGGAGCTGGTAGTAGAATGGAATTGGTATTTACAAGATCTATGGTTCAAGCTGCATTAACTGGTAAGTTGGATCAAGTTCCTTTTATACAAGATCCACATTTTGGATTGAGTATACCAACTTCTTGTCCAGATGTACCTAATGCACTTCTTAATCCAAGAGATACTTGGCCTAATGAACAAGCCTACGACGAAAAAGCAAAACACTTAAAAGACTTGTTTGCTGAAAACTTCAAAAAGTATGAATCTTTTAAGCCCGCTACGGCGAATTAATTGATAGTAATTTACTCAATGAAAGAGGCTGTTTCTTTAAATAGGAAACAGCCTCTTTTGTTTTAGTGCTGCATTTAACACATTATCTGCTTAGAAACAATAAGTAAAAGAACCTAAATAAAAATAAATGACGAATCAATCGTCAAGTCATGATATTAATATTTACCTTTTTAACAGTCCTACATCTGAAATGTAGTATGAAAGTCTATTGTTTTCTAATCTAAATAAGAATTGTTTTACCACTCGAGTCATGAATCAAGCTTGACGATAATTTCGTCATTTGTAAATTACATTTATCGAAAAACATTTTTCAATGTCACATATTAATATAATGGCATATTAATTGTTTATGTCATTTAAACAGTTTTTAGATAAAATTTAAAAATACCCCCAAGTAATGGCAAATTTTAATTATTCCTTAATCATAAGGATATTCTTAGCAATTTTTTTCAATGTAATTTTTCTTAATGGAATCCAAGCTCAATGTCCAACTATTGATATAGTTGATCTGAGAGGCGTACCAGGATATGCTCAATTTGATGAGATGAGTTTATGTGGTGAAGCGGATACTTTGGCGCTAATTATTTATACAGGAGATCCTGGAACTGTATTAGGTTTTGAATTTGAATTAACACTTCCCGAGGGTTTGTTGTACAGTGGTTGGGAATTTACCGACTTCAACGGAACCTCAATTTCTGCTTTAGACCCTGATCCAGAAAATCCAACATTTATAGTTGATGGTTTTGATGGAGATAGTTTAATAGTAATAAACATAGGTATACAAGCAAACTGTGAAGTTGATCTTGATAATATGCTAATGTTGAATTACAGCTATTCTCATCAATACTTGAGTGAAGCAAATCAAATGTTCACATGTGAGAATGTTGGAATGTTGGAGAATGAATTAAATTCTGCAATAAAAATTCCTGTACTTAATTTGCTTGCTGGTTTAGACCCTGCTGAACTGATAATAACGAGTATAGGTAGTGAATTTTGTCAATCATTTAATATATCACAAGATGGTATTTCATCATATTTGGATAGTTTTACTTTTCAAATTCAAGGATTAGACTTTTCAAGTGGGCTTCAATTAAATTCCATTACGGCTAATGGAGTTAGCGTCACCCCAATGATAGATCCTACAACCAATGTTACCTCTGCAGTTATTTCAGGAAACATGTTTACTGGGAATCAATTACCGAATCCAGCGGATGAGCAATTTAATACCAATGAGATAATTGATTTTGAGGTATGTTATCAGGTCAACAGTTGTCCTGAAAGTGCGGATCTGCCTCTTGCTTACAGTGCCTTTTATGGATGTAATGACCAAACTTGCCAAACTTCTGGTCAAAGTTCGTTTATAAGAATTAGACCTACAGGCTCTTTAGACCCAATAGCAACTTCAAGTTTGATAACAGCTCCAACAGTATGTGGTGCTGATGGAGAAATTGCGCTTACCATTGAAAATCCCAATACAGATACAGATCAAAACATGTACACTGACATAAGAGTTGGATATGAAACTTGTGAAGCAGAAAATTTAAACATTGCTTCTGCCACAGTTGGAGTTAATATAGTACCTGCAGTTGCTTTTGCCTGGGAAGCTGATGACCTTTACATCGACTTTTCAGTATTGCCAGTAGGTTTTGATCCAGATGGCCCTGGTGGCCTAGAGGATTTAGATGGGGATGGAGTATTTGATGATCTTCGTGGAGGTACAATGCTTAACATTTCATTGTTTTTAGAAATCTTATGTGGATCTGGAGAAATTGATCCTCTTTCGGAATATTGTCCTTCAAGTGATTGTCCATTCAACCAATTTTACGTGGAAAATAAAACAAATTGTGGAAATCCAGTGAAGTCATATCCTTCTGGAATAACTCCATTCAGCATTAAGTTTGGTGGAGAAAATATTCGAAATGAAAATACATACGGAATCCCAGTGACTGGACCACTTACTGTGGGTTATGACTTTGAACAATTTGGTGACCTAGGGACTGTTGCTGCACCAAATCCAACAGCGAGTACTGTAGATATTGTATTCTGTTATGATTATAATGCTGAAAACTTTACGAACTGTACAAATAATGAAGTGTTTTTACAAGTTGCTTTTGGTGGTAAAGAAGGATACTTGTATGATCTAGAAATTCTGAGTGCTGAACTATCGGAAGACGGTGGGGCTACTTATAATACGACAGCCAACATACCAGGAGATGTAACCTGGGACAATATTGACGATACAAGAAGAGTCATGACTGTGGATCTTGGTTCAAATGCTTCCAACATTTGCTATAGGTACACCATGGAATTAGATTCAGCTTGGTGTCCGCCACCAGATTATATGCTTGCCAATCAACAAGTAATTGAAAGATGTAATGACGCCAGTTGTCCACCTACTGGTTGCGATCTTATCAGGGCTTGTAAGTCTTTAACTTTACATGGAGATGCAGAGCATTATGATTGCCCATGTGTATTGGATGGAGGGACACGTGAAATATACAGAAAAAATTATGGTTACACTGATGCTACTTGTACAACACCTATTCTTAGAGAAAACGTCAGCGCCTTAGATCAAGTGAGATTTTTGCCATGTGATACTATGGTTCATGAAGTATGGTCTGTAATTACAGATGCAGGAACTTTAGATCTTGATCTTTCAGAATGGTCTTTTGGCTCACATGTAAGAGGAAGTACAGTTGCTGCAGATGCATCAATTAATTCTGATATCAGCTTTGACACTGAATCTTTAGAGCTTCTAGAACTTTCGTATCAATCAATTGGTACTCAATATTCAAATCGTACTTTGATTGATATGAGTGAAATACCATCTTGTGCCGGGGATGCACTAAGAACAGATTTTGGAATAACTCCTTGGGGGACTCTTGGTGATGTTGCAGGTGGTAATTCTTCAAATGATTTCCTTGATGCACGATTACAAAGATTTGAGCTTTCTAGAAATTGTGATACAGGTGATAATTGTGTAGGAGATTTTATCGATCATTTAGGCTATGAAGCTGGAGATACAATCAACTTAAAATATCAAGTAGTTGTAACTAAAAATCCTGTTAAAGAGGCTTACGAAATTTTACAAGGTCCTCAGGCTTCTAATACTCAAAATATTCTCATGCATACTGGATTTATAAACATTAACGATCCTGTTGCAGGAGAATGTCAAGTTAGAATAGAATCTGATTGTGGTGAGAACGCTGTAATTTATGGATCTTGTGTGGCAACTGTGAGTTCAGCAAGCAAAGTAAATTTAAACAACTGTGGTGGTAGCATAGAACATACTTTTTACATAAATCAACTTTATCCTGCTGATTGGTTCTTGGATGAATTCAGACCTGTCATGAATATTTATGATGTCAAAGATCCATTCTTTACTCCTATGGCCTATTGTGGCAATGCTAAAGTTTCAAATTATATAAACGGAATTCCTCAAGATATATCACTTGAACCTTTTCAAACTGAAAATATGTATTGTACAGAGGTTGCAAGTTTATCCGATCCTATTTGTGGTGTGTCAGAAGGAACTGAGGGGACTTTGTATTGGAATCCCTATGAAGCAGGAGCAAAAGCATTAGGTGTCGGAAATGTAGATCAGGACTCCTTGAAAATAACTTATGAATTTTGTCTTTTATGTCCAGAAGCTTTGTCAGCATCGGACTACAGCATTGTCTATGATTATGGATTAGAATGTTCCACTACAGACTTTCCATATATATGCAATGGAAATGCAGGTTCTGGTGCTGTCCTTTGTGATCAACAAGGATTGATTGTTGGAAATAACTGGGCGATACCCTTATTTGGAGAGAATTTAGATAGTTTACACAATTGGTATAATAATGATGGTCCCAATGTCATTGTAAATGATGGTAGAACGCCGCAATCAAATGTGACAGCAGACTTAGGGACAGGGGCATCAACATTGATACCATCTTCCTCTCCTTCAGTTAGTGAAGAGATCCAAGCCATTGAAATCTGTAATCCAGACCCAACAGAAACGGCAGAAGGTGTGGCAGCAACTGTAAAAATACCAAGTAGTATTGTGCTAACAAATGTTTATGATGATGCAGCTGGAACTTTAGCATTAGTTACAAATTTGATTGCTGATGATGGTGAGTTTAAAACATATGCCGTTACTTTAAATACTAATACAATGCCTGCGGGAAGTCCATGTCAGGTTATCTATGTTGGAACTACATTATTGTTCTGTCCAGCTCCTGGTGAAGTTCCTCCATCTGTATGTGTTGGTGCAATAAGTGGTTGTGCACCTTTAGATGTAAGAGCTGCATTATCGGATAGTGAAGGTTGTGGATCAAATGAAATCTGTTATGCATATTTAGTTGGCGAAGCAGGCCTTCAAACAGAGTGGTTTGATATGCCTTCTAATCCTGGCTTATGTGAATCTTTCACTTTGAATGTAAGGGTAAAAAATGTAAAAGAGCTTGAACTTTTTGATTTAATAACAAGTTTTGAATTACCTACTGGTTTAACAGTGGATATGACTTCTTGGCAAGTAGCTTATCCTGGTGGCCCTACAACTACAGGAACATGGACTAGTGTCCCTGCACCAGATTTAGTAGTTGGGAATACCTACACTTATTCAGATGATAACATCTGGTCGGTGCCTGCTGGTACTCCTATTCATACTGTGGGTTTAGAAGGTGTCTCAGCTGCAAATGCAACAGAAGATGAAAATAAAGTTGCTTTTAGATTTACTGCTACAACAAATTGTGATGAATTTTTGTCCGGCTCAAAATTTTTGACAGAAACACTTGCGGCTGATCCATGTGCAGAAGGTAATCTCAGTTCGGGAATAGTAGAAAGCCCTGGCTTAGTCATTAATGGAGCAGATCCTGCAGATAATGCACAAATACTAGTTATTGCAGATCCTGAAGAGTTAAATTGTCAAGCGTCGATGAACACTTTTGGAATAACTGCTTTAAATACAAGTGATTATTCTACAGCTGATAGTGTTATAACTTGTATTACTATTCCGGATGGGTTAACCTATCAATCTGGTTCTATTCAAGTCGTTCAACCAACTGGTTATACAATAACAGGTTTAACAGAAACCATAGTAGGAAATGACTTACATGTTTGTTTTATTTCTCCCAAAATTGGAGTCTCTCAAGCTATGAAAATCACTTTCGATGCCATGGTAGACGAAGGTATGGAGTGTGGAGATGTTAGAATGGACGTTGATATTAAAAGTGTTATAAAGGATCAAATTTGTGCCTCGGGAGGAATGTGTGATGTATTCGTACAGAATAGTATTAATCCTGGTATTACTGTTAAGATTAGACCTCCATTTATGGCCGAAGATTGGAATGTTTATACCGAATGCGCAGATCCAGATGATGTGAGTTTATACTATGAATTTACAATTGATCACAATGGACCTGACGCAGTCAATCAAATATATACTACCAATTTTTATCAAGATATGGATGGTGATGGATTTATCAATTCAAATATCGATAATTTAGTGAGTACAACAACAGGATCTTTCAGTGTAAATGATGGAAGCATGGTAACTGTCAGCGGTAATTCTATTATACCAAATGGAGAAGCTTGTCCATTAATGATGGAACTGGTTTATGAAACTGCATGTAATTGTGATAGAGAAGAGTTGAGATTGGATAATATTGGATTGAAATCATTAGCTCCATTTACTGAACCTGTTTCCATGTGTCCTGGAGATTGTTTGGAAATCGAAATTTGTGGATTTGTTGATGTAGTTGCTGACTCTGTTTGTGGGGCAACTGGCGTAGTATATGAAGCGGATTTAGACTATTCTCGGGCCAATACCTACACGATTCCACATGATAGTACGACTAACCCTATTACAACAGGACCAGTAATAGACTTTGTGAATTACGCTTCATTAACTGATAATCAAGCGGCTGATGCATCGGGAGTAGGTGGCCTTTTATTTCCTGAACAATCTCCATCAGCTGATCCTAGTGGTGAAGCATATTTGATTGCAAATTTCCCCAAGCCAGTGAATGTCGAAAGATTTTATATGGCAGGCGGTAAAGTTTCTGGTTGGCCTTTTGTCAATGGCCTACAAGTATATTCTGGTAGAAAAACACAACTTGAATATTCTCTAGATGGAGGAATTACTTGGATAGATTCTGGTTTAGATGAGAATTTTCCAAACAACAATACCGATGTTTTCGAATATATTTTACCTACTCCTATTGTTGCTCAAGACTGGAGATTAACATCTCGAGGAATTTTGAATTGGGGTACCTCTGAATTTAGATTCGAAGGCGCACCAATACCGTATGAGACAGCCCCACCTGTTACGCGAAGTGGAAACATGGTCACCATTTGTGTACCAGAAAATCATGGGATTGATACTCCTATGCGTGTGGAGTTCAATACAGGTGTAGGATCATGCGAAAACATTGAAGTTTTGGAAATAATTAATATTGGAGATGTTGATATCACATTAGGACCACAAATTGTTGCTTGTGGAACTGATTGCGTAGATCTTGAAATAGAAATCTTGGGTGATGTCGGTACACTTAATAACGCTACAGTCTCATGGAGTCCCCAATTAGGAATTATGAATCCAAATAGTCTAGAAACTGAGGCATGTGTTTCTAACGATCAAACTTATATTGCGACAGTTACATTCCCAGGTGGATGCGTGAAAACTGCTAGCGTATTTGTTGATCACCAATTAAATCCTCCACTAGAAGTTGATGGTGCAGAAGTGGAATGTTTTAATACTAAAGATTATCCAATCTTGATAGCACCTGCTGGTTTTGATGTGTATATGTGGTTCCAAGTTATTAATGGAATAGAAATTCCTCTGGGATCTACCGTGGTAAATACGTATGCTATAACTGAAGCAGGTGGAGAATATTTTGTAAAGGGAATTGCAACTGGAGTTGATTGT
>CALIAG010000042.1 GCA_938041325.1 uncultured Saprospiraceae bacterium | reverse complement strand
CAAAGCTACAAAGTCAGGAAGTTGAAAGACGGACGATATTGGATGGCAGAAAACCTAAATTACAAAACAGATAATTCTTGGTGTTTTGATGAGAAAGAAGGCAATTGTTCAAATTTTGGAAAATTGTATCACTGGGAAGCAGCATCCATAGCTTGCCCAAAAGGATGGAAAATACCTTCTGAAGAGGAATGGAAAATCATGGCAGATTTATATAAATTTTTGCCTAATGAAACAGAAATAGAAGAGAAGCCAAAATATAGTAAATGGACCTCAAAGCAACGACATGCTATCTTTGAAAATCTACTTTCGATTGGATTCACAGATGGAAAAGGTGGAGTAAGAATGCCTTTTGGAGACTTCATAAACCTAGAATGCAGGCAGGAATTCTGGACTTCGACTAAAAAAGGAGAATCATTGCCTTACACCTTTCAGTTTGATAGCTGTGGGAAGAAGACTCACTTCTCAAGAAATTTTAGAAGCAATGATACGGGACAATCCTGCCGTTGTATAAAAGAATCTTTTTAGCAGAACTAGCACAAATAGAGGTCATTTGCTAGCCCATGTTGATTCAACTTCCAAACCCGTCAAATTCGACAGGATTAAAAACCACACGCTTAAAAGACAACAATCTTAATCTTTAATAGTCGACTTTCTGTCGAATTGAAAAGGGCAATTCTTATAGATTGAATAAAAATCGGAGTATTTTAGGCAAAGAATTGATTGTTATACAATTTCAATTCGAACGATTTCTTTTTTCAAAAAGAAAGTAAACAAAAATATGGCTAAGAAAATATTAACGATTATTTTTCTTGTTTCCCTTTTTATTAGTTGCGGACAGAAAGAAGAATCAAAAGAAGTTCTGTTTGTTTGTACGCATGGCGCAGCAAGAAGCCCAATTGCAGCAGCTTATTTTAATAAAATAGCAAAAGAAAAAAACTTAAATTACCACGCCGTTTTTAGAGGAACAGAGCCAGACAAAGTACTCACAAAAGAAACCATTTCGGGATTGGCAAAAGATGATTTTCAAATCGATAATTGGAAACCTGAAAAAGTTTCCAACAACGATATAGCAAAAGCGCATAAAATTGTCACTTTTGATTGTTCATTGCCGGAGAATGATTCTTCCGAGAAAAACCTGGAACAATGGAACGGAACTCCGTCAATAAGTAAGGATTATGATAAGGCACGCAATTCTATAGAAGCAAAAGTAAGGGTATTGACAGAACAGCTTCTTGAAAAATAAATGATCTTTATAAATTCGAGTGAACACCCCATATTCTTTAGCAATGAAAATAATTCTTCTCTTTTACTCAATTCTGTTATTGAATACTTGCTTGATACAAAATCAAAAAACCATGACTATAAATTATGCTGATAAGTTTGGAAATAGTTATCGAATTGTAGATGCGCAACTCACTTATTCGCCCATTAGCGAACTCCAAAGCTCCTCTGGTACATACAGTGGAGGAGAACCGAAAAAGCTGGAGTTGACCGAAGAGCAAATGGCAGAATTAGAATTGTTATTCAAAAAAGCAATCAAAAATGAACGGATTCATGTGACGCAACGCAAGATGGGATCAAGTCGCATGAGCATCTCGAATGAAGGTAAAGTCGAGACTTACATCATACGATATAACTGCGCAGAACAAAAAGCCATCGAATCTTTTTTGATAAGTTTATAATGTTAGAATCAATTCATGAAATATCTTAAAATCATCTTCAGCGCTATTTTGTGCATTGTTTTTTTTAAAGTTTTTTCAACCAATGATGCTTCAAAAAGTATTCAGTTGGCCAATCTTCCGCCAGATACACTGACAGCTCCTTGCCTTGAAATTGATTACGATTATATTTCCTATGCGGATTCAAACCTTCCCCCGCATTTCACTGATCCCAATAACCCAAACGGCATCATTGTGTCAGCCAATAATACTCCAGAAGACAATCAGTTGACGAATGAAGGAGCAAAGCTTGGACGAGTTTTGTTTTACGATACACGCTTGTCTATTAATAACGCAGTGTCTTGCGCATCTTGCCATCGACAGGCGAATGCATTTGCAGATCCTCGAAAAGCAAGCGTTGGTTTTGAAGGTGGTTTGACCAATAGAAATGCACCTGGTCTGTCGAATATCCGTTATTATCACAGTGGAAAAATGTTTTGGGATGAACGGGCTATTTCTTTAGAAGGTCAAGCAATTTTTCCAATTGTTGATTTGATAGAAATGGGCATGTCGCTGAGCATCTTAGAAAATAAGTTGGCAGAAACAGATTTTTATCCACCTTTATTTGAAGCTGCTTTTGGAGACGATGAAATTACTTCAGATCGTATTGCAAAAGCCTTGGCTCAATTCCAAAGAACTTTAGTTTCTTATCAATCTCGTTTTGAT
The DNA here is from genome assembly GCA_938041325.1 of uncultured Saprospiraceae bacterium. GTDB lineage: Bacteria > Bacteroidota > Bacteroidia > Chitinophagales > Saprospiraceae > CALIAG01. The sequence goes on along the minus strand of CALIAG010000042.1, from coordinate 38,333 downwards.
CAAGCTCTGGCCGATAATCCCAATACACCTGAAGTCGATAATTCGTTTGCAGAAGTACTGACGCGTGAAGAACTGAGGGGAATGGCTTTGTTTCAAGGCTTGGAAGAATCACTTCAAACACAATATGGTTTATTGAATCCCGATGAAGATTTTATTCAAACTGTCGGTTGTGCAGATTGCCATCAAACCTCAGCATATATAGGAAGCGTTGCGGCAGGAGCTTCCGCTTCAACTATCCTTACTGGAGAGCCCGGACCCGGAACACAAAACATCGGTTTGGATGCAGACTGGACTTTCGACCCAGGAGCAGGGCAGGGGAGATTCAAGACACCTTCCTTGCGCAACATCGAAGTAACGGCTCCTTATATGCATGACGGCCGCTACGAAACCTTGGATCAAGTTGTTCGTTTTTTTGTGGACAGTGTTAATTTTACACCCGAATTAAGTCGATTCCTACGTATTAATAATGAGCCAGATGGCGAAGTGGAACAATTTGATTTATCAGAAGGCCATATTTCGGACATTATTGCTTTCATGAATACCTTAACGGATCCGGTGTTTTTGCAAGAAGAAATGTTTAGTGATCCATTCTGTGAAAATATTGTAAATGTTAAAGAACAAAACCAACAGAGCGAGTTAATTGTTTATCCAAATCCTACGTCAAGTAGCTTGCAGGTTGAATTTTTAAATATCCGTGAAGGAAATATTTCTTATCAACTATTTTCTGTTGACGGAAAGATACTGAAGGAAGGTTTGCTAAGCGATTTAGACTCAACTATAGATATTTCTGGATTGGAAAAAGGATTGTATTTGCTTCAGCTGAAGGTTGGGAAAGAAGTTTTTAGTAAAACAATTATAAAGGAATAATTAACGCTTATTTTCCAGTTGTTCTAAAAACCATTTTCTAAAACTCAAAGGCTGCATGACCATAACCTTTTCCATTAAAGCTTTCTTTTTCTTTTTATCATAAGCTGGAAGCGCGACTAGTTTTTTAGTCAATTGAATGATGTTTTTATAAACGTCCTTATGGTAACCGATTTGTTTATTGCGTTGCAAATAAATTCTTAAGCTTTCTAGCAAAGCCTCCAAGGCATCCAATTCTTCTAACTCATAGTAAATCTTTAACAAAGTCGTTTTCCCACTTATAGTCAATAAATAATCGTCTGTTTCTAGTTCCTTTAAAAGTTCCATTGATTCTTGATACCGCTTTTGTTCATAACGTAAAATAGCAGTAGAATAACAGACAATTCCTTTTCTTACTTTTGAGTTTAAATTGTTTTGATATTTTGCAATAAAGGATTCTAGGTAATCCAACTTGCCTAATTTTCGACCAGCTGACATAATGTTTTTAAATGCAAAAGGAGACAATTCGCCGTTCTCTATCAGTATGTTTTTTTCAATACCAGTTTTATACAATTCAAAAGTTTCAGAGACATAAACCAATCCGCCTTGATTTGCACGACGGATGCAAACATTAATCGCCGCTAAATAAATATCCCTCAATTCTGTAGAAGTAAAATGCTTTTCGAACTCATCTATCGTTTGCCGAAATTTTACAAAATTAGAATCATCATCTTGAGAAGAAAGAGCTTTGTAGTAAAAGAAATATACAGCAATTGGTGGATACTCTAAATAAGCAACATCATTTTCAACAATGGAAATAATTTGATCGAGCATTTTACTTTTATACTCCTTTCCAGATACAGCTTGGTGGGACAATTGAAAACAGTGATGTCGAATTTTTTCGGAGATGTAATAGATATCAAAAGCATTCCCCAATGCTTCCAAGTTATTTTCACCAGATCTTTGATTGCTGCCTAAGTAATTATAATACTCGTTTTCTAAATCATAATTTTTTCGCAAATACTCACTATTGCGCAAATTACTTTTGTTCAAAATGTTTTTTGATTCAGAAATCTTTTGTTCGAAGCCCTTGCTTAGTTTCAACTCTTGATAAGCCCTGGCAGTGTAGAGCTTTATAAGCGCTTTGTCTTTTCGTATCTGTTGAAGCGATAAAAATTCTTCTAAGAGTTTATACAAATAACTAAATAAGAGATAAGCTTCTTTTTCTTGAAATTCTTTTTTCGGATACGCTGAAAAATAGGCATCTTGTTTAGCGATTACGGCCTCCTTCTTGACTTGCTTTTCCTTTAAAAAATGGAATAGTTGTATGACATCTTTTCTTTTATTAAAATAAGGAGAAGTCAAAAAAGCTTCAAAATGGTTTGTTTCCCACTTAGAAAGCTTGGAGAATAGAAGGAAAAGCTTTGTTTTTTGCATTTTTTTTGAAAAAATGAATTCAATTTATTCAATAATATTTCTAGAAAATTAGCGATTTTAAACATAAAAAACTGCTTTTTTATCAAAATCTACTCTAGAAAGATTAAAATTAGTACTTTTTATTACCTCAATACCTGCGCATCTTTGACCTAAGCAACGAAAAAACATGAGAAGATACTTTACATATCGAATTTCTATAATAGTCTTTAGCCTGTGTTGGCTGACAATTGGTTTACAAAAAGCCAAAGCCGTTACACCTGAAGACTCTTTGCAATTGGTGGAGATTTACAATGATTTAGATGGCGCCAATTGGGTGGAGACTTGGGATCTTGCTCAGCCAGTAGAGACTTGGTTTGGAGTGCAATTAAATGGCGATAAAACAGAAATTACTTCGATTATACTGATAGAAAATAACCTGTCTGGTACCCTCCCATCTATAGCTTTGCCGGATCTTATCTATTTTGATATATCGAAAAACAATATAACAGGTGAAATTCCAATACTAGATTTACCGAATATTCGTGTTTTGGTTTTAACAAGCAATTTTTTTGAAGGTAGCATCCCAGCACAATTGGGAGACTTAACCACACTCACGAATCTTTCATTAACTTCTAATCAAATAACTGGCAATATTCCTAGCACTTTTGGCAATTTAGAAAATGTGACCAACTTGCGGTTAGGCGGTAACCAGATTTCTGGTTCTCTTCCTGCTGAAATGGGCAATATGGCTAGTCTTAGTCAGCTGATTATTTCCGTCAATCAATTGACTGGATCTATTCCAGATGAATTCGAAAACTTAAGCAATTTAGAAAGTCTATTCCTGAGGGATAACCAACTTACTGGACCAATTCCTGCTTTCCTAGGGAACATGATTTCGTTGAAACAACTTGACTTGAGTGGTAATGAATTAATAGGCATGATTCCAGCAGAATTAGGGAATTTAATGAATTTAACAACGCTTAGCTTAAATCGCAATAACCTTATTGGAGGAATTCCAGAATCTTTGGGAAATTTGATCAACCTTTCTTTGATCAACCTTTCTAATAATGGACTTACTGGGGATATTTCACCAAGTTTTGGAAACTGGTCGTTATTGAATTTCTTGTTTTTTGGATCCAACGAATTGACAGGTTCTATCCCGGAAACATTTGGGAATTTATCAAATGCAAGAACTATAAATTTAAATGAAAATAGCCTAACAGGAATGTTACCTGCTACTTTGGGCAATCTACAATCCATGACAGTTTTAGAAGTAAGTGACAATAATTTTACAGGGCCTATACCTTCCTCTTTTAGTAATCTTGTTGAATTACAAGCATTTTTTGCGGATAATAATAATCTTTCAGGTGAACTTCCTACATTCGAAAACACACTGAATCTCAATAACCTAAATTTATCTTATAATAACTTTACTGGTCCAATTCCAGATTGGGGGCACTTAAATATTTTGGGACTTGTTAACCTTTCCTTCACCCAACTAAGTGGATGCTATCCTTTATGGACCTGTGAAGTAGGCAGCTTTATAGCAACGGGTACACCTGGTTTACCTTATGGAGGATCGGATATGGAGTTTATATCGTTTTGTGAGAATCCATCCTTTCAATTTGGAAGTCCTTGCAATGACTCAGATAGCTTGACCGTTGGGGAAGTCATACAGCCTGACTGTTCTTGCTCTACAAGCAATAGTTTTACCAATTTTGTAGAAGGACAAATGTATTATGATTCTTTAGAAAACTGTGAAATTGACAATGGAGAATTAGAGCTGCGACTCGAAGGTTGGATGGTGACCGCATCTAATGGAACAGATGTTTATTATGATGTTACCGATAGTCTTGGTCAATATAAAATATTTGCGGATACGGGTTTGTATGTTTTTCAAGTTGAAGTACCCAACGCTTACTGGGGAGTATGTCCCGGAATACAAAGTAGTCCTTTGGCTTTTGACAGTCTAGCGGAAACGCTTATGTTGGACGTTCCAATACAAGCCAATTATGATTGTTCGATTATGAATGTCGACATTGGGACACCATTCCTAAGAAGGTGTTTTGAAAACAATTATCGATTATTCTATAGAAATGAAGGTACTGTTGCTGCAGAGGACGCCTATATTGAAGTCTATTTTGATGAGTACATCGTCATTAATTCAAGTAATCCGCCTTGGACGTCTCGAGAAGGACAGCTTTTGACTTATGATCTTGGAGATGTCCCACTGGGAGGAACAGGAAGGTTTGATATCAATGTGATTGTAGATTGTGATAGCACGGTTTTAGGACAGACTCACTGTGTTGAAGCACATGTTTTTCCAGATTCGATTTGTCTTCCTCCCAATACGTTTTGGGATGGTTCAACGATTACAGTAGAAGGAGAATGTGACCAAGATTCTGTTCACTTTACAATATCGAATTCGGGTTTACAAAACATGGAGCAAACGCTGAGTTACATCATTATTGAAGATGATTTAATTGACAATATTGGAACCTTTCTTTTGGAAGCGCAAGAATCATCCGTCATTTCTATCAAATCATCTGGAGCCACCTACCGTATGGAAGCGCAACAAGCCCCAAATCATCCAACCAATACTGCACCTAGTGCAACCGTTGAAGGTTGTGTAGAAAGCAACATGCCATTTAGTTTGGGTTTTGTAAATGTGTTTTCTGAAGACGATGCAGACCCTTTTATCAGCATTGATTGTCAAGCAAATATCGGAGCTTATGATCCCAATGATAAAACAGGCTATCCTTTTGGTTTGGGAACGAGTCATCTGATAGACACAAGCACTACATTAGAATACAAGATTCGTTTTCAGAATACGGGTACAGATACAGCCTTTTATGTAAGTATTTTAGATACCATTTCAACGCATTTAAACGCTTCAACGATCCGCATGGGTGCTGCAAGTCACGATTACAATTGGAATATATTGGCAGACAATGTCCTCCAAATAAATTTTGACAATATCATGCTTCCAGATTCTAATATAAATGAAGTAGCCTCACATGGATTTGTGAAATTTAAAATCGATCAACAATCAAGCAATCCTCCAGGGACGATAATCAATAATAAAGCAGCCATATATTTTGATTTCAACCCACCTATTATTACCAATCAAACAGATCATATGATTGAGGATAAGTTGATTGTTTACGATACACTGAATCAAGCATTTTGTAATCATTGGTTTTATCAAAACGATACCAGTTTTACTTTACATGCTGTTTTTGAATATTATGAAATTTTCCAATACAACTCAATTGACCTATTAGAGGAAGAGCCACTTGTAATTGATACACTATTAAATTTTGCAGAAGCCTATCAAGGTGTTTTTTATGATAGCGATACAACCTTGGTTCAAACTTATACAAGTAGTGAAGGATGCGATAGCACTGTGATTGTAAATTTGGGATTTTTAACAGGATTGAAGGAGATTAATTCAAACGTCAATGTACAAATACAACCCAATCCTTTTTCTGAAAATATAGAATTGATATTGAACATAGACGAAGCCATTGAATTAAGTCAGTTGAAGGTCTACAATGGATTGGGACAGGCAGTTTTAGTGAAGACTTTGAATAGAATTTTTAATAATGGACAACATTCAATACCCATAGATTTAAAAAATTTACCGGATGGTATTTATTGGATCAGTCTAGCCGGTTCAGGTTTGACAACGACTAAAAAAATAATTAAAAGGGAATAACTTAGACGTATAATTTTACAAAATAGATAAGATGGTTTGGAAGAAATGACTCAAAGGAGTTGGGCCAAACCTATGCACAAATTAAAGTGATAACCACTACCCCTAGACAAAGTCAGATACTGATTTCTACTTCGTTGCTGATACCAATTCTAAATTGGAGAAACGGTATTTGCACTTTGTCCAATGGGGACTAAAAATATTTTTAAATTTTCGGCACATATGAAGCGAGTTGTCTTAAAGTAGATGACTCGCATCTTTTTTTTACATATTGCAGCTGCAATTCTCCAAACATTCAATGATCAAGGAAACATCTTTTTCCTTTAAAGAATACATCATACTTCGTCCATCCCGCTTAACAGATAATATTCCTTTCAAACGCATATTCTGAAGGTGATGAGAAGTCAAGGATTGCTCTGAACCCAGCATTTCACATATCGAGCTGACGGACAATTTTGGATGCTGTTCCAATAAATGAACGATTCCTAAACGCATAGGGTGAGCTACCGTTTTAAGGATATAGGCAATTCTCTCCAATTTCTCTACCAGAGAAGCATCAATCACAGTGTTTTTATTTTCGTCCATTTCCATTTATTAAAGGTATGAAAAAAGGATAACTAGTGCAATGTTCCAACTTAGCTACCTTTTTTGAGTTTATAATCCAAGAACCAAGCCTAATGAACCCAGTAAATGCTCTAAAATCTGGTTTTCAGCGGAAAATTAAAATAAAAATCCCAAAACTATCAAATTACCCTTAGAGACTATTAAAAGTGCCTGCTTATTCCGTTCTTGCAGTTCTATAGTTTACACATATGAGCAAAAAACAAATGAAACGAGGATTGGTTGCTAGTGTCATGGGCTTAAGGTGTCCTAAATGTCGGCATGGCGTGCTTTTTCCAACAGATACCTTAGCATTCGACAAACCTTTTGACATGCTGGATAATTGTCCAGAATGTAACTTGAACTATATGCCTGAGCCTGGATTCTATTTTGGATCCATGTTTATTTCCTATATTATTTGGGGTTTCTTTTCCTTATCTTTTTGTCTCAGTTTGATGTTTATTTTTGATTGGTCTGTCAACGGATCTTTTGTTTTACTTTTATTTATATCCGCAATTTTCTTCGTTCCATTGTATAGAGTATCGAGATCCATTTGGATTCATATCAATATTAAGTACGATGAAAAAGCTTTGGAAAATAAATAATAATCCCTCTTTAATAAAACAAGCATTTTTTATGAAAATTAGAATCCTAGGAAACTCTTTGCGTTTGCGATTAACCCAAACAGAAGTAACTCTCTTGGCGCAGGATGGAGCAGTAGAGCAAAGTATCCGTTTCGGCCCTTCAACTAAACAATTATTAAAATACTCTCTTTCCCGATCTTCAATGCAAGAGATCAGTGCTGTTTTTTTTGAAAACGAAATTAAAGTAAACGTCCCTTCCTCAATTATTAGCGATTGGGCCACTAGTAGTGAGATCAGTTTAAAACACAATATTGATATTGGCAACGAAGAAAACTTGACTATTCTGATAGAGAAAGATTTTAAATGCAGAACGGAAAGGGAAGGAGAAGATGAATCTGATTTGCATCCTCATCCAGAAGATGGATCCTGTTAGATTAAAGTGGCATTGCCAATGAGTTTTTAAAATACTTGCTCAGCTAAAGATTAATTAGCCTATAGTAAACTCTTTATTTTGCCCCTCTGGGGGGTATTTTTAAACCAGGGATTAGCATTGGAACGTGCTCTTGATAATCAATGTATTCCTTGCCAAAAATGTCGATCAATTTTTTTTCTTCTAACTTTGTTCCGACATATATATACACCGTTGAAACCAAAGCAGTCATTAATCGCAAGTCGGTTGGGCTGATGAAGAACCAGGACCAAAGGATGAGTAAGGTTGCAAAATATAACGGATGCCGTACGCTCGAATTAAGTCCAGATTTTACTAATTTGAATGAGGTAGCAGGTAATCTTTCTGTGCCTATAAATTCTGATAGATTGTATTGCCGCAATGCAATCAACAAAAGAATAGATCCTAAAATGAAAATTCCCTTTGCCAATAAAACCAAATAAGAATGGGTTTCGAATAAAACAATATGACTTAAATTGAAATAAAGAAATGCAATAGGGAAAAGTCCAACCAGTGCAATGAGGTTATAGAATATTCGATAAAAGCTTACACTAATCCATTTGGGTTGAAGATGCTTTTTTACACTTTCAGATGCCAGAGCGCTATGAATGATGTAATAAGAACAGAGAACTAATAAATATAATATTTTCATACCAGCCTTTTTTAAATTTCTTATTTACCGGTCATCGCCTATTTGGACCTTTTATCCGATGATAAATACCGTTCCTCCGATTCCTGTAGTAAAAACAGAGCATTGAACTATATTTGTACTATTATTTTCTTACTCTTTCAGTCCTAAATATTGGAGTATTAAAAGTAACCCCAATTGAAACCCCCAAAAAACATTTTAAAACCCTATAAAGTTTTTATTTCTATAGATAGTTTGCCTGAATTCATTTTAGGCAAACTTATTTTTTATAAAACGTATTCACTTCCGTATTCCTGCCGCTAATGGACTCATTGGTTGGCCCACAGGAATTCTTCCTTGTACATGTGGCATAGAAAAAGTCGGGATGTGAGGCAAAACATATTTACCAAAAAGCTTGCATTCGTCTAGATGAGGATAACCCGAAAATATAAAAGATCGGATTCCCATTTCCATATATCTGTTGATTTTTGCTAGCACTTGATCAGGATTTCCTACAATTGCTCCGCCGCAACCAGATCGCGCTCGACCAATACCCGTCCACAAATGTTCTTCAACAAAACCATCGTCATCCGCCATTTCTCTCATTGAAGACTGTCTGGAAACGCCATAAGATTTTCCATCCAAAGCTCGCAAACGAATCTCTTCCCCACGCTCATCATCGACATAACTCATTAGTTTTTGTGCAGCAGCCTTGGCTTCACTTTCTGTTTCTCGAACAATAACATGCACTCTTAATCCAAAATCAACGCTTCGGTTATATGCTGCGGCTTTGTCACTCATGTTTTTCATTAATCCTAAAATCTTGTCTTCGGTCTCAGGCCACATCAAATAAACGTCACAATGTTCTGCGCACAAATCTACCCCCGGCGGTGAATAACCTCCAAAATAAAGTAAGGGTCCTCCATTTTGTTGGTAAGGTTTTACAGGATCTGTATTGTCCAATTTTAAATTGTAAAACTCTCCACTAAAGTCAATGTAATCCTGGGTCCATCCTTGTTTTAGAATTTCAATAACTTCTCTGGATCTTTGATACCTAGCTTCTGAGCTTAACTCTGTACCCGGCAAATTGGAAGAAATTATATTGATGGTCAATCTGCCTTTGAGAATATGATCCAAAGTCGCAATCGCTCTGCCGAGCATCGGCGGATGTACTTCACCGCAACGGATTGCCGTAAGCAAGTTGATGTTTTGAGTCAAAGGTGCAACAGCTGAAGCGAAAGTCATGGTATCTTGTCCGACTTGGTAAGAAGAGGGGCAAAGGATATTTCTATAGCCCAATAGATCCGCGGTGAGCAATACATTCGAAGTATTTGACCAATCGCTTTTATACCTTAAGTCATGCTTTGAAAGGTACTCATCATCTCCATTGCAGATTGGAGCAAACCAAGATACTTCTGCGCCTTTGAGTTCTTTTGATCTTATATTCATTTCTTATATTTTCTATTTCGTCCTAAGGAATTTAAAAATCTCTTTCAGAATTGACTACAAAGGTGTCGCTCCGTTGGCGTTTTTTTAGGTTAATTTCCACGCAAGTTACGATATAAAAAAATGCAATTGATTTTACAACATAGCTCCAGAGGAGCAACCTTTATAGAAAAAGTCAGCGTTTTTTTAAGCACTGTAAGTACGAAATCTATTTAAAACCGTTGCCGAAATTCATAGATGTTTCCGTTGTTTAAAAATTAATTTAAAATAGAGGAGCTTATGCCACTTCTGTTCCAATAGCCGCTTGCCAAATCTCATACCATTCCTCTTGACTTAATTTAATGGATTTTGAATTAATAGCATCTTGGATTCTACTTGCTTTTGTTGTACCTAGAACGGGTACTATATCTGATGGATGCTTCTTCAACCAGGCCATTAGCAACTGATCAAACTTACATTCGTGTTTTTCAGCCAATTCATTTACAACCTTTTTAATGGCTAAAATATTTTCATCTTCGGAACTCGAAAACAATGCGCCTCCTCCAAAAGGAGACCAAGCGCTTGGCTGAATGCCTTTTTTAATGCATTGATCCAAGGTTCCATCCTGAAAGGCATTCCGGTGCAAGACAGAGATTTCCACTTGATTGGTAACTAAGGGAGTAAAGGAATGGAGCAAATCAAATTGAGAAGGACTGAAATTAGAAACACCAAACTGTTTGACTTTACCTTTGCTTTTTAACTCCTCAAAAGCTTCTGCAACTGCATGTGGATCCATTAGATAATCGGGTCGATGTAAAAGCAAAATATCCAGTGCTTCAACTCCTAGATATTTCAATGATTGCTCCGCGGAAGAAAGAATGTGTTTTTTTGAAGAATCGTAAGATTTTATTTTATGGTCAGAGCGATTATCGCAAATCAATTTGATTCCACACTTTGTTGTATTTTTTATTTTGGAACGTAAATCTTTTCTCCTTTTTAAAACTGCTCCAAATTCTTCTTCTTCCGTGTAAAAGCCATAAATATCAGCATGGTCAAAATCTGTTGCTCCCATTTCAACACATTCATCTATAAAACGCTCCAATTCATTCGTATTCATTTTTACACCCCAGACTCCCAATCTCATCGTGCCTACAATGACTGCTGAGTTATATGCTTTGTTTTCTAAATTCATTATTATTCTTTAAAGTATTTTTAGTGAAAAATGATATGCAATGCAAGCAATGAAACAGCTAGTCCCATTCCTACTTGTGCAATTTCTTTATTTTCATATTGAATTAAATCTTTCCATTTCGTCCAGCCCTCTTTGAAAGCAGATGTACTCAAAAGAGCAAAAGCAATAACGATTACCCAGCCAGCTCGAACAAAATAATTCATATCTGGAAAGAATCCATCAAAGGAAATAAAGCCAAAGTTAAATCCTTTAAACAATAGATGAAGCGGGATAGTGGATAAAAATGCAAATAAAGCAAGACGATGATTCGGTGCAATCATAAAGGCGGATGCAGTTATCAAAACGACAATTCCGCAGTTAATATAATACCTCAACTCATTTAAAGTATGTGTAAAAGCAGCTTCTGGATTTTCAAATTTGACATATAATAAAACGAATCCCATTAATACTCCTGTTATCAAAGTAATTAGAATCGTATTCCGCCCTGCTCGAACGATCTGCCTATCTGTTGCATCTTTTTTAATGTACTCTTTGTAAATATCTATGGACCATAAAGTTGCCAATGAATTGAAAGTGGAGTCTACTGTGCTCATCAAGGAGGCAAAAAGGGCGCAAAGGATTATCCCTTTCAAACCAACTGGTAAATAGTTTTTTACCAAATACGGAAAAGCTAAGTCAGGTTCTGTCAATCCGTTTTCACCTAAAATTCCGACCAAAGCAATACCTGGAACTACGATTAAAACAGCCATGACGTATTTCATTAATCCACCAACCATTAAACCTACTTGAGCTTCCCGCAGGTTTTTAGCCGCCAAGGACCTTTGCATAACTGTTTGATTGGCACACCAGTAATTTATGTTCAATAAAAACAATCCGAAAATATGAATCCAAGGCAATGTTTTGTGATCAGCAGGCAAATGCAAATGCATCAATTCCGGTGTTTTTATATACAATTGTTTCCATCCTCCTAAATGATGAATGGATACAAATAAGACAACAAAACCTCCTAAAAGCAAAATGACAAATTGAATAATATCTGTTTTAACTACAGCGGCTAAGCCGCCCAAATAAGTATAGGTTGCAGAGAAAATCCCCAATCCACCAATCAATATGGCAATTCTTATAATTCGATCTTCATGCAAAAATGACAAGTATTCTTCAAATACTAGATCCGCGGCATAAGCACCCCAAAATAAGGCAGCTCCTAAAGTGATGGTGGAAAATAAAATTATATTAGAGATGGAATAAAAAAGAGCAACACGCTCACCCAATCGTTTTTTTATAAACTGGGTTATCGTCATGACTCTTTCTTTCAAATACAATGGAACAAAAATAAATGCAGCCATTAATATTCCTTGAATCGCATTGATTTCTAAACTTGCTTGCGCCAGACCAAATAAGTAGGCTGATCCCATCATCCCTAAAAATTGATAACCATTGATGTTGGTAGCAATCGTAGACAAGGCAATGGATGGCCAACGCAAATTTCTGGAACTCAAGAAATATTCTTCCTTGCTTACATCCTTACCAGATCTTCCAGTAATTGCTGTAAGAAAAATAATAATGAAATAGCTAATGACAATTAAAAGATCTAACAAATAACGGTTGTTTTAAGGCAAAGTCTAAAGAAACGTTTTGATCAAATTCTTAAGATAATATTATTTGTTTTATTAGCTGAATATTCGATTATTAAATGTAGAGATTGAATTTCTAAAAATGAGAATTTATTTCATTTTGAGATTAAATTGTGTACTGTGTTTAAGTGTAAGTGCTTAACAATTAAGTACTTATGCTGTGGAGGTGAATTTGTATTTTTTGTTGTAAATACCGTTAACCATGAACACATTAATAGCAATTTTTAAATTGTATTACAAAATAATTATCACGATTTGCTTCTTGTTCTTCATCAACAAAATTGACGCTCAAATCGTAGTAACCGTAGCAGGCCAAGCAGAAGTTCCTGGTGAAGCTGATGGACCTGCTTTTGACGCGACTTTCAACAATCCACACGGGATTGCTGTTGATCAAAATGGAAACGTATACACCTGCGATCGTTGGAGTCATCTTATCCGAAAGATTACGCCAGATGGAATGGTAAGCACTGTGGCTGGGCGAAAAGGGATCAGCGGCGATATGGATGGTGATACGACTATTGCTTTATTCAATGAACCTTGGGGAATATGCGTGGATCAGCAAGGAAACATTCTTGTTGCCGATACGCGGAATAATAAAATCAGGAAAATTAGCCCTTCAGGTATTGTCAGTACCGTTGCAGGCTCTGGTAACTTCGGTAGCTCTGATGGCATTGGAACTTCTTCCACTTTTGGAAATCCAACGGGAATAGAGTGTGACGCAGAAGGGAATATTTATGTAGCAGATCATTTGACACACATTATTAGAAAAATAGACCCCAATGGAGTTGTCAGCACCATCGCAGGCACTCCATATTTAATGGGGTCTACAGATGGACCTGGAGGTATTGCAAGTTTCGCGAGACCATATGGTTTAAGCTTAGACAATGACGGCAATATCCTTGTTGCTGATGAATGGAATCATAAAATTCGTAAGATAGATTTAGATGGTGTCGTTTCCACTGTTGCGGGCAATGGAGCTGTTGGAAGTCTTGACGGAGAAGTTGAATCTTCATCTTTTAACTATCCATGGGATATTACGGTGGATTCAATGGGGAATATTTTCGTTGCAGATGGCTATAATTATTTAATTAGAAAAATTACAACCGACGGTATGGTTGCTTCTTTTGCTGGAACCTTGGAAACAACTGGAGCAACAGATGGAATGGGAAGTTTAGCAACTTTTAGTGGAGCGACAGCAATAGCTATATCACCATTGACTAAAGAAATTTTTATTGGAGATGCGTATAATAATTTGGTTAGAAAATTAATTGATTTGAACCAAGGAGTTTCTGTTCTAATGACCGGAAACTCATCACCAACGGTCTGCATGGGGGAGACGTTAGAGTTTTATGCTTCACCTGACATATACAACAGTTACTTTTTTTATTTAGATGGCCAAATAGTACAAAGCAATTCTAGTCCCAATTTTAGCATTTCAAACTTAGAAGAAGGAACCCATCAATTGCAAGTTGTTGTACAAGACAATGGAAATACCTTTCCTTCTAGTCCAAGGACAATCACTGTTTTACCAAGACCTGTACCGACTGTTTCAGTTATCGGAGAGACCTCATTCTATGCGGGTGATTCTGCGATCCTAATAGCAAGCAACGCAGCATCTTACTTTTGGTCCAATGGTGAAATAGAACCAACACTAACAGTAACTGAAAGTGGAAATTATTATGTCGAAGTCAGCGATGAGAATGGTTGTTTTGGTATTTCGGAAGAAGTTTCAATAGAAGTTATCAGCAATCCGGAAGCACCTCAGATTTCGATCAACGGTCCTACTCAGATTTGTATGGGCAGTTCAAGTCAACTTATTTCTAATTCACAAGATGGCAACCAATGGCTAAAAGATGGCTGGCCGATTTCCGGAGCAAATGCGAATGTTTTGGAAGTAAATTCTGCTGGTATGTATCAAGTTCAAGTTCTTTTGTCTACCGGTACGACAGTCATTTCTGAACCTACCGAAATAACAATGTTGCCGGCATTCAATTTAGAATTTACCAGTGATTTAACAAATATAAATCCCGGCGGAGCAATCAATTTTCAAGTAAGTCAAAGCAATCTTTCAAATATTGCATGGGATTTTGGTGATCCAACCAGCCCTCAAAACAATTCAACCATCTCAAATCCAACACATACTTATCTGCAAGATGGAATATACACTATTAGCCTTTCGGCTATTAATAATGTGGGTTGCTCAGATACGATTGTAGAAAGAAATTATATTATAGTCGGAGATTCAGATAATAATTCCAACAACAACAATAATAACTCAAATAATAATCAAAATATAGAAGATGACTTATTTATACCTACGGCCTTTACTCCAAATGGCGATGGTGTAAATGATATCCTTTTTGTTAGAGGTTCAGATATTTCAGAATTGTCTTTCAATATTTATGACCACTGGGGAGCGATGATTTTCGAATCCAATGATCAACAAAATGGTTGGAATGGTAAAATTCAAGGAATTGCAGTTCAAAATGGAAATTATGTATATTGTGCCAGTATCACAAAATCGGACGGATCCACCAGACAGCTTGTAGGTCGTGTTACAATATTGAGGTAATTGAGCTTTAAGTGGCCCTGATTTTTTTATTTAAACAGGTTCGATCCAGCGCCAATAACTTCTATTTCCGCGAATAACCAATTTTGAGATAGATCTTTCTAACCCAACAACCATTAGGAGCAGAAAATCAATGAGTTAGGAGTTTCTAATATATTTAACATATCTCAACGCTAAAACTGCATCTATTAGAAAAATGTCTCGTAGAAATATTGAGCAGTTTTCTCTTCATTTATTTTTCCCAAGAGTAACAGCTTCAAAATCACTCATTTCCAACCAAAATTCAAGAATCATGAAAGGAATTGTCTTTACTGAGTTTTTAGAAATGGTCGAAGAAAAATTCGGCTATGAAGTCACTGAGAAAATGATAGCCAATGCCGATTTGCCATCCAAAGGAGCATATACTTCAGTCGGAACTTATGATCACAGTGAAATGTATAGTCTAATTGGTGAGCTACATAAAAGTACTGAAATCCCTGTTCCTCAACTGATGCATGTCTACGGTTTACATCTTTTTGGTGCTCTTGCAACAGCATATGCGCCTATGCTAAGTGGAATCACTTCAGCATTTGATATGTTGAAATCTGTAGATCAATATATTCATGTTGAAGTAAGAAAGCTTTATCCTGATGCGGAATTGCCTCATTTTGAGATTCAAGAATTGAGTGAAGATAAAATGGTGATGATTTATTCTTCTGAGCGAAGAATGTCTGACGTTGCTTCAGGTCTTATTGAAGGATGTCTAAAGCATTATAAAGAATCTGCAACCGTCACAAAAGAAATGATTATTGCAGATGGTTCAAAAGTAAAATTCGAGATTGTTAAAAATTAATAATGAGCGAAGAAGTAGAAATACTTAAGAGACGGGTAAAAAGAGAGGTTCAGGCCAGGAAAGAAGCAGAAAGAATATTAGAGAAAAAAGCTTTGGAGTTGTTTCATGCAAATGAGGAACTAAAAGAAGTAAATGGAAACCTGGAAGAAACTATTTTAAAACGTACCAAGGCGCTTGAAAAGGCCAAATCTATTGCTGAAAAAGCCCAACAAGCTGAGCAACAGTTTTTGGCCAATATGAGCCATGAAATCCGTACTCCACTTAATGCAGTAATCGGAATGTCTCATCTATTGTATGATACAGATCCCACTCCTGAACAAATTGAATACATAGATAATCTAAAGAGTTCTGCGAAACTGCTTCACTCGCTCATCAGCGATATTCTTGATTTTACTAAAATCGAATCTGGTAAAATTGAAATTCAATCCAAACCTTTCAACTTAGTCGATACCATTCACGATATTCAAAAGACTTTTGAAATGAAGATGGATGGTTTACCTATCAAAATTATTAGTAATATTGATAAAAGGATTGAAAATTTAATCATCGGAGATGAACTATTGTTTCATCAAATTTTCTTTAACCTATTAGGCAATGCTGAAAAGTTTACCGAAGAAGGAAGCATCAACATTGATGTAAAAATGTTGACCAAATTTAAAGAGAATATTAGCATTCAATTTAAAATATCTGATACAGGAATTGGAATAGAAGAAGATAAATTAAATGATATTTTTGAAAACTTTAAGCAAGCTGCAAATGATAAGCATATTATCCATAGATCTTCTGGACTGGGCTTAGCCATAACAAGACAGCTTGTTGAGTTACAAGGTGGTTCTATTGAAGTTGAAAGTAAAGTTGGTGTAGGCAGTTGTTTTTCTTTTGTTTTAACCTATGAATATTCGGATGTCAAAAGCATTGATCAAAAAAAGGAACCAGAATTTGATCCAAACTATACCGTTCCAAATCTGAATATATTAATTGCGGAAGACAACTCAATGAATCGGAAATACATCAGAAGAGTTTTCGAAAAATGGGACCTGAATTTTGAAATGGTCGTCAACGGAGAGGAATCCGTGAAAAAGGCTAATGAAGTTAAATACGATATTATTTTTATGGATCTACAAATGCCTATAATGGGTGGAGTAGAAGCCGCTAAGATTATTCGAACAACAGAGAACCTCAACAAAGACTCTATTATTATTGCTTTGACAGCTTCTGCAATGACAGAGCATAAAAATCAAGCATTGGCAGTAGGCATGAATGATTTTGTTACCAAACCATTTACCCCAATTCAATTGATGAAAATATTCAATAAATATTTTTCTGAAAATACTACTGAAAATTTAGAAGATAAAGGTAGTCCAGAAATAAAACAGAATTTTAACAATACGGAAAAAGAAGAGCAACTGGAGACTAAGCCGAATATTGAAACAGAAGAAGTAGACTTCAAGATCACTTCCTATCATTCAAAGTTAGATAGAAACTATCTCGAAACGGTGTACGGAACGGATTGGGAGTATGCTGCAGATATGTTTGAAACTTTCATGAAAGAAATCTTACCTGATTTCTATAAGTTAAGCCCACTTGTTGAATCTGAAAACTGGGATGGATATTATAAAACGGCACATAAAGTAAAGCCGAGTCTTTTACTTGTCGGTTTGACAAAGTTGACAGACAAAGTGAACAATGTCGAAATTATTGCAAAAACAAATCCGAATAAACAAGTACTGTCTACTGCTACAATAGCAATACTTGAGGAGCTGGAAGCATACTTGCCTTATGTAAAAGCGCAGCTTTCTTTTCTCGAAGAAAAGATGGTTGAACAATAATGTTTTTGACCTTTAATTTATCCAAAAATAATAGAGTACGAAAATCAAACAAAGAATAATAATACCATACCCTCTTATCAATAACTTATCTCTTTTTATAGTATTGGAAAGGGAATGTATTTCTTCTTTTAATTCGTAGCTACGTATGATATCTTCTATTGCTTTTTCTACGTTAAATTGCATCACTGCATCTTTCACAACATAGTTAAGTGCTCCCTTCTTAAGACAATCAACAGCCACCTGAACATCAACTTGAGCAGAAAGCATAATTACTTGGATATCAGGATATTGATTCTTTATTTTTTCTAAAACATCTAGTCCGTTTAGAATCCGATCCCCGCCATCTTCACTTGCTAAATTGTGATCCAAAACTACAATATCTGGCTTCTCAACAAGAGCTTCTATGCATTCCTCTCCAGATGAAAATACAGTTGTATCGAAATTTGTAAAACTTGAAAAATGACGAGATAACATTTTTCGTATCATAAGATCATCATCGACAAAGAATATTTTATATCTCTTCGAAAAAGAAGCATCTAGAACGCTCTTTTTATTCTCTGGCTGAGCCATTTTGATTGCGGCTGAATTTTGTGTAATTGTTGTCATTATTGTATGAGGTAGTTTTCTTTTTGAATAGATTTAAGTTGTTGACTTAAATCACTTATTTTCCTGGTCTCTTTTTTATTTCTAATAAAGACTAAAAAATGGATAAAGGCAGTTCCGACCGTCAATACAATAAGAATGAGATTGACTGTATTTTGGTTTCTAAAAACTAAAACCGCTGATATGATTAAAACATTTCCAATCCACAATAATAGACTCGTATCCCGATGACCGACTTTAGATCTTAAGAATTCATGATGTATATGGCTTTTATCTGGTTGGAAAGGAGATTGGCCATTTAATATCCTAAGCGTAAACACGCGCAATGTATCGTACACCGGAATAAAAATTATACCTGTAACAATACCTATGGGAGAACTAATATTTAAAATTTCTAATGTATTGGGAGCCTCAATAAAGCGGATCGATAAAATGGTTATCGTTAACCCAAGAAGCAGTGAACCACCATCTCCCATAAATGTTTTTTTGGGATATTTAGCAAAATTATATCGCAGGAATGCAAGCAATGAACCTGTAATTGCAAAGGCCAATATCGCATAGTTGTATTCTTGAACCCACAATAGGAGAATTCCTAGCGTAGTGCATCCGATTCCTCCTAATCCACCCGCTAAGCCATCTACACCATCGATTAAATTATAAGCATTCGTAACGCCTACAATGAAAAGAACCGTTAAAAAATAGCTTACAATAATAGGTAGATCGTAAATTCCAAATAAGCCGTGTAAGGTGCTAATTCTAATCCCACCATATGCTATTAGTATTGCAATCAGAATTTGTATAATGAACTTTTTGCTGGCAGGCATCGGCAACAAATCATCTTTGATTCCAACGAAGAAGAGAACTAAGTAGGCCGTTAAAATATATTTATAAGTTTCAAAAGAATTTAAAGAACAGAATAAAGTAAAGGAGATTAGGACGCCAATAAAAATTCCAATTCCTCCTAAACTAGGAATGGCTTGAACATGAACTTTTCTGGAATCTGGTATATCTAATAACTTCTTTTGATAGGCTAATTTTATCACAGAAGGGATAGTGATATAGGTTATCAGGAAACTACATATAGTGCATGAAATTAATGTGAGTAGATCGTTATTCATTTGGTTAAAAGTTAAAAAATTCTGGGGTATCTGTTTAGTAACACTTTTGCAAAAAAGGAGCCATTTCATTCAATGCTAGAGATGCAAGGTTTAAACTTGTGACAGATTTCTATCTCATATTCGTTATTATCTACATGAATTTTACTGGTTTAATAATTAGAACTTCTTTTCATATTGAAAAAACGTCATGGTTATTGCAGTATGCTAGTATGCTTTATTATGTAAATAATTCCTCCTAAGTAATAAAGCTTTCAAACGCGCCTAACAAACATATTTTCCACTAGCATTTTTTGTGCGTAATACCAAACAAATGAATTCTAAAAAGCTTAAGCTCTCGATTATAGGTACGGTAGGTTTACCAGCCAAATACGGTGGATTTGAAACCCTTGTAGAACAACTTATTCCTTTTCTTGAAGATGAATTCGAAATAACAGTATACTGTAGTTCTAAGTTTTATACCGATAAAGATAGACCTGAAAAATATCGAAAAGCCAAGCTCAAATACATCCCACTTCATGCTAATGGCATTCAAAGTATTCCGTATGATATCATATCAATATTTCATGCTGCCTTCAAAGCGGATTTATTATTGATCCTCGGTGTATCTGGCTGCTTGACACTTCCTTTCGTAAAGTTCTTTACAAGAAAAAAAGTATTTGTAAATATTGATGGAATTGAATGGAAGAGGAATAAATGGAATTTTTTTATAAAAACTTTCTTGAGGTATTCCGAAATATTTGCAGTAGAATCAGCAGAGGCTATTATCACAGATAATCAAGTGATTTGTGATTATATGAAAGAGGCGTACAATTATCAAAGTCATCTGATCGAATATGGTGGAGACCAAGCACAATATGTTCCCATAACAACAGATTCAATTTCGAAGTATCCTTTTCTAAAAAAGAAATATGCTTTCACCGTTTGCAGAATTGAACCTGAAAACCATATTCATATGTTATTGGAAGCAATGGCGCAACAAGAAGAATTGCAACTGGTCATTATAGGGAATTGGGACAATAGTGAATATGGAATTGGGTTGAAAAAAGAATACAAAAGATATTCTCATATAATACTATTGGACCCAATCTATGAACTTGAACCTTTAAATACCATTCGTTCCAATTGCTATATCTACTTACATGGACACAGTGCAGGAGGGACAAATCCATCACTGGTTGAAGCAATGAATTTATCTTTACCAATCATCGCCTATGACGTGATGTATAACAAAGAAACAACAGAAGGCGATGCACTTTATTTTAGAACCGACAAGGAGTTATTAGATCATATAGTATCTATTGATGATAGTAAAAGGGCAGCTTTAGGAAATAGAATGTACGAAATATCACAAAGACGATACACCTGGGAAGTCATTGCAAATAAGTATAAAAAAATGCTGCTCAAGGATGAGAAAAAAACTTCTCCAAAACCAATCCTGGTGAAAGCGGATTAGAAAATCATTTTTTCCAACGAAATATTTATACACCTAATACATACCATTTTAAAATTAGAAACTTCCTTATGCAATTGTAAGGAGACCAAGTTGTTGATTACTGTTTTTGAAATAAATAAAACAAACTACTGGATTTTTTTACGATCAAGTAAACGCACTAAGCTTTTTAGAATAATATTAATATGATTTATTGTAAGTATTTATTTTTCGCAATTATTTTTTGCTTTGGTTCTGATGCTTTTTCACAAATCGTAGTGACAGTAGCAGGGCAAGCCGAAATTGCAGGATACGAAGATGGACCCGCCTTCGAGGCAACGTTTAATAATCCTCATGGAATTGCTGTTGATGGCAACGGAAATGTCTATACATGCGATAGGTGGAGCCATTTGATTAGAAAAATTACTCCCGCAGGAGACGTAAGCATTTTTGCAGGACAACCCAATGTTAGTGGTGAAATGGATGGCGATACCACCGTTGCCCTTTTCAATGAACCTTGGGGAATTTGTATTGATAGAAATGGCGATGTTTTGGTTGCCGATACTAGGAATAATAAAATTCGTAAGGTAACGCAATCTGGGGTTGTAAGTACAATTGCAGGTTCTGGTAACTTTGGTAGCTCTGATGGAATAGGACAAGCTTCCACTTTCGGCAATCCAACGGGGATAGAGTCTGATGAAGATGGAAACATATACGTTGCAGATCATCTTACGCACGTAATACGAAAAATAGATCCAGCCGGTCAGGTTTCTACAATCGCAGGGACAGCTTATGTTACAGGCAATACAGACGGCCCCGGAGGAATAGCAAGCTTTAATCGACCATACGGATTAACACTTGATAATGATGGTAACATTCTGGTTGCAGATGAATGGAATCATAAAATTAGGAAGATCGATCAAAATGGAATTGTGACCACTTTTGCTGGTGATGGTTCTCTTGGCAGTGATGATGGTTCAGTCAATTCTGCTTCTTTCAATTACCCTTGGGATATAACAGTGGATTCTACTGGTAACGTTTTTGTTGCCGATGGCTATAATTATTTGATCCGAAAAATTTCTACTGATGGAACTGTGTTGTCTTTTGCAGGAACTTTGGAGACAACCGGTGCCACAGATGGTGTCGGTACTTTAGCAACATTCAGTGGAGCTACTGGTATTGCAGTTTCACCATTGACAAAAGAAATATTTGTCGGAGATGCTTATAATCATTTGGTTAGAAAACTAATTGATCTGAACCAAGGCGTATCTGTTTTAATGACAGCAAACGCAGAACCAACGGCCTGCCAGGGTGAGGAAATAGAAGTTTATGCATCGCCTGATGTTTACAACGATTATTATTTCTACGTGGATGGACAAATAGCTCAAAATAGCAGCACTCCAAATTTTACTGCAACTGGACTTACTGCAGGAACTCATCAAATTAAAGTCGTCGTTCAAGATAACGGCAATACTTTTCAATCCAGTCCTTTAACAGTCACCATATTTGAGTTACCAGAACCTACGATTTCTATTGTAGGGGAGACTTCCTTTTTTCAAGGAGATTCAGCTATTCTAATTTCAAGTCAAGCAGAGTCTTATTTTTGGTCAAATGGTGAAATACTACAGACGATAACAATTCAAGAAAGTGGAGATTATACTGTTGAGGTGTCGGACACCAATGGTTGTTACGGTATTTCAGAATCCGTTTCTATTGAAGTGATAGAGAATCCTGAAGCTCCTGTTATTACCTTAAATGGATCACCAAATATTTGTTTTGGTGGAAGTACTGAATTACAATCAAATTTTGAATCGGGGAACCAATGGTTAAAAGATGGATGGCCAATTGGGAATGCAATTAACCAAACCTTGATGGTTACAACAGCTGGAATATATCAAGTCCAAGCTGTTTCATCGACAGGTACTACGACCATCTCATTACCAATTACAATAGAAGTCTTACCAGAGTTTAATATTGATTTTACAAGTGATGTAACAAATATCATTGCAGGAAATACAGTGGCCTTTCAAATTTTAAATCAAAATGTGTCAGAGGTGAGTTGGGATTTTGGTGACCCTAATAGTCCTGACAATTTATCATTCATTGAAACCCCTGAACACACTTTTTCAACTATAGGAGAATTTTCTGTTCAGCTTTCGGCAACGGATGCCAATGGTTGTAGAGATTCAATCTTAAAACAGGATTTCATAATTGTAAGAAATATTGGAACTGAACCTGAGCCAGAACCGGAACCAGAAGATGGAGTTGATGATATTTTTATACCGACTGCTTTTACACCGAATGGGGATGGAGAAAATGATGTCCTATTTGTAAGAGGTACAGATATAAATTCAATTGTATTTAATGTATACAACCATTGGGGCGATATGATTTTTGAATCTACTGAGCAGGATGTTGGATGGAATGGAAGACATGGAGGTAAAGTTGTTCAAAACGGCAACTATGTTTATTGCGCTAACATTACGAAATCAGATGGTACAATCAAGCAGATAGCAGGTAGGGTTACCGTTATTCGGTAAATGATTAGATAAAAATCAGTCTTATTTTTAGATCAATTCTCAAAGCGAGAACAAAAGATAAAATTCCAAAATGTATAATGATATTGTTTTCAAGTATTTAAAAAAGGGTTTCAATTTTGGAATATATAGAATCAAATATGAGAACCATGTATAAAAATCGTTTAATACTATTTATACTCCTATTGTGCAACTTGGGTCAGGCTCAAGATGCTCATTTCTCTAATTCTGAAATGAATGCATCAGCTGCAAACCCAGCTAAAGTGGGTATGATGTCAAGTGATTTTAAAATTATGGGGAGTTATCGGTCTCAATGGTGGTCTATTCCTGATGGATTTAGAACCTATACAGTTGGCTTCGAAAATAAGCAAAAAGCATTTTCATGGGGCGCGGATATCCTCAATAATGATGCAGGAGAAGCTTCCTTAAAGCAAAGTAATATTAGATTAAAAGCTTCTTATACAAAACTATTGGCGCAAGAAGGACATAGTTTACGAGCAGGGGTTGCAGTTGGAATCATCCAACAACGCTTTGACCCAACTGCCTTTCAATTTGACAATCAATACGAGCAAGGTGTAGGTTTTAATGGTAGCTTTTCAAGTCAGGAAAGTTTTGACAAGACCAATCAAATTTTACCCGATTTTACTGCAGGTTTAATTTGGACCAATAAAGTTGGAACCATTAAAAATGAAATTGGAGTTTCTTTGGCGCATCTTAATCAAGCTGCTGCTTCATTCTACAATAACGGAGATCAGATTTATCCAACACGCACCTTTTTTCATATCAAATCAACCATTCCCTTTAATGAAAAGCTTTCAGGAATAGGAAATTTTCAATATGCAAAACAATCTTCTACTCAACAGACTATTTTGGGGTTTGGGATTAATTATAAATTAGAAGAACAAAAAAGATTAAATATTGGTATCGCAAGCAGAATGAAAGATGCTATAATACTATCAGCCGGAATAGACATTGACAATGCTTCTTTTGCGTTAAATTATGATCTTCACAAATCAAAATTATCAGGCGCTACAAATGGCAATGGAGCAATTGAATTAACTGCAATTTTTTATTTCAATAAAGATAAACAAAACCGTACTGCGACTCCTGCTCCTAAAGTAATTCAAAGTCCAGAAGATAATTCTAAATTGGATAGTGATAATGATGGTGTTCCTAACGGTATTGACGAGTGTCCACTTATTCCTGGTTTATGGAAATACAATGGTTGCAACGATAAAGATGAAGATGGCATTATAGATTCTAAGGATGCTTGTCCGAACCTTTTTGGAGATAAATCAAATAAAGGATGTCCTGTGGATGTCATGGATTCTGATTTAGACGGCTTAATTGATTCCGTAGATGATTGTCCTTTTCTGAAAGGAAGTCCAGAACATAAAGGATGTCCTGATACAGATAAAGATGGTGTTTCTGACAAGATAGATCGATGCCCATTTTTAAAAGGAGTTGCTTCAAATAATGGTTGCCCAAAAATATCCTCTTCGCCAATAAGTCAAGGTGAATTTAGAAACGATCGTTTGCCAAAAGTACATGTCGAGTTTGATACGGACCAGTCTTATATTAAACCGATTTATTGGCCTCAATTGGATCAAGCGGTACAAACATTAATGAATCGACCTGAATTCAATATTTATATAAGTGGCCATACAGACGCAGAAGGGGATGCAGCATATAATCATGCTCTTGGCGAAAAGCGAAGCTTTGAGGTAATGAATTATTTTATTGAAAGAGGAATTAGCATGGATAGGATTTCAATAATTTCATATGGAGAAACAAAGCCTAAGCATACCAACAACAATGTTTATGGGAAAGCAAAAAATAGAAGGGCAGAAATTATTTTTGTTCAATAAGTCATAAAACGAACGTTCTCAATAAATTCAAATAAGCAACAATCATTCAATGGATTGTTGCTTATTTTTTTTGCGATAAAGCAAACTTTAACAAATTAGCCTTTCTATTTTTTCTTTTTAACCTTTAAATAGAATTCCTTTTCTTAAAAAATAATATAATTTATAAATCCCTGATAAACAAGTAGTTAAGAAAATTTGATTTTATCTAATTTTGAGAATCCTTTCTCAAAATGAAATACATTTTAAAGTTATTTGATTTTTATCTACTTGATGCTTAATAATCTATAAAAACATATGGATTGGCATTCTTATGGCATTACATAAGTATACTGGTGTTTATTCTTTAGAATAATTTTTTCTACACATTGAATGGTACTTTATTCTCATGTAAGAAAATTATATACTAGGAAATAAATCTATTTTGAATTGTTAGAAGAACTATACCCGATTTAAGAAATAGTTCGCACACTCAAACACAAAAAAATGAGAATTCTATTCGTAGCTATTATAGCGATGATATTAATATCCTCTTGTACAACCACACAACCGTTATTTCAAACTGAAAATTTTGTCAGTCCTACCGATTCTACTTTCCAACAATTTATAAATATAGCTGAACCAATCATCAGGCCTGGAGATAAAATTACCATTAGTATTTGGGGACATGAGAACCTTAGTATTGGGTCTGTAAATAGTAGTTTTAGTTCTAATGTAGGTACTGGAAAGTGGCTTGTTTTAAATGAAGAGGGGGAAGCTAATTTACCGAAAATTGGGAGAAGAAAACTTTCTGGTCTTACAATCAATGAAGCTAATTATTCTTTACAAAAAGAATATGGAAGAATTTTGAAAGATCCAATCATAAATATCAAAGTCCTAAACCATTTTGTTACAATTTTAGGAGAAGTAAATAGCCCTGGGAAATATACAATTGATAACGAACAAATATCTTTAATTCAACTGATAGGTTTGTCAAGTGGTTTTAGTCCTTACGCAAAAAATGATCAAATTGAAGTGATTCGAAATGTAAATGGTGAAGCTATCAAGCTACAAGTTAGTTTCAGGGAATTAACTGGATTGAATCAAAAAAATATTCTTTTACAGCCGGATGATATTGTTTACGTAGCTCCGGAAAAATCTAAAGTATCAGATGACAATTTGCAAAAGGCAAGTATCATCGCCGGTATTTTAACAGGTGCTGCAGTAATAGTCTCTGTTTTATTAAGATAAAAAAAGTTAAAAAATAAATTCGAAATCCCATCAGAAAAGGAGAGGGAGATTTGCCAAAGAATGAATATAAGAAAGGAATTCAAAACGATTGTACTACCGATAATTAAAGGCCTTCCTTTAACTATCTTTTTAGTTGTGGTAGCTTTTACCTTGACTAGAAGTATGATTATGTACACGAATTCTATTTTCCAAGCTGATGGTGCAATTCAAATAGATACAAAAGACAATAGTGTAAATGCAAACGTTCTTTTTGATGAAAAAGGTGGCGGTGGAAAGTCTCACAATTTTTTAACTGAGGTAGAATCATTTAAATCGAAAGTTCTAATTGAAAAAACGCTAGAAGCACTCAACTTTGACGTGTCATATTACAGGGTAGGAGAGTTAAGAACCAAAGAACTCTATACTGATCGTCCATTCAAAATTAATTTTGCAAGCTCAAGTGAAGAGGCATTTGACCGTCCTTTTTATCTGAAATACTTAGGCAAAGAAGAATTTTTATTTAGCAATAATTTAGAGTTTATAAACGCGAATGAAATCATTCGATTTGATAGCCTATTTATTAGCGACAAGGCAGTTCTGACTTTAGAAAAAGAAGAGAAATTCTTAAAAACAAAACCCGGAAGTCTTCAAAAGGATGACGTGTTTATGTTCACTCTGAATACCATAGATGCATTGCAAGAAGATATCAATTCATCCAATTTGTTCATAAAGCCAATTGACAAAGAAATACAAGTAATCAAAGTATATTATCAACATGAAGTTCCCGAAAAGGCAGAACTTTTCGTCAATGCGTTAATGAATACTTATATAGAATCTTGTCAAAATAAAATTACGGAGGAATCACAAGTGACATTGACATTTATAGATGATCAATTGGAGATAATCAGTTCCAAATTAAAAAAAGCCGAAAGTGAATTGGCTGGATACAAAGCTGAAAACGGAATTATAAATGCTAAACAAGAAACAGATGCGACCTTAAAGGAAATCATGCAATTAGACTTACAAAAAGTCAACTATTCAATGCAAGAAGAGGAGTTAACTCGATTGTTTGAATTCTTATCAACAGGCAATGATTTACAAGAATTTGCACCTAATTTTGAATCTCTTCGTGATGCAGTTTTTCGTGATGCTTATCTACAAACTCAAAAGTTAGAATTACAGAAATTAGACCTTGCATTAAAGTTTACTAAACAAAGTGAAGAAATTCAAACGATCAATGCAAAGATCAACAATCTCAGAACTTTCATTCATGAGAGTGTAAATAAAACTTTGATCAATATTACGAAGAGGAGAGAAACGCTCGAATCCAATATTGCATCAATCAATGAATCTATCCAAACCTTACCGAATAAGGAGAGACAAATTGTTGTCTTAGAGAGGGATGTAAAATTAAACGAGAGTCTATATAACTTAATGATGGAAAAACGGATGGAATTAGCTATCTCAAAAACAGCTTCTGCCGTCGGACATAAAATCATTGATCCCGCGAGATTGGGAAAATCTCCCGTTTGGCCCAATAAAGCACTCATATATGGAGTCGCAATATTTTTCGCTTTGGTCACAGGAATCCTACTTTCTTTTCTCGGCCATTTTCTGTTTTCAACTATAAAATCAAAAGAAGACATTATAGAGTTATTGAATATTCCTATAATCGGAACGATCAGTAAAACAAAAAAGGGCAGCGGAAAATCAATCAATGCATTTGCAAACCTCTATACAAATCTCGAAATTTTAAAACAAAAAGAGCTGAAAAAGGAAAGAGGGATTATGGTTGCTATTACCTCCTTACATTCTAATGAAGGGAAGACTCATACCACAGTAAATATAGCTAAGGCCTTTGCTTCAGTGAATCGAAAAGTTTTGGTGATAGATATGGATGTACGCAATCCTGATGTTCACAACTTGCTCGATATATCAGGAAAAACAGGTGGATTAAGCGCTATAATTAAAATGGAACTTACCGCTAAAAAAGCCATTCAGAAAACCAAAACGAAAAACTTAGATGTCATCCCTTCAGGAAGTATGGAAGACATCTTTTCTGCAATAATTTTTTCTCCCAGTTCTACCTCTTTTATAAATGATCTCAAAAAAGATTATGATTTTATTTTTATTGATACACCACCACTTGGTTTGGTAATCGATGCTGTTCCTTTGATGCATCAAAGTGATTTTAATTTATTTGTAGTTCGAGCAAATCATACAAAGATTCGCAAGGCGAAAATGATTACACCTCTCTTAGATGAATTTCAAATTCCTAATATATATGCAGTTCTGAATGGGGTAAAAGCTCAACAAGAAAGTTACCATAATAAATCAAATAAAAAAGTAAATAGATTTGAAAAACTGTTGACACCTTTTCGGCTTTTAACGAAAAAACAACGCAATTAACAAAGACAATTAAAACTTAATATAAAAATAAAGGCCGTCTCAAAAACTGAATTTTAAGCAAAAGCCTTATTGACAATTGATCGAATTTTGATTAAGGAAGAATAGAAAACTTTCTGAAATCCATAATATGAGAAAGCTGCTACAAAAATTAAATAAAAACCCTTACAAAAAACCCATTCTGTTATTAGATCAGATGATGGTAAGTGGGAGTAATTTCCTTCTTGGAATATTGCTTGTCCGGTCTTTGGGTTTGGAAAGCTATGGTGTTTTTGCTTTGTTGTGGATGATTGTATTATTTGCCTTAGGAATTAACCAAGCATTGATCACCAAGCCAATGCTTTCATTGGCTCCTAAGATGAATAAAGAGGACTCTACAGAGTACCTTGTTAATATCTACTGGCTGCAAAGCGCTCTTTCAACCTTACTTTTATTCGCGGGAATTGGAACCTGGTTTACAGCAGATTTTTTCAACTTCGATATAGCACATCTTTCTTTTATTCCAGTCGTTTCACTCATCCTCTTTCTACAATTATTTCATGATTATTTTCGTAAAAAATGCTTCATAGAAGATAATGTATTTCTTGCTTTTATATTGGATGGAATACTATACATGGGACAGCTAATCTTGATTGGTTATTTCTGGCTTACCGGAGGTTTGAGTTTGTATACTGCATTATTATGTATTTTAGTTGTCAACGCGGTGGGTATAGGAATGATGTGGTTAATAAATGGATTTTCAATTCCTAATTTTACTTCACTAAGATCAACATGGAAGAAGCAATTTCATTACTCGAAATGGTTAGTTGGCACTTCTGTACTACAATGGTTCTCCGGTAATTATTTTATTATAATTGGTGCGACTATTATCGGTCCTGTCGCGGTTGGAGCATTGCGAATGGTTCAGAATATAATGGGCTTTTTTCACATACTTTTTCTATCGATGGAAAACATTGTCCCGATTGAAGCAGCGCGCCAATTACAAGCAGGAGGTTGGAATTCCATGACCCTTTATTTGAAAAAAATGACCACCAAGTTAGGACTTGTATTCTTGGTCTTGCTGGTTGCGGTGGCAGGTCTATCTCCTTTAATCATTGAATTGTTATATGGCACTGAATATCTTGAATACAGCTATGTTGTTGTTGTTTATTGTGCGATGTATATAATGGTATTTCTATCTCTACCACTGCAATTTGCATTGCGAACAATTGAGTTGACTTATCCGCTTTTTGTTGCCTATATAATTGCCACAATTTTTAGTTTTTTCGCAGCTTCTTTTTTCTTAAAAGAATGGGGCATGAGCGGACTTCTTGCTGGACTTGTGATCACGCAATTTATCACATTTGCGACCTATGGGTATTATTATCTAAACTATGGGAAATCAAATTATTCTAGGCAAGAAATTGCCTTATACAAAAAATAACCTTATGCAAATTATTCACTTAGTACTCGGGAAAGGGAATCCAGATCGGATGAACGGCGTCAACAAAGTAGCTTACCAATTGGCTACCACGCAAACAGATATGGGACATGATGTGCATCTCTGGGGAATAGCGAATAGTATGACTAGAAACTATCCTGATCGGAATTTTAAAACTACTTTATTCCTTCAGTTAAAGAATAAATTGAAACTGGATAAGGCATTAGTAGCTGCGATTAATGAACTGAATTCAGATGTAATCGTCCACATTCATGGTTCATTTATTCCTGAGTTTTATCAGGTTGCAAAATTACTAAATCGACAAGAAATTGGTTACATCTATACGCCTCATGGTGCTCTAACAGAAGGGGCAATGATGAAGAATAATTTTATGAAAAAATTGTATTTCAAGCTTTTTGAATCGGCTTTGATAAAGAGAGCAAAAGCAATGCAGTTGTTGGGTGTACAAGAATTGGCCTTTACTGAAAACTTAATCAATACGAATAATAAATGCTTGATTCCCAACGGACAAGACATGAGTACTATTCCTAGTTTTGTCAAAAAAGATCGAACAGGGAAAAGTATAATTTTCGGGTTTTGTGGTAGAATTGCAACCTTTCATAAAGGATTAGACATGATGCTACAAGGTTTTAAATTATTTATTGAAAAAGGCAATTTAGGAACATTAGAACTAATAGGAGATGGAAGTGATCGGCCTGAAATGGAGAGCCTTTGTAAGGAGTTAGGAATTGAAGATTTAGTAACCTTTCACGGAGCAAAATTCGGTGACGAAAAATATGAATTGATTGCTGGGTTTGATGTGTTTTTGCATACCTCTCGAATGGAAGGATTTCCAACTGCAGTTCTGGAAGCAGCAGCTATGGAGAAAGTTTGTATTACAAGCGAAGCAACAAATATCAACGACTATTTCCGAACATTTGATTCTGGCCTTCCAATGGAAAAAAATGGAATTCCAGAAATTGCAGCAATGATGGAAACTGCAGAAAAATTATTTCAAAACAATGATTTGGAACCTATAGGAAAGCGAGCGCGGAAGATGGTTGAAGAAGAATTTAGTTGGACCAAAGTAGCTCAACAATTGATTGATGTGTACGCTGGATGAATACTGTAAAAACCATAGCATCCGAAAAAGCCAATTGGTTACTCACCTTAATAACACTCATTTTGTTATTACGGATCACCAGTTATTTTACCTTGTTTCCAAGTTCGATTGGAGTTACTAGAGTAGTTAAAATTGGTTTGCGATTTATGATGAGCGGCTTGTCTTTGGTTCTGTTATTGAATTTAATTTCAAAGAATAGAGAAATCCAATTCGGATATAGAAATATCACCGGAGGAATGTTGTATTTGGTTTATGCAATATTGGGTTTTGCTTCCATACTTTGGTCTACAAACATTCAGTTTACTGTTTTACAATTGTTGATGCTTTTCGAATCCATAGCATTCGTACTTTTTTTCTATCATCTCCAAACCATGTATAATTTTAAATATTATGGGAAAGCAGATTTTAGTCAACTTATGTCTGTCTCAATTTCTATAATATCACTTGCCTTCCTTATCGGATTGTATTTAGATCCTTCTACTTTTTATAGAGATACACATGGAGGTGCAGTTTCTAGGCTAGGGGGATTTATAATCAATCCCAATGAACTTGGAATGTTAGCTGCTATTGGTGCGTCAATGAATTTTTTAGAATTGTCAAGAGATAAACCGAAATTTTGGAATATCCTTTTCGTAATAATAAATGTTGCGGTTTTATTATTGACTCAATCGCGCTCCTCATTGGGTGGATTTCTTCTTATAATTATTCTATTCATTTATCAATCTGGAAATAGAAAGCTACAATTGCTTACCATTATCGGGGGGATTTTTGTACTACCTGTTTTGGTAAATACAATTATTATCAAAGAAGGTGATGTCAGCGAAGTAATGAGTATGACCGGACGTCTGCCTTTTTGGTCTGACCTAATCACCTTTGGATTCCCTGATCGACCTATATTGGGTTATGGATTCATGAGTATTAGTCCTTCTCCTTTTACAGACAAGTTTGATAGTATACATGCATATGCAGCGTCAATGACGCACAATACATTCGTGCAAGTATTGATCAACCTTGGACTTGTTGGAGCATTTATTGTACTATTTCAAATGATTGCAACTCTATACGCCTTTCTGACTAATAAAAACGGATATATAAAACAGCTTACTGTTGCCTTGTTCATTCCTATTTTTATCAACTCATTGACTGAGTTTGGGATCTTTGGAGAGGCAAACTATAGTATCATGTTTTATCAGTTTATAATTCTGTTCATGATAATTGAAGCAGGTCCCAAAATTCAAAAGCTTAGACCTCAAATAATCTTAAGAAATGATGCATAGAAAGGATCTACATATTATCCAGAAGTTGTTTTTTAAAACTGTTGATTTTTCAATAGTTTTAGATCCCCTCCAATCAAGTACTGGGCAAGAGTACGAAGCTTTTCATTTTGTTAATTCTGAAAGTGAAGTCCAAAAGTTATTAGATCAAAATCCAACTGATAAGATTGTGGTTTTTAATCTCTCTAAAAAGAAGACTGACTTCCGATTTGACCAACCAAATATTATCGCATCCATCCATTTTAATTTAAAAAGAGCTGAGCGACGAAGCCAACGTTACCATTTCGTAAATAACAATGATAAAAGTATCCGTTGGATATTTCCTGATTCAAATGAGCAACCGACTTTTCTGAGTTTATACAATAATACAGGATGGAAAGCTCAAATTTATAAAAAGCTTTTTAAACTAGCTTATCAACTAAATAGTTATTCTTTATTAGTATCTGGGTTTTTTATTATTGAAAGTAAGGTTGAAAATATTGATCGATTTTTTACCGGAAATTTGGTAGACGAATACGCTGTTTTTACTGGAACCGCAGGAGAAAACAGAAAAGCTATTTTGGCTTTGTTTCATAAAAAACATTGCACGCATTTTGTGAAAATTCCTTTGACCGAGAAAGCGCAACAACTAGTACTGAATGAACGAATACAGCTAACCAAGCTGAAAAGTTTAAAACTTACAAAAATGTTTGTCCCAATAGGAGGAGGTGGTGGTTCTCATTTGAGTTTAACGAATATTCAACCAAAGGAAATATTAAAAGCTAACAATTTGACTGACAGGCACTTACTTGCATTGTCGGAATGCTACAATAAGACAGTTAATTCACAATCACCCCAATCGATTTCTTGTTGGTCAGCTATCAATTCTAGTATTGATTTTATTCAAAAAACGACAATAATTGATAATGGAATCTCACTAGAAAAAATAAGAATTATCGCAAAGCATTTGAACGCTTTGAAGCAATATGTCGAATCTAGTTCTACTTTACCTATGGCATTAACTCACGGAGATTTTACACCGTGGAATATGTATGAAACTAGAAATAAAATACATGTCTATGATTGGGAAATGAGTTGTTTTGATATGCCTTTGTTTTTTGATGCTATTCACTATATATTCCAAAATAGTATATTAATCCAAAGGGATGAGTTTGCAACGATTAAATCAAAAATAGATATTGTTGAAAACAATCCTATTGTGCAAGAACTTATTCAAAAGTATGAAACGGATTGGACTAAGCACTACGCTTTTTACTTGTTATATATTACTACTTATTACATTCCCTTATACCTTCAACAAAAGGATCTGCACTTGCAGGCGCACTGGTTAATAGATTGCTGGCAAGAAGCAATTGAAAGTTTGCGCGAAGAAAAATCAATAAAATTTACCGTTTCGGATACGATTTTAAAAATAACAAATTGATGATAAATAATAGGCAAGAATTTATAAAACTTTTCTTTGAAGAGATTGCAGAATTGGATTACACTTTGTTGAAGTTTACGGAAGGTGAATTGTCTAAAATTGATGATAACTCAGACCTTGATCTTTTGCTAGAAAAGCCAACTCTTCCTTTTCTAAATTCGATTATTCGAAATGCTGAAAACCTAGAAAGCATGGATGTGTCGAATCTAGAATCAATGAGCCAATTCTTTTTGTTTTTTAAGGATGGTAGTTTTTTGCAAATAGATTGTCTATTTAAGTTAATTCGGAAAAACCTGATTTATCTAACGAATGAATACGTTTTTGCGAATACTAAAAATATAAATGGAGTAAAAACATATAGCCCAACCGTTTTGTTCGAGCATATTGTTTTGTTTCATCAATTGAATAATGATGGAATGCCTTCTAAATATGTTAAATATTTTGAAAGTTTACCGGAAGCTCAATTGTTTGAAGTGATTGATTCCTTCAATAAAAAATACAATTGGGATTTGTCAATATCAAATGTGAACAAAGAAGACCCGGGCTTAAACGAAACGCTTGTGAGTTATCTGGATCATCAACCCTTTAATGGGTTTTCAACTAAGATTAAAAGTACTTTTAATTATTTCAAAGACACTTTTTTAAATTTGATTAGTTGCAAAGGAAAGGTGATTACTTTTAGTGGAGTTGATGGTGCAGGGAAAAGTACTATACTAGCAGAAACTCAAGAAATGCTGGAGAAAAAATTTAGAAAAAAAGTAATTGTTCTCAGGCATCGTCCATCCTTATTACCCATTTTAAGTTCGGTACAATATGGAAAGAAAGGAGCAGAAAAAAGAGCTGCTGAAAAGATGCCTAGACAAGGAAACAATAAAAGCAGCTTAGGATCCTTTTTGCGATTTGCTTACTATTATACGGATTACCTTTTCGGACAATGGTACATATTTTTCCGTTATCAAATGTTTAATTATATCGTCCTATATGATCGATATTATTTTGACTTCATCGTAGATGGAAAAAGATCTAATATTATTTTAGATAGCAGAATCACAAAATTGCTGTATCGATTTGTGCATAAACCGAAATTGAATTTCTTTCTATACGCACCCTCACAGATTATACTAAAAAGGAAGAAAGAACTTTCTGCAAAAGATATCGATTCTTTGACAACAAATTATCAAGATTTATTTGCGAATTTTTCTGATAAATATGACCAAAAATATCTTCCGATTAAAAACATTGATAAGGAAGTTACTTTGGACTACATTCAAAAAGAACTGCAGAATATTTTATAATTATGATCAATAGTTTAGTCTTAAAAACCATTCGAAAAAAGAATCCTAACTTTTCTTTTGACAAGAAAGTGAATAGTGGGGTATTGATCGAATTGGCGATTAAAAAAATAATACAAAGAGTTAGAGGACTAAGAGTTCTTTTTTCTGGAACGATACCTAAAAAATTATTTATAGGGAAAAATGTTCAATTGTCCTATGCTTCAAATATTCGTTTTGGAGCTTGGGTCCAACTGGAAGACTATGTGAAGGTCAGTGCTTTATGCAAAGAACATTTGACTTTTGGAAATAATGTAAAAATCGGCGCTTATAGCCAGGTGATTGCTTCGACTTCATTCAATAATATTGGAGAGTACATTCGAATAGGAGACAATGTAGGGATCGGAGAGTTTGCTTATTTAGGTGGAGGTGGAGGACTAGAGATTGGAGATGATTGTATTATAGGTCAGTACTTAAGTTGTCACCCTGAGAATCACAATTATAATGATCCGAAAGAGTTGATTCGATTACAAGGGGTGACCAGAAAAGGAATTAAGGTTGGAGAAAATTGCTGGATTGGTTCTAAAGTAACTATCCTAGACGGGGTGACGGTTGGAGCCAATTGTGTCATCGCAGCAGGAGCTGTTGTAACGAAAGATATGCCAGCTAACGCGGTAATCGGAGGAGTGCCAGCAAAGGTTTTGAAAATGCGATCAGTATAATAAACACAAAAATAATGAGTGATCAGAACACAGCATTAATAACAATCTACGCAGTGAACCCATACAAAGGTTCAGAAGATGGTACTGGTTGGAATATTCTGATGGAAACAGCTAGACATCAGAAGGTTATAGCAATTACAAGAGTAAATAATCAACCAGAGATCGATCGCTATTTTGCTGAAAATGAATGCGAATTTGCTGATAATATTCAGTTTGAATACTTTGATTTGCCTTATTATTTACGTTTTTGGAAAAAGAAATCCAGAGGAGCACTTTTGTATTTTTACCTTTGGCAAATCGGTCTCATCTTTTTTATTAAATCCAGAAAATTTCAGTTTGATATAGCGCACCATCTTAATTTTCACAGTGATTGGATGCCTTCTTTCTTATGGGTGTTTGGGAAGCCTTTTGTTTGGGGACCGATCGGACATCACGAGAGTATTCCAAAAGATTTTGTGATGAAAACGGGCGGAACACCAGCTTATCTTTTGGATCGATTAAAATGGAATACGAAAAAAATATTTTGGAACCTTGATCCATTTTTGAAGATGACAAAATGGAAGGCTTCTAAAATTCTATGTATTAATAGCAGTGTTGCAAAAGTATTGTCTATTCCCAAAGACAAAGAAGTATTGTTGCCTGCAATTGCAACGCAAGAACCTTCCAATG
Source organism: uncultured Saprospiraceae bacterium (assembly GCA_938041325.1). Lineage (GTDB taxonomy): Bacteria > Bacteroidota > Bacteroidia > Chitinophagales > Saprospiraceae > CALIAG01. The sequence continues at coordinate 1,549 of CALIAG010000042.1, read as the reverse complement.
TTAAAAAAAATACAAGCGAATTTCAACTGCTTTCCATCGGTCGGTTTGTTCATCTCAAAGGTTTTGATTTAACTTTAGAATCTTTTGCAAAATTTTACTTTAAGCAAGAAGAGAACGAAAGATCGAATTTGAAATTAATCCTTATAGGAAAAGGTCCATTGAAATCAGATTTGGAAAAGAAAACAGCAGAACTCAATATAAATAATGCAGTAACTTTTATTGATTGGATAGAGCGAAAAGATCTTGATCAATATTTTGCCAATGCATCCATTTTTCTTTTTCCTTCGCATGAAGGAGCGGGTATGGTCGTTCCCGAAGCTTTGTCTTTTGGAGTACCTATTGTTTGTTTGGATAACATAGGACCAGGTGAATCAATCGATGAGTATTCTGGAATTAAAGTAAGAAATCTAAATAGAGAAGATACAATTGCGCAACTCAGTATTGCTTTGTGTAAACTATATGGAAATGAAAGTTTTAGACAAGGCTTGTCTTCAGGTGCATTAAACCGCTTTCAAGATAGATTTAGATGGAGTCAAAAAGGCAAAATCATTTCAAATATTTATTCCCAGCTTCGACCTCAAGTTGAGCAAGAAGAGTCCGTTTTAGAATTGAGTTAAGTTTAATTTATACACATGAAGAAAATAGTCTGTACTCATTTATATAACGATTTTAGTGGAAGCCCATTAATTTTATCTACAGTTATAAAAGGTTTCCTAAAAAAGGGATATGAGGTAGATGTACTTACCTCTCTTGCAGAGGAAGGATTTTTATCTAATCTTGAAGTAAATTATGTTGCGAATAACTATACATTCGCAGAGAATAAATTAATCAGAATTGTATTTTTCTTTTATACTCAATTTTTATGTTTTTGTAAAATGTTGAGATATCGAAATGAAGATGTCGTGGTATATGTGAATACCCTTCTTCCTTTTGGTGTGGCATTGGCAGGGAAACTAATGGGAAAAAAAGTAGTTTATCATGTACACGAAACATCCGTGAAGCCTGCGATATTAAAAAGATTATTGATTTGGTTTTGTGCAAAAACAGCTACTGAAATTATTTATGTTTCTGATTTTCTGAGAAAGCAAGAACCAATTGGAACGGTTCCTTCAACGGTTATATATAATGCACTTTCAAAAGATTTTATTGAATCTGCGAAGCGTTATAAGAAAGAGAATACTGAAAGCTCGGAGTTTACAATCCTTATGCTTTGTTCACTCAAAGAATACAAAGGCGTTTGGGAATTTGTAAAAATTTCTGAAGCTTTGACCAACCTTTCTTTTGAACTGGTACTGAATGCGGAACAAGAAAATATCAATTCTTTTTTTGATGGATATTCTTTACCGAAGAATCTGATGCTTTTTCCTAAACAAAACAATGTACACCCTTTTTATCAGCGAGCAAATATTGTAGTGAACTTATCTCATCCTGAACAATGGGTAGAGACGTTTGGAATGACTTTGTTGGAAGGAATGGAATATGGAATTCCCGCTATTTCTCCGCCCGTTGGTGGTTGTACCGAATTTGTTGTTGATGGCGTTAATGGTTA
>CALIAG010000041.1 GCA_938041325.1 uncultured Saprospiraceae bacterium | reverse complement strand
GGGAAGGTTTGTTGGATGAGTGCGGCTTGGGCTGTCAAGTTGATTTGGCAGATAGCTAGGATGAGAATGAGTAGAGCATTTAGAGATAGATGTTTGTTGTTAGTTGTCATCGTAATTTTTGTTTTTCGTTTTCGTAATTTTCTTGTTTGTTAGATATAAGTGTGGAGACATGAGGTGTGCTTACCGATACCTATATATGTAATAAATGAAAATAATTTGGATTAGCTGCAGTGAAGTGTGTTAAAAATGGATTTGAGCTTCAAATTAAAAAAAGCCGCATTCAATTAAGAATGCAGCTTTTACTTGTGGTCCCTCAAGGGCTCGAACCTTGGACCCTCTGATTATGAGTCAGATGCTCTAACCAACTGAGCTAAGGGACCCTGAACTTTCAATTCAAATACGCCTAAACTGCACTATTCTTGAAAGCGGGGCAAAAATAAGCAAATGAATGCTGTGTTACAAGCGTATTTAGATTTTAATTTTAAATATTAGCAAGCCCTTTAAACTTTAATCATTTATACAACTATTCACTCTTTTCTAGTCAGGTTTCTCCTCAAAAACCAACTTCCTCCCTACCCATGAACAATAAACCGATCCCCCAACCAATCATAATCAATCTGATCATACCAAGACCTAATCCACAAATGACTATTCCATCAGCAAAAGGATCTTTGGATTTAAATCTCAAGCCAGCATGTACGAGATATAATTATCCACTTCAAAGTAAGTAGGTAGCGATTGCATCCAGTCAAGGTATTTGTGTGGAACACTACCTGTAAGAAGACCAACAGGCCTCTCACATTTTTAGTTCCGCACCCCGCTCTCCAAAAAAATAAAACTCAATCAAGGAACCTTAAAACAAATCCCCCTGTTCTAAGCCAAAAATATATTTACTCAACAATGCAAAACATAAACCTAAGCACTAAAACAGCATACCTAATAGAATTCTATCAAGATGCCTACACAGACAAGAACGATCCAATTACACTAAAGGAAATGAAACAACTTAAAAACGGTACTTTTGGAAAAACTAAAATTCATGAATATTTTAATGGTTTCTATGAGAAAGAAAAGGAATTTTTACTAAAATATATGAAAAAAGCAATTGGTGCACAAATAGCAAGAGGCTTACTTGCTGGACTAGAGACCGAAGAAACTAGAAGAAATAGTAGATTCACCTGGACCAGCAAGTGATTCATAAAATGAAGAGATTTAAAAAAGTGGCGTTTCAACAATGAAGAAGTTTTTTGAAAAAATACAAGATGTTAGCGACTTCCAGCACTTGCCTAAAGACAGCGTCTTCGAGGAATTTTGCACCTTATTGACGCAAGCCAAAAAGCCATCCATAGGCTTTGAATTTTTGAGAACTTCCGGATGGATCATACACTTTCCCGAATTGAACAACTTGATCGGTTGCCCACAAAATCCGTTATGGCATCCTGAGGGAGATGTCTGGATCCATACGATGATGGTGATTGACAATGCAGCCATTTTGAAAAACAAGGTACCGGAAGAATTGCAATTGGCATATATGTTTGGAGCCTTGTTGCATGATATTGGCAAACCAGCGACAACGGTCTTGCCCGAATGTACGGCGCATGGCCACGCGGAGCACGGTTCAAAATTGGCGATAGAATTTATGTCAAGATTGACTGATGACAAAATCTTGATCAACCAAGTCGAGTCACTTGTCAAATTTCATATGCACCCTGGTCAATTGTTTAGATCTGAAGCGAAAGAATCTTCTTGGAAGCGGTTGCACAAAAAATGCAGATTGGATGTCATGGCATGCTTGCACAAAGCTGATTCCGCTGGAAGAACTGGAGTCGACCTTAATGATACCAATAAGGCATCTGAAAAATGCTTGGAATATTTTGCCCTATTTGGAAAAACGGAAATCAAAGCCATTGTCCAAGGAAGAGATCTTATCGCAATTGGCTTGAAACCAGGTCGCCATTTTGATAAGATCTTGAAGCAGGCTTATGAATTGCAGATAGGTGGAATGAATGATGTAGATGAGATTTTGCAAGCGATGGAATTGAAATAAATTAAACACTAGCTTTTTCTTAGAGGTAAATGCTAATCAAGTTTAAATATGATTGCTTTGGGAAGATTATAAGGTCGTTTGGCCGCATTTTGAAAAGGTGTTTGAAAAAGAAAAGGATAAGGTTTTATAGGCGCAGAGATATGTATGATCTAGGGGTCTCCTTTTTAGAGCGGGCTTGTTTGAAAAACCTATTCCAGCAGAACAGTAGAAGGAGAAAAAAGAACCCTCGAGAGATTAGAGAACCAAGGAAAGCACATAGGCTCAATAGAAGAATTATTTTGATTTCCATTCAAAATTCAATTCCTTTACCACATGTTATCCAATCAACAGAAATATCTTCACCATATTTCTATAGGCATACTTTTAATCGGTGCGCTATTGCGCTTAAAAGTCTATTTCGACAATAGAGATTTTTTCTTAGATGAGATCAACTTGTGTAGAAACATCGCCAATCGAAACATACTCGACTTGTTTCTGCCCTTGGAATTTGGACAACATGCTCCTCCTCTTTTTCTTGTCCTTTGCAAATGGTTAAGTCAGATTTTTGGCAACAATGAATATGCCTTTAGGCTCTTACCTCTAATTGCAGGTTTAATTTCTATAATTTTATTTTACAAGATTTGTCGCCATTTTATTTCCGGAGTAGCCATACTTTTTCCATTCACACTTTTTGCTTTCTCAATTTATTTCATAGAATATGCTACCAGTGCAAAGCAATATAGCCTAGACGTTTTAATTTGTTTGGCCTTAGTATATAGTGCTCTACATATAAAGACAGACAAAATTAAATTTTTGCTCTTCAGCATTGTGTCAGCCATCTCTGTTTGGCTATCCATGCCATCCATTTTTGTTTTAGCAGCCATTGGTTTTTATTTTTTACTGAAAAAGAAGAAGAATCCTAAATCAGAAAATTTAAAAGAATATGTCCCAATAGCAATTTATGGAATCTTCGCTCTGACAAGTTTTGGTCTATACTATTTTTTAATTTTAAACAACAGCTTGGCTTCTGACAGTCTAGCAGATTTCCACAAGCAATATTTCATTCCATTCCCAGATTCAAAAGCCGACCTCCTTTTATTCTTTGAAAACATTCTTTCCCTATTCAGAAGCATCGTTGGCAAAACTGCAGTACCTCTCATAATATCAATTTTGCTTTTTACCCTCGGCATTTTCAGTCAATGGAAAAAGAATGCCTCAGAACTTATATTACTTCTCTGCCCACTACTCTTTTGCATTGCCGCCTCCATGCTATCAATGTATTCAATATTAATAAGGTTAACGCTCTTTCTATTACCTTTTATAATGATCTTAATAGGCATAGGTTTAGAATTTTCAATATTAAAAATAAACACGCTTTCTAAAAAAATAGTTTACCCTATTTACATCCTTCTAACAGCACTCCTTATCTTATGCTTGCCGCAAAGAAATGGCTTGCATTATTTTGCAAAACCTCTATTAAAGGAACAATCTAAAGCCGCACTCCAATTTATTGCAAAACACCAACACAAAGAAAAGCCCGTTTACATTTTGCACAGCGCAGAACCTGCCTTTACCTATTATACAAGCATACATGATCAAAAAATATCAATCCCTTCTAACGATCATTTTTTTTCAGCATGGGATTCCGACTTTCGTCGAAAGGCAAAGCAATGGAAAAACGAAGGTCATAATCTAGTCTGGGTTTTTGACTGCCACACCTTTGGGCCTGATTTGAATAGAATTCAAAAAGAAATTAATGAGGCTGGAAAAATTGTCGATGAGTTTGTTGATTTGAATGGGTATGCGAGGCTGGTAGAATTGTAAATTTTTCGTTCATCGTTTTTTGTTATTCGTACTAAGAATACATCCAAGAATTCAATGTTGACATAAATGCGTTAGGGTATATGATTTAGGTGTAGGTGCAGGGCATGCCCTGCACCTACACCTAAATCATACTCCTGCATAATACATCTAACAATAAAAAAATCCTCTAATCCTAAAAATCCCAGTACAGACAAAAAAGCTCCCAGCACCACCTTTCCAATAAATATTTAAGAAGCTTTCTAAGCTTCTCAAACATGCCATCCCCAATAATAACTAATAACAATTCCCAAAATTACTACTTATACTAATTCCTTTTACCTGACTTGGTAAAGGCCCTAGTGCTTTTTCACCCCATATTTGCATTGTAATTATTAAACAA
>CALIAG010000040.1 GCA_938041325.1 uncultured Saprospiraceae bacterium | reverse complement strand
ATGGATCACCATATCGGGTTTATTGTTAAAACCAAGAAAAAGGAAAGGGTTCTAGAATTGCTGGTTGATTATGCGAGAAGAATTGGGGACAATTATCATGCTAGTGCGCCTTCTGCATAATTGATATTGTTTATAATTTGTAGAACTTATGCCTTAGTACAAGAACTCATCCCCAGCCCTTCTCTCTGGAGAGAAGGGAGTAGACTATATGGTGGAGAAAGTTTTAATTCCATAATCCGCAGATTCTATACCCAGAATTGCACCGCAATTTCTAACACGTCCAACTCCCCTCTTTTTCAAGAGAGGGGACATCGCTTGCGATCGGGGTGAGTTTCACCCACAAAATTCTTATTGCTTTTTAATAAACTCAAAAAGCAAGTTCACACCATAACCCGTTGCAGATTTTTGCTTGCTAAATCCAGTATCTCCAAATGCTGCTCCTGCAATATCCAAATGAGCCCACGCTGGGTGAGCATCCGTAAATACTTCTAGAAACTTAGCCGCACTGATTGCTCCTGCAACAGGTCTTCCACTGAAATTTTTCACATCCGCCACATCCGATTCAATGTCCTTTTTATAAACATCCCATAAAGGCATTCGCCAAACAGCTTCGCCGGTTTGTTGTGCGGTGTTTTCTAAATCTTTTGCCAATTTGTCATTAGACGTAAACATTGCAGCGGCTTGATACCCCAATGCTCGAACAGCAGAACCTGTTAGTGTAGCCAAGTCCAATAAAACATCCGGCTTATAATTTTTCGTCATATAGGCTAAACCGTCCGCAAGGATCAATCGACCTTCTGCATCCGTATCTATGATTTCAATTGTTTTTCCGCTATAGGAATTGATAACATCTCCTGGTTTTACAGCTGTCGCATCCACGCAGTTATCTGTCGTTGGTATTATAGCGACAACATGTGCATCTAGCTTCATTTTCGCTGCCACTTCTACAGCGCCCATTACTGCTGCTGCTCCTGCCATATCGCTTTTCATATAATGCATGCGATCTGAACCTTTGATAGAAAGTCCTCCGGTATCGAAGGTGACTCCCTTCCCTACTAGTCCAACCGTTTTTAACTTCGTCTTGCTTTTGGATTTGTATTCCATGATGATAAAAGCTGGTGGATATTCACTGCCTTTATTTACTGCCAATAGAGAATCCATTCCCAATTGTTTGAGTTTGGCTTTATTAAAAACAGTGACTTTATACCCATATTTTTTTCCTGAAGCTTTGGCCCAATTGGCCATTTCTTCTGGACGAGCCTTATTGCCGGGGGCATTCACCAAGTCGAAAATGCTCATGTGCGTTTCCGCTTTTGCAACACCTTCTTTTATTTTAGTCTCAAAGGTTTTTTTGCCAGCAGCTTCACTTACAACAGTAATTTTAGCACCTTTTTGAGCCAGTGGATGCAAATCTTTTTTGCCCGTTTTGTATAAGCCAATATCGTAAGTACTCAATAGCAATCCGTTGGTGGCTGCTTCTGCTAGAGTATCCAAAGACAAGTTTGTTTTGGTCGATTTGTAATTCCTCAAATCCAATACTAACGCTTTGCCCATGCGCTTCTTTTTATTGACAGCAGTTTTTCGAAAAGCTTTTCTAACTGCAGTGTGGTTGTCTGCACTTCCTATTCCTAAAAAGAGCACAAAATTTCCAGCTTCGTTTACCGCAAATCTTTTTTGATTGGACTTGCCTTCAAAACCTTCTATTAAATTATAATCAATAGCATTGGTTTTACAATAACTTTTAACCTGCGCGATAAGTTTTGGATGCTCGTTGAAAACAACCATTTCCGTGTGCTTTCCTTTTGGGCTATTCTTAGTTGATTTGATATTCATATTTGTTAGTTGTAAAAAAGCCAATCTATAGCTTTCGGGAATTCTCTGCCCCAATGACGTTCACTATGTACGCCGTCAGGATCAATTGATATTTTAAAATTAACTTGCGAATCTTGTGGAGCTCTTTCTTTAACTCTTCCTTCGAATCGCTTGATATTATTGATCATATTTTCACTTTCCTTTCCACCTGCGTAAACGTAGATTTTGGTATGGAAGGAAGAAAATTTATTTAATTTATTAAAACTAATCTCAGGTGTCATCCAAAGTGAAGGAGAAAAAATCATCAGCTTCGAATAAATATTCGGATATAAAATTCCTGCATAGATACTGATCAATGCTCCCATTGAAGAACCACCGATTCCTGTGTTGTGGCTATCTGGAATGGTTCGGAAGTTTTGATCAATAAATGGCTTTAAAGTTTCGGCCAAAAAGCGCACATATCTTTTGCCTTCAGCTGCCCCTTTATTCAAGTTGTGAACTGCCGGAGAAAACTCATTGATCCGTTCTTCTTTTGCATGGTCTATGGCAATAACAATCACATTTCCCATACCTATCTCACTCAACACCGCCAGTTTCTTATCTACTTCCCAACTCCCAAAAGGAGCATTGTCATCAAAAAGGTTCTGTCCATCCTGAAGATACAATACTGGATATCGTCGATTTGAAGTATCGTAATCAAAAGGCAAAAGCGCTGTGATCCGCCTGGTTTTTATTAACTGTGGAATCTCAAACTTATGAGATATGGTTTGAATGTTTGGGTAGAATTCAGAGCGGTAGTACTTTCCGTCGTTTCGCCATCTTGCTACAGTGTCCTTTATTTCTCCTTTAGAGGTAAAAGGGATTCTATTGTCAACTTCGTTTCCAAAACGATCTATTTCTCCAAATTTCCAGCCGCCTGATCGGACATATTTGTATTCTAGTGGTTGAGAAAAGCTAAAATCACTTGGAAAAACAAAGCTGTACTGACCATGCCCGTGGTAAGTCATTTTAAACTTAACATCATTGGCCTGCCAATTATTGAAATTTCCAGAAAGGAACACATTATCTCCTGTGTCAGGAGCCTTCATACTGATATTCAAGCCTTTATAATCCGTTCTATTTTTTTCTCCATTCATGTATTGATCCTGTTATCCTCCTCTTATTGCTATTCAATATTACGGTAAAAAGGTCCGTTTCATAGTTTGTTTTACGAGAGCAAAGATATAATAGTTTAGGATTTCAACCTGAACTTGAAGCCGCTTTTTCTATTAAAAGATTAATATCCTTCAACAAAATATCTTTCTGATCTTGCTTGCTCCATTTTATTTCTATTTTTCAAGTACTGGCTTTTTGCCAAATTCATTTTTGCACTTTGATAAAACACAATATTTTTATGCCGTTTCAAGAAAAACAATAAATACAAAAAAGAGATTATTAATTGAATAATAACCTCTTTAAAAAATACTATGAACTTATTTAAGACAAGAAAATTAGATTTGTCCTTGAAATAATAATACTTACGTTTTTATGGAGATCGCTTTAATACACTCCAAAAGTGAAGAAAAATTTTACCCCTCCAAATGCATAACCATCATTTTGATCAGGGTTTGCAGCTTGACTGATCCCGTCGTAATAATCGGAAACAGGTAAACGCAATCCGAATTCAGATGATATGGCCATGTACTCATTAATGTAAAGTTTAAAACCAATTCCAACAGGCACTGCTACTATGGGTTTGCTATTTTTTATTTCATCTGCTTTAATAAATTTATTTGTCCGGTCATTCCAATGAATTTGAGGGTTGTTTAAATTAAAACCCACTCCAGCAAAAATAACGGGTGTAAAAAATGATTTGAACTTCCCATACTCTGTATGGTTTTTAGCTCCAAAAAGTTCGTAATCAACCAAGGAAGTCATTTCAACAAAATTATTTTTAAACAACCAACCTCTATTCTTATGCCCTTCATTATCAAAATTTCTATCCATCCCGTTTATACTAAAAAAGTTAGCTTCAACCCGGATTCCAATTTGATTTGAAACTGGAATTCGAATTCCCAGACCTCCCGATAAACCCAGTTCATCAAATAAGTTAATTCCATCATCTTCAAAACAATGCAAGTCTCCTTCATATCCGGAGAGTCCAAATTGAGCCGTAAAATTTATTTGAGCAGTTAAAGAGGATATTGAAAAAAACAAGGCTATGCAAGTGGAGATTAGCTTTACCATGAAATAGGTTTTTACAAAAAAGGATTAGACAAAGAGGACTGTTGAATTTTAAGCAATACAATCTTAGACCTATTCTTGCGAACAAGAATAAATTAGCTTAAGAACTCAATTAATGTAGTGATGTAACTTGCTGAATCTCTTAGTAGACACTGGCAGAACAGCATTGCAGTTATTGTGTTACACTGGCAAGTTTTTCATTAAACCTGCCAGTATAACAATCCTACTAAAATAGGAAGAGACTATATTTTTTTTAGTCTCTTAAAACTTGAATTGCTTGTATGTCTCTGTTCATTCTTATATAATATAAACCGCTTGGCAAATTCGAACAATCCAGATTTACAGATTCTTCTGATAATATATTCATCTGAATTGCATTGGATAAATCTCTGCCCAAGTGATCATAAAATTTCAATTCCTCAATGGTATTTAAACCTTCTGAATAAACAGTAAATTCTCCAAATGATGGATTAGGAAAAATTTGCATCTTCCCAGTTTTTCCTATGTTTTCAATTACTATAATTGACGAATAAGCCGATTCACCAGAGAAGTCAACTTGTTTTAATCTGTAATAACTTGTTTTATAAGGTGATCCATCTGACCATTGGTAATGGTTGGTCAATGAAGAAGTACCATTCCCCATTATCTTATCTTCTATAATCCAATCTTTTCCATTTTCAGATTTTTGTACTTCAAAATATTCGTTATTAATTTCAACGGAAGTACTCCAATACAATTGATTAGAAAAGTCATTGATTGCTTTTCCTTTAAAAGAAGTCATTTCCACTGGTAATTCTGGAAGTGGATCCAACAAAGTGTATGGCTGGTAAGTGCTTGTAGAGGGAGCAGGTGGTGCGGGCGTTGCTTCAGGTATACAGAGTTCAACTCCAGCATCGGTAAAGCATCCTCCAATTTCGATTATATCACATCCAGGGCTTAAAGCAAAAGAATATTCAATATCAGTCACTTCTCCTGCGGTATAAGAGTTTGGATTGAACCCAATGCCTCCACCAAAATTCCAAGTAAAAGCTGCTCCATTTCCTGTTGTAAAAGGACTTGTGTAATAAAAAGCGCCTTGAAGGAGAATATCTCCTCCTTGCCCTGTGGATGCCCATACCGTGCCTCCATTATAACCAGTCCCGCTATCGCAGTCTGCATTTATATAGGTATCATTGGTAATGGCTAAATCGGTTCCTGAAACCCATAAATAAAGAATTCCAGCTTCATCAAAGGCTGTTAAGGTAACTCCTCCTGTTGTCCCTATAACTGTCCCAACACCTGACCAGTCTGCAAAACTGCCATCTATAGTGATTACTTGGGCTAAAGCCGAGTTAAATGAAAGTAGAAAAATGATTCCAATGAGGTTAAGTTTAATTTTTGTAAATGTTCTTACCATAATTTTTTGTTTTGAGTTTAACGCAAAATATATAGAAAAAATGAACAAACAAAACTTTTTGTAAAATTATAATCTTTCATTTCCATTCACATATCTTTCATTTACATTCTTTTAACACAGTGATTCGTAACGAAACGTAGATTACGTTTTTCAGTACAAAACTTATATTTTACAGATAATATAAAGAGATATGCAATTTACTTGAACTGTATAATACCTTGAAAATTTCTGTATTTAGCTAGAACTAAGGATCAATTGACTTGGATTTCTTCCATCCAGACCTTTTTGCCAAATTCATTTTTTCGCTTTGATAAAAGGAAGTATATTTATACAGCTTCAAGAAAACTAAAATCAAAAAAATGAAAAGACTACTCCTTTTAATCTTGACAACTTTTCCGCTACTATTGGTGGGTCAAACTTTACACTCTTATGTCGAATCACTGGTAGAAAATGAAGTGGGTGCAGCGGTTTTGGTTATAAAAAATGACAAAATATTATTAGAAGAAGGTTTTGGAATAAATCATCTTGAAGAGAAAAAAGCGATCAGTTCCAAAAGCAATTTCCGAGTGGCTTCGGTGAGCAAGCAATTTACTGCAATGGCCATATTGAAATTAATCGATGATGGAAAACTTTCACAAGAAGACACCTTAGAGAAGCTAATAGAGGAATGCCCTGATTATGCCAAGGATATTACTTTAAGAGAATTGATTCATCATACCAGTGGTTTGCCAGATTATGGCGTTTCTATTAAAAATGATTTTCCAACTCCATTACAAGATGACAATGTTTTGCAATTGCTTTATGGTTGGGAAAAATTGGATTTTAAAAACGGTACTAGTTGGGAGTATTCTAATACCGCTTATGTTTTATTGGGACTGATAGTTGAAAAAATATCTGGTCAGCCTTTTCATAGTTATGTTCAAAAAGAAATTCTAGATCCTTTGGGCATGAACAATTCTTGCTTTTATGTAAGAGGAAAAAACAAAGTTACAAATCGGGTTTATGGGCATTCCAGTTCAGAGGAAGGATGGGAATTGACCGATCAAAGTACTTATAGTGCGCTGCTTGGGGACGGAGGTTTGTACACTTCGATTTCGGAATTAAAGATCTGGTTGCAGAACTTTGAAAACAATAAACTACTTTCTCCTAAAAATAAAAAAACGCCGTTTGAAGACCTTTATAAATTGGATGAGCCGAATAAAAATTACGGCTATGGAATTTATGTTGAAAACTTTGAAGGACATAAAAGGTATAGACACAACGGTCTGACTATGGGATTTAGAGCAAGCGCACATATTTATCCGGACGACAATATTATAGTTGTGGTTTTAGTAAACACTGGCGCGGATGCACCAATGATTGCGGATAAGATAGCTAGACATCTTTTCGAAAAATAAAGGAGTCAAACTAGGTTTAATAGAAAACCGAAAAGAGCTCCTCCTAATACAACAAAAGCAGAATTTAGATTTTTAAATCCGAAGACAACTGCTAAACTGGTCACTGCGATTAATACTGATCGCCAATCAGTCAAGGTATCTTTTCCCATCTCGATACAGACCGCTACGATTACTGCAACAGCTGCGATATTGACTGCATCCAGAAAGGCTGAAAATATTTTAGATTTCCTCAACTTCGGTATAAGCGGATTTAGAATTCCTACAAAAATAAAGGAAGGTAGGAAGATGCCAACTGTTGCTGCTATTGCTCCCCAAAATCCACCGAGTTGCCAACCAATAAAAGTTGAAGTTGACAGAACTGGACCTGGCGTAAATTGGCCGACTGCAATCGCATCCATCAATTCTAGCCTGGTGAGGATTCCTGTGCTTACCAATTCAACATCCAAAAAAGCAAAGAGAACATAACCGGAGCCATATAGGATTGCACCAACTTTCAAAAATGTCAAGAATATCTTTAATGTCCCGAATTTGATTGGACTTGCTGCAATTTGCAGTAAAATAAAAGGTGCAAACGATGACATTTTTCCACGAGAATCCTTTATAAAATAAATCAACAAACCTAGAAGACCACAGCTAAATAAAGCCACAATCTCATTCACTCCTAGCAAGCAGAAAATCAAAGTAAAACTGCCTAGGACGCCCAATTCAAAAGACTTCAATGCTTTTTTTCCAAGTCTAAAAACGGCTGACAAAATGATTGCGATTACCGCTGGTTTTATTCCGTAAATAAAAGGTTCTACCGCAGGCAATTGACCATAGCGTTCATACAAAAATGCGAAAACCATCGTAATACAAACTGCTGGAAAAATAAAGCAAAGACCTGCG
>CALIAG010000039.1 GCA_938041325.1 uncultured Saprospiraceae bacterium | reverse complement strand
AGATTTTATCAACGGTATTTTAGATCGCTTGATGAAAAAGTTAAACAAGGAAGGAAAGATTAGTAAAGAGGGAAGAGGTTTGCTGGATTAAGGATGAGATTTGAAGATTGGTGAAAGAAAATTACCACGGATGCATGGATGAAAAGTCAGACGAATGGTGAAAGGTTGACCACGAATTCAGGGATTAAAGATCGAACGATTGCTGAGGATTAAGAAATAACACAAAACCCAAAGCGCGGTTTTCGAAAACCGAAAGAAACCCGAACTTCCGAAAACCGAAAGAATCACGAACTGCCGAAAACCGTCAACCAAAGAATCACGTTATTCGAAAACCAAAAGAAACACGCTATTCGAAAACCGAAAGAATCAAGAACATTCGAAAACCGCCCCCTTCCTACTTCAACCCATTCTGATATTTCTTCAACTCCTTCCACGAACCATTTTCTGCCAATGCAGCTTGTTGTGGCCAAGATTCTGGATTAGCTAAGCGATAGCGGTCCCCTGCACCAGCAAGGATACTTTTCAAATCAAAAATATTTACATTCGCTAATTCCTTCCAATTCGTAATTCCTGCGTTTTTAAGCAGTTGTTCTATTTTTGGACCGATGCCTTCTACTACTTTTAAGTCTGTATATTCATGCAAAGCCAATCCCAATTTTTTGATGGCCATTTTTTCAATTTTTGAATGGAGTATTCTATTGGTCTCTCCAATGCCAACGTTCATCGCCTTTTGTAATTCAACAAGTTCATCCCATTGACCATTATTGGCTAAGTTCGCTTGGTCAGGCCAGGTTGTTGGATTGTGAACTCTATAATTGGGATTCGTTCGTTCAAGAATCTTTTGAATTTTGCTAGGACTGCAATTGGATAAGTCTTTCCATGTATGAATATTAGCTTCCTTAAGAATCGACTCAATTTTCGGACCGATGCCTTCGATGATTTTAAGGTCAGTCATGATGAATAATTCATCGAAATTGATATCGGAATGCGGGGTTGCATTTCCATTTATAAAATGAAGACTTTCAACTTTTTGATCGAATTGATTTTCAGTAAAGTCTAAAGTAGGACTATGCGGTTGGTGAACTTTCTTAGGATTCTCGATTAATGCATCGTAATCTTTGATGAGCTTGAAATGAGCTGTTTTAAGAATTTCTTTCTCTTGTTCTAATTGGAAATTTCTCTCTTGTAAAAGTTGCATCTCAGCATTTGCTTTATCACTTCGAGCCCTCAATTTTTGCCCAAGAAAGTAATACCAAAATGCGCCTCCTAACATCCAGGCGCCCAACAACATGGGTAAAAGTTCTATCGTACAGTTTGCACAAAAAAGTAACATAGTTTATTCGTGTTTCTAAGAAGGGGTGTAAAAAATCTGTTCGATGACCGAAAAAATAATTCGCGGATCGGTTCGGAGTTTTTAAACAACTTCTAAATCAATAAAGCAGACAAGCCAACTGAAAAGTTTTGTTTGTCTAATGAATTATTTCCGGTGTATCCATTTAAAACTGACACCAGGAAATTCAGATGTTTTTGTGGTTTTGTCTTCTTTTGATATTTCGGACTTAATGAGAATGTCTTTGGTATCCATCTCATCTTCAAATAACTCCATAACAGCGCTTGCTCTCGCAATACCCATGTCAGGATATTCGTCAGGTATCAACTCGCTTTTAAAGTAATACCCCGTAATTTCTAAAAGTGCATCAGCAGGATGGTTTTCAATAATTGCTGATTTATAGACTGCGTAATCTTCAGAGAATTTGGGATTGAACGAGGACCAATGGAATGAAATGGGGTATCTTACAGAAGAACTAGGTTTGATAGGAGTTACGTTGACATTAATATTGTCAGTTAAAGAAGCTGTTGATTCTGTTGCTTCAGCCAGCGGCTCATAAGGGGAGAAAGAGGAGTGACAATTGATACATCCATCTCCCATCCAGCAGCAATACCATTGCGCGCAAAACACAAACCAGCCAATTGATAAAGCTAAAACGAAACTAGATTTTACAGTCATTCTTTACGCTTCTAAAATAAATTTAATGGTGAATATAAAAATATTTTCACATATGTAATGCATTCACAACGTTTTAGTTTGATGGTAAGTTATTTAAAATAACCTATTTAGGGTAGGAGTATTGACTTAACTACTGATAAAGGCGAGCTACATTTCGTCCAATGCTTTTTCTTTGAAAGAAAAGAACGGAAAGAGAAAAGACCAATGCAAAGGCCCAAACCATCCAGTTGAGATGCTTACTCATCTCGAATCCTTGTTGATTCAGCCAGCTGGAAAACGGGTAATGCAACACATATAAGAGAACAATGCAAAGAATAAAAATGGACAAGTATATCCAACTTAATTTTTTGAAAAGCATATCAGAAATCTGTTTTTGCTTAAAACCCAATTGAGCCAATAAGGATATATCCTCTTTTGATCGCGATATGATGAGTTGGAAATTGAGCAAAAAGATTAATAGAGACAAAAGCAGAATAACAAGGCCAATTATCCCCAAACCCAGAATAGAGGTTTCCAAAATATTAATCACTTTCCCTCCAATAATTCGGCCACTGCTGATTTCGTATCCTTGTCCATCCAAAAAGGCTTTTAATTCTTTGGAATATGGGTTGGTGGTTTCGAGTACAAGTCTTGAGATTCGGTTGGAACCGTCGTTGCCATATGTCTGATTCGCCCATTCCATGAAGTTTTGGGGAACCAAAATAGAATTCAAACGGTCAGTAAACCCTACGATACGACCACGATATATTTGTTTTAAACCATTTCCATTGATTGTAATATCCAATGGCACTTTCTTTATTGTATTGGCAGTAAATTGTGGCAAACCTTGGCTGGGTGCGAAACCGAAGTTGTACAGCGCCAAGTAGTCTTTAGATAAAATGATTGGAATTTCTTTTTGGCCTTTGGTCCATTGCCATTTGCCCGGCTGTACATCTAGGAATTTTTCAGGAACGGATTCAAAAAAGAAGTCGGTGTAAAAACCTAACATTTCACTAGAAGCACTTACAATAAACTTATTACTTGTAAACCTTCCAACATCGGCTACTAATTCACTGGTTTTCAGTTTTTCAACTTCACCCATTTTAAATGCAGCCTTAGTTCCAAGGGTATTAAAAAGACTGACTTTCTTGGTAATCACTACATATTGGGTGTCGTTGGGGTTTTTGGAATACAATAAATCCCGTAAATCGCAAACCAATTGAAGTGCTCCTAGAAGCAATAGAAAACCTATAAAACAACCAAGAATGGCGGCGTTGGTAAGTTTACCCCTTTTGTCTTTCCACAATATTTTATTCAGAAGTGGGTTCATAGTTTATTTGCTGAAAACCTTTTGCTAAAGCAGACTTTTTTTTAGTTGAAAAAAAGTGGGATATAATTGGTTTTTATGCCTAAAAAAGAAGCAAATTTCCTCTAAATATTAGGTTTAAACACAAAATATCTGACTAACTATTCGGTTACAAGCCGTTTTACGTAAAAAATGACTCAAAGTTTTAAATTTTATTCCCTGTTAAGGCTGTACAAAAACAGAAGGAATATTATCTTAGAGCGATGAATGAGAAAATTCTTATCTTAGATTTTGGTTCCCAATATACACAGCTGATTGCCAGGCGAATACGCGAATTAAACGTTTATAGCGAAATAGTTCCGTATAATAAAATTCCACAGCTAGATGAAAGTATCAAAGCTGTAATTCTATCTGGAAGCCCTTTTTCTGTCACAGATGAAAAAGCGTTGAAAGTCGACTTGGATCAACTATTAGGAAAACGTCCTTTGTTGGGGATTTGTTATGGAGCACAATACATTGCCCATTCCAAAGGAGGAAAAGTGGAAGCTTCCTCGAAAAGAGAATATGGAAAAGCGAGCTTAAGCAAGATCGTTGGCCAAGATCCCTTTTTTGATGGAATTGATTCCAAATCACAGGTTTGGATGTCACATGGAGATACCGTTACCAATTTGCCGGAGGACTTTGAATTGCTGGCAAGCACCGACAGTATCAATGTAGCAGCTTACAAATCGAAGGAGAATCGCTTTGAAAAACCGGTGTATTGTATACAATTTCACCCGGAAGTGACTCATTCTTTGGATGGTTTGAAGATTTTGAAAAACTTTGTGATTGATATAGCAGGATGCAAAGGCACCTGGACACCAGCGTCTTTTGTAGAAGAAACTGTTAATTCGCTTCGCAATAAAATTGGCGATGAGAAAGTTTTAATGGCATTGTCTGGAGGCGTAGATTCAACAGTTGGTGCAAGCTTATTGCACAGAGCGATAGGAGATCAATTGTACTGCTTTTTTATCGATAATGGACTGTTGAGAAAAGGAGAATACCAACAAGTTTTGGATTCCTATCAAGGGATGGGATTCAATATTAAAGGGGTTGATTCAAAAGAAAGATTTTGGTCAGAAATGGCTGGAGTAAGTGACCCTGAGGCAAAAAGAAAAGTAATTGGTCGAGTTTTTATAGAAGTGTTTCAAGAAGAAGCTAAAAAATTTGAAGGAATCACTTACCTTGGCCAAGGAACAATATATCCGGATGTAATAGAGTCAATCTCCGTACATGGACCCTCTGTTACAATTAAATCCCACCATAATGTAGGTGGATTACCGGACAGCTTGGATTTAAAAATCGTTGAACCACTGAGAATGTTATTCAAAGATGAAGTCCGAAAAGTCGGAGCTGAATTGAATATCCCAAAAGCCATATTAGGAAGACATCCATTCCCAGGCCCCGGTCTAGGAATTCGAATATTAGGTGATATCACTCCTGAAAAAGTTGCATTGCTTCAAGAAGCGGATGCAATCTTTATAAATCACTTAAAAAAACATGACCTTTATGATAAGGTCTGGCAAGCTGGAACCGTGCTTTTACCGGTACAATCAGTTGGCGTCATGGGAGACGAGCGCACTTATGAAAAAACTATTGTACTGAGGGCAGTTAATTCTATGGATGGAATGACTGCTGAATGGAGCAAGCTACCGCATGAATTTTTAGCGGAAGTATCCAGTGAAATTATTAATAATGTAAAAGGTATTAACCGCGTTGTTTATGACATCAGTACAAAACCTCCTGCCACAATTGAATGGGAATAGATTTATTTTATTCTTCCTTTGTCTTTTCTTTATGGTCAGTTCCTGCGATGCTTTGCGAAAAGCTCAAAGTACAGACACCGTAAATAATCCTAAAAAGGAAAAAGAAGAACTAGACGAAATTCAAGGCCAAAGAAAATACAATCCAGAAACTGGAGAGTATGAATATTCCACAGAAGTAGTATCCGAGATGGATACCGTCAAATGGAAAGTGAATTCGCCAAGCGATTACCCACCAATAAACTCCGAAGGGAAAGTTTACACCAAAGAAACGGGTCAACCTACCAACACCTCTGGTGAATCGATTAGATTGGGTTCCTATAATGTGGCAATAATGCTGCCTTTCCTTACCGATAAATTCAATTATGATTACGGGACTGTAGATCCCAAATCAGAATTGGCGATCAATTATTATTTCGGTTGCAAAATGGCTTTTGACGAGTTGTCCAGAGAAGGTGTTAATCTCAACGTTTCTGTTTTGGATACAAAAGCAGATGAAGGCGAAGTAAGAAGTTTGCTTGGAAGATCTGATGTCATGAATGCCAATATGCTAATCGGACCGGTGAAGAAAAGCAACCTGAAGATAGTAGCAGATTGGGCAAAGCAAAATAAGAAACCTTTAATATCTCCGATATCAGCTTCCTCTTCTGTGACCAGTGATAATCCTTATTATATTCAAGTTGCTCCAAGTTTGGAATCACATTGTAAGGCCATCACCCAACATGTAAGAAAGCAGTATGCAACGGATCAAGTTGTTTTAGTAGTTAGAAATAAGAAAGCAGAAACAGCTCGATTGAGGTATTTTCAAGAAGCCAATTATGAAATCTCTGCTTCTAAAATACAGCGTTTCAAAGAGTTTATCATCAATAATTATTCTGCTGACAATGCTGAAATAGACATACTTCCTCACATTATACAAGGCGATACAACAGTTTTTGTTTTACCATCTTGGTCTAATGAATCTTTTATCTATTCTTTTTTAAGACAATTAGAACTTGTAAAAGGCCGAAATCATGTTGTGGTCTATGGAATGCCTCAATGGATGGAATATAAGAAAGTTAGTTTTGATTATTTTGAAAAACTAAATGTTCATGTTTCAACCAATAATTTTGTCAATAGAAATAATTATGAAGCGAAGGAGTTTCGCAAAAACTTCTTTAACAAATACGGTTCTATACCAAGCAACGATGCGTATCTAGGATACGATGTTATGCGTTATTTCGGTAGGCAATTGGCAAAGAATGGGACTCGTTTTCAAGAGACCTTGGATGTGAATAATGAAAATTACTTACATACTAGATTTGAATTTCAACGAGAAGTGCCTTCTTCAGGAGTTAATGTAGAAAATTATTCTCTCACAGATCGATTTGAAAATAAATACGTTAATATATTGGAGTTCAAAAATTATGAGTTTCAATTAGCGGAATAATTCAACTGGTAAAAAATAATTTTTTCCAGCCCCAAAAGCACCAAATAAAATGAGAAAATTAATCAAGCCGAGCGGATATGCTACAGGTCTATTTTTCCTGTTTTTATCTTGCGCTCAAAACCCCGTAGAAGCCAATAAGGCCAGTAATCAGAATCAACCAGAGGTAAAGGTTGAGCCATCTCTTGTTCATACAAACAATGTTTATTCTTGGTTAAAAACGTACGATAGCCATCAAGCATTGGTTAATCAAATAAAACCTACATCTGGATATAAAAGAACTAAAGTAGAGTTGAATTCCTTTGCGGACTGGTTAAGATTTCTTCCTTTAAATAATAGTACAACGGTGAAGTTATATGACGGTTCCCCAAAAGGAAATCAAAATGCGCATCACCGGATTTTAGATATTGATGTTGGGAATCAAAATCTCCAACAATGTGCAGATGCGATAATGCGACTCAAATCAGAATACCATTATTCTGTTCAAGATTTTAGCGCGATACATTTTAATTTTACAAGTGGAGACAAGGTTAGTTTTTCGGACTGGTCCGTTGGCCGTAAACCAAAAGTAAAAGGCAACAAGGTCAGCTTTTCTGAAAAAAGTGGTGAGCCGAATTACTCTTATTCCAATTTTAAATCTTACTTGATCAGTATCTTCAATTATGCAGGAACAGCTTCTATGTCAAATGAAATGGTAAAGACTCCTGTAAAAGAAATGGAGATTGGAGATGTTTTTATTCAAGGTGGTTTTCCTGGTCACGCGATTATCATAGTTGATATGATAGAAAATGACAAAGGGCAAAAGCAATTTTTAATTGCACAAAGTTATATGCCTGCACAAGAAATTCATATCCTCAAAAACCCTAACAACAAATCCATCAGTCCATGGTATGACGC
This sequence comes from uncultured Saprospiraceae bacterium, assembly GCA_938041325.1. Lineage (GTDB taxonomy): Bacteria > Bacteroidota > Bacteroidia > Chitinophagales > Saprospiraceae > CALIAG01. Next base: position 2,297 of record CALIAG010000039.1, on the reverse strand, counting down.
TGATTTTGCCGGAGAACTAATTAGCCCTGAATGGACCTTTAATAGCACGGACTTAAAACGATTTAAACTCAGACCATAATGATGACGGAAGAAAGAGAAGAACGGTTTAAAACGGTTGTGGCCAATCGCCAACCCAACCTGACTGTTGTTCTTGAAAATGTCCATGATACCCACAATATTGCTGCTGTATTGCGGACTTGTGATTCTGTTGGAGTCAATGAGATTTACGTTTTAAATACGGATCCAAGATTGCAAAATGAAAAGCTCTATATCTCCAAATTGGTCAGTTCTGGAGCCAACAAATGGGTAGACATTCACTATTATTTGGATGCGGAAAAATGTTATTTAGCAGTTAAAAACAAGTTTGATAAATTATATACCACTCATTTGGAAGGAGATCCGAAAGACCTTTATGAGCTGGATTTGTCAGCGTCAGTCGCTTTAATTTTTGGAAACGAAAAAGATGGCGTATCAGATACTGCACTCCAGTATTCAGATGGAAATTTCTTGATTCCACAAGTCGGTTTTGTGCAGAGTTTAAATATCTCAGTAGCCTGTGCAGTAACCTTGTATGAAGCCTATAGACAGCGAAAAGCGAAGGGGTTTTATGATGAAAATTTACAAATGACTGATGTAGCTCAAAAAGAACTATTAAAGGAATTTTCAAGCCGTCAACTCAGCCGAGAAAAGCGGGATAGGTTTAAACAAGCGGACTAATTTTTTTCTATTCTTATCATTTCCACGATTAAAAAATGTGACAATTAACAAGAGAAATTCCTTCTCACACTTTTTATATTTTCAAAAAACTTATCCACATTTTTCATTCTGAACGGAAAAAGTTAATATGTAAAATGCACATAAAAAGAGATTTGAGAAATTTAAAAAATCGCATACAAATAAAAAATATGTTAAATGACTTCATCTCTTAGTAAATAGGATTGTTTTACTTATTTTTGCGAGTCGTGGGAGATGAGACTTATATCAAAGAAAACTGGAAATTATCACCCACCTTTATAAGCATCACGCACTCAAGGTTTTAAGCAGTTTTGTTTAAATTCAACAGAATGCTATTAACCCTTTTTGAGTTCAACTCATAGTGTATTGCTATTTTCTAACTTTATTTTTAGGAAATAGCTGGATGAATCTGAAAATGACTTTTAAACATATTGAGAAAAACTAATTCCTACCACAGGTATGAGATTAAAAAGTCTTGAAATAAAGGGTTTTAAGAGTTTTGCTAACCAAACGGTTGTTCATTTCAATGAAGATGTCATTGGAATTGTAGGCCCGAATGGTTCTGGGAAATCCAATATCGTTGATGCGATAAGATGGGTTCTTGGAGAGCAAAAAAGTAAACACCTTCGTCTGGAGAAAATGTCCAATGTCATTTTCAATGGAACAAAAAAACGTAAGAAAGCGGGCGTCGCATCTGTGACCTTGACTTTCGAGAATACAAAGAATCTTCTTCCAACAGAATATCAAACCGTATCGGTCACCAGAATGCTTTATCAGGATGGTGAAAGTGAATACCGTTTGAATAATGTTGCTTGCCGATTAAAAGACATTACTTCCTTGTTTTTGGATACTGGGATTGGTTCGAACTCCTATGCAATTATTGCATTGGGAATGGTCGACGATATTTTGGCAGATAAAGACAATTCGCGGAGAAAGATGTTTGAACAGGCTGCTGGTATTTCCAAATATAAAAAACGGAAACATCAGACGATGATCAAACTGAAAAATACCGGTGAAGATCTGGATAGAATTGATGATCTTTTATTCGAAATTCAAAACAATTTAAAGCAACTTGAAAAACAAGCCAAAAGAGCAAAACGATATTACGAGCTAAAAGAAAAGTACAAAGTACTCAGTATCGAATTGTCTACTTTCAAATTGGCAAACTTCAAAGAACGCAACGAAGAAATTACTTCCAAGCTTAAGGAAGAGGAAGATCAATATCGCCAAATAGAAGTGAATTCCCACCAATTGGAGGCCACTCTTGAGACAGAGAAAAAAGGCAACCTGGATATCGAGAAAACACTTTCGGAACAACAAAGAGCAGTTAATGAGTTGATTTCTCTTATTCGAAATAAAGAAAGTGATAAAAGAATTCTCGTTCAAAAGAAAACTTTTGTTGAAGAAAATAAAATCAAACTTGGCGAACAGATTCAAGCTGCTAAAACCAAAATTGAACGTTTACTTGAAAGCATAGATGAATACCGTTCGAACCTAAACGAAGAGAAAAATATAGAAGCGGAATTAGAATCAAACTTAGATGGCGCTGAACTAAATTTGAG
>CALIAG010000038.1 GCA_938041325.1 uncultured Saprospiraceae bacterium | reverse complement strand
TGATGAACAAGTTATCGACCTCAGCCGTTTCGAATTATTCTTTCCAGAACAACGTATTTTCTTTTTAGAAAACTCTGATATTTTTGAAGGACTGGGCAGTACTCGAATTAGACCTTTCTTTTCTAGACGAGTAGGAAGTGTAGGCAATGCTCCATTAAACATTCAATGGGGGGCTCGCCTTAGCGGGCAAATCAATAAAGATTGGCGAGTTGGTTTGATGAATACACAAACGAAAGCTGATGAGGAACAATCGGTTCCAGCATTAAATTATTCCGTTTTAAGTCTTCAAAAAAATATTTGGAAAGGCTCAACGATCAATGCCTTCTTAACCAACAAGCAAACCGTAAACATAGAGCGCACAGAGGATTTTGCATACAATCGAACAGGAGGAATTGAACTTGATTATCGATCAGAAAATTCCAAGTGGACTGGAAAGTATTTCCTCCATTATACCAACAACCAAGAGAAGCTCTCTGATGCATTTGTCATGAGTGCAAAAACCAGGTTTCGAGCAAAAAAATTCAGCCTTCTCGCGGCAATAGACAGAGTAGGTCAAAATTACATTACAGATTTAGGTTTTGTACCAAGGCTATATCATAGAAATCAAATCCGAGATACAATCCAACGGATTGGATATACGGAGGTAAGAACGAAAGGATATTTCAGGCATTTTTCAAAAAAGAAAAACGGCATTGATTATTACGGTCCAAAATATTCTGTTGATTTTTTCCTTGACAAAAATTTAAACTACCAAGAACACAATATCAACATTGGTTACTTATTAAGCATGATCAATACAAGTCAGTTTGAATTGACGTTTACTGATTTCAGTTCTAGGTTGTATTTTCCTTTTCAGTTGACTGGATTATCTAAAGCATTGCCTGTAGATTTATATCCAAACAAAAACATAGAATTCGAATACCGAAGTGGGCAACGCAAAAAGATTTTCGGATCTGGATCCATCAATTATGGTGGAATATATATGGGTAACTTACTCCAATTGGAAGGCGACTTGAACTACAGGCACAATCATAATTTCGTATTTGGTCTCCACTATTCTTATCGGCAATTATCCGGCTTTCCTGAAAGATATGGCCAAGCGACTTTTGATTTAATTGGTTCTAAAATAGAGTTGTCTTTTAATAAAAACCTCTTCTTCACAACGTTCTTGCAATTCAATACCCAAACAGAGAATTTCAATATCAATAGCCGCTTCAATTGGCGATTCAAACCCATGTCGGATCTTTACATCGTCTACACCAACAATTATGATACAAGTGGCTTGAACATTATCAACCGAGCTCTTGTTCTTAAATTGAACTATTGGTTAAGCCTTTAACCTTATCGTTCAAATCGTCAACGTTTTCCAAAAATCTAATTTATATTTGTCTTTCAAGATCGAATTTCGATTTTTGTGATCTTAAACATTATATATGAAAACTACTTGCATTTCTAAAAACACCTTCAAATTTTTAAAAGCACTTTCCAAAAACAATAATCGGGAATGGTTCAATAGCAACAAACCGCAATACATCGTTTGCAATGAAGAGGTCAAAGCGTTTGGAAAAACACTGCAGGATGAAATGTCTCATATTGATGAAATCGAAGGAGTAAAGACCTTTCGAATTTATAGGGATGTCCGTTTTTCAAAAGATAAATCACCTTATAAAAATTCTTTTAGCGGAGGAATTAAGCGAGCGACAAAATGGAAAAGGGGAGGAATGTATTTTCATTTTGAACCGGGAAAATCTTTTGCAGGAGGCGGATTCTGGTCTCCAAACCCCGCTGACTTAAAACGTATTCGCGAAGAAATAGCAAGAGATGACAAACCTCTACGCAAAATTTTAAGCTCCGCTAGCTTTAAAAAGAACTTTGGAGAGATGACGGGAGATGCAGTAAAGACTTCTCCAAAAGGCTTCTCAAAAGAACACCCCGCTATTGATTTGCTTCGCCACAAACAATTTCTTTTAACCCACTCTTTTACCGATCAAGAAGTGCATGATCCTAAGTTTCTTAAAAACTTAGTCAAAGTATTTAAGGCCATGCAGCCATTTTTCAACTACATGAGTGAAGTACTAACAACAGATGCCAATGGAGTTCCGATCCCTTAGTTTCAAAATCATATCAATCTTACTTCTATTGTTTTTCATCAACAATAGCCTAATTTGTCAAGTACAGATTTGCGGAGACAATCCAATCACCGATTGTCCAAAATCTCCTAACTGTGTGAGCACAACTGCTTCTAAATATTCAAAGCAAAAATTAGCTTTGATAATGAGAAAGTCAATTGAACTGTCGAAGGTAGAAATCAAATCGATTATGGCAACTTTTGAAGAAGCGACCTTAGCGGAAGAGAAAACTTGTTATTTACACTTTACATTTAAGACAAAGATTGGAAAATTTGTAGATGACGTTGAATTCTATTTTGATGAAGGGTCTTCACTGATCCATTACAAATCTGCTTCCCAAAAAGGATGGTATGACTTCAATGCCAATAAGCGAAGAATGAAAAAAGTTGTAGCAGCTTGGAAGGAAATTTATTGACACTTTTTAATTAGGTCAAGAAATACATTGCGACTAGCATAGAAGCGAATCCTACCAAAACTCCTCCAGAAATATCTTGTAGCTCATGAGCTTTCAAAATCAATCTTGACGTTCCCACTATCCCTGTCAACAGTATGCTCATTAATAAAAGACTAATCATACTCACTTCTATGTAACCGAAAAACAAGGTGTTTAGTAAAAAACTTCCGTAACTGTATTGTAAGGTAGTAATCAGCACCATCGCGACCAAGCCTCCCATACCAACTGCATGGAGGCTAATTTTGGAAAAATTATTAATAAAGAAGGCTACAAAAAGAGCAATTGTTGCTCCTAAAACAAAGATTTTATAGGCGGTCGGAATATCTGGATTGTCCAAAAGATTTCTAAACATCCATAAATAAAAAATGCCTGTTACAATGTAAGGCCCAATTCGTTCTTGTTTATCTTCCATTTCAATGGAACTAATCAGGCCCAAAAAGCGCATCATCATAATCGCAAAAGCAGGAATTACAAAAGTCGAGAGGAAAACCAAAAGAACCAGAAAATGTCCATCCATCATTTTATGAACGCCAAAAAGATATGGATTCACCAACAACAATAGGACGAGCATATAAGTCAACATCAATAAAGGATGAAAAACTATGGTAAAAATATACGCCAAAAATCGAAGCATATGAGAGTTCAATTGATTCAACTACAAACCTACTTCTTACCTTTCTAATTTTCAAGTTAAATTCATTTTCTTTCTTCTTTGGCTTATACTATTAGAACAGTAAGCCGGTTTATATTAATAAATACTCCACTTATTTTCATAAATTTAGAAGAAATCAATATTCCCAATCTCCTAACTCTTGATTGTTTTCTTTCATCCAAAAACTTTTTAACCATGCAACTCGGTTTTGTTTCAGCCATTTTACCTGACTTAAACCTAGAAGAGGTTTTTGCCTTTGCAAAAGAAACTGGATACGATTGTATTGAAGTGATGTGCTGGCCTCAAGGCAAAGCTGAACGCAGATATGCTGGAATTACACACATCGATGTCAACGATTTTTCAATAGAAAAAGCAAACGAAATAAATGATCTCGCAAAGACTTACGGTGTGTCCATTAGCGCCCTCGGATATTACCCTAATCCTTTAGTTGAGGATCAGGAAGAAGCAAAAATTTATATCGATCATATAAAAAAAGTCATCTCAGCGTCTGCTCTATTGGGGATTTACAAAACCAATACTTTTGTAGGTCGAGATCATACAAAATCGGTAGAAGACAATTGGCCAAAATTTGAAAAAACGTGGAAAGATATTATTGCTTACGCAGAAGAAAGAAAAGTGCATATTGGAATTGAGAATTGCCCAATGATTTTCACCAATGATGAATGGCCTGGAGGTAAGAATTTAGCGACAAGTCCTGACATTTGGAGGAGCATGTATGAATCAATTCCAAGCGATTATTTTGGTTTAAATTATGATCCTTCTCACATGATTTGGCAGCATATGGATTATTTAGCACCAATGAGAAATTTTTCAAATAAACTTTTCCATATTCATGCAAAAGATGTTCGTATTGATCATCACAAACTAAATGAATTTGGTATAATGGCGCCTCCCAACAAATGGCATAGCCCAAAACTACCTGGTTTAGGACAAGTTGATTGGGGGCAATTTTTTTCCGTGCTTACCAGTGCAGGTTATGATGGACCAGTATGCGTTGAAGTGGAGGACCGAGCTTATGAAGGTGCACTTGAAAAACGAAAACAAGCATTGAGACAGAGTTATACTTATTTAAGACAATTTATACCAAAAGAAAAATAACAAAATGGTAAACACCTTAGCTAAAATGATCGATCACTCTTTGTTGCACCCTACCATGGATGACGCAAAGCTTAAAGCTGGTTGTGAACTGGCAAAAAAATACAACGTCGCTTCTGTTTGTATAAAGCCTTATGCTGTAAAAAAAGCAGTTAAATGGCTCGAAGGATCTGACGTAATGGTCGGTACGGTCATTGGCTTTCCACAAGGAGGCAACACGACAGAAATTAAACTTATAGAAACAGAACAAGCTTGTAAGGATGGCGCAGTAGAAATTGACATGGTCGTCAATATTGGTAAAGTATTGGGCGAAGAATGGGATTATGTAAAAAATGAAATCAGATTAATCAACGAAGCAACGGTTAGCAAGGGTGCTGTATTGAAAGTTATTTTCGAAAACGACTTTTTAACAGAGGATAAATTCAAAATTAAACTCTGCGAAATTTGCAGTGAACTCAAAGTGGCTTTTGTAAAAACGTCTACTGGCTATGGAATGGTAAAAGGAGCTGATGGAAATTATTCTTACAAAGGTGCAACGGAATATGATTTGAAACTAATGCGAAAGCATTCTTCCCCTGAGGTTCAAATAAAAGCCGCAGGAGGTGTGCGAAGTTTGGATGATCTTTTAAAAGTAAAAAGCTGGGGAGTAACTCGGGTCGGAGCTACAGCGACCGCAACAATGTTGAATGATGCCATGGTCCGTTTTCAAGGTAGTCAGGCGTTGCCCGATTCAGATTCCGAAACGGATGATATAGATGGATATTAAAACATGAAAACAAAGATATTTTTAACCAGAACGGGAATTCTTCAACTTTTCATTTGAGCGTTTCCTATTCTTTCTTTTTTCCTTTGGATTTTAATCCCGCAGTAATATTGGTATCTTCTACTGACGTAATCTTAACTTCAACTCTTCGGTTTTTTGATCGAAGATTTTCCTTCTTGTTATCTGCTATAGGTTGCGAAGCTCCGTAACCCACGGCTGAAATCCGCAAAGGATTCACACTTCTCTTTTTCACTAAATAATTCTTGATTGCATTGGCTCTGTCCTGCGATAATTTTATCAAAGATTTTTCTGATCCTTGATTATCTGTATGTCCGCTCACCTCTACGTAAATGTTTAAATTCTCATTTAAAAAGGTGGCCAGTTCATCCAAAACTGAATGGGAACTTTTTAAAACGAATGCTTTCGATTGCTCAAAATAAATCGGATCAAGTGCCAAGACAGCTCCTTCTTCTAAAGGGTCCAAAAACAAATCAATATTATAGGTTTTGAAATACGCATATCTTTTTTTGAATGAAACGATTTCCGTACGTCCAGTAAACCCAGCCTTTTTAGGAAGGAATTCATATTGGATTCCTTTCGCTAATTTCATTTCATAAGTCCCATCATCCGAAACATAAATATTCTTGTTACTTGATAATTTCGCACCAGATAATACTTCTGCGCTGACCTGTTCCCCTGTTTTGGAATTTAGAATTCTACCTCTTATAGTGACCCATCTTGGGTTAGCTCCGGCCAGCTTTGCGCGATAAATATCGTTGGTTCCGTTTCTGTTAGAGGTAAAATACATGTACCCTGTTGCAGAGTTGAAAAAGGGTTGTGTCTCATGTCCTTTTGAATTGATCGGTTCTACAAATCTTCGCGTTTGTGACCAATTGGTCCAACTGTCATCAAGACGTTCAACCATGAACAAGTCGTTACCACCAATCGTCCCGTGACGGTCAGAAGAGAAAAACAACAAGGACTTGTCTTCAGAAAGAAAAGGTGTCGTTTCTCTATAAGAAGAATTAATTTTACTCCCCAAGTTTTTAGGGGTCGTCCATTGCTCTCCTTGTCGGAAACTTACATACAGGTCGCTTTTACCTCTGCTGTCTTCTCGTTCTAATGAAATGATTAGAACTTCTCCATCCGCACTCATGGTAATACTTACGTCTGGTCCTGAGTTATGGTAATTATTGATTTGCATTCCCTCAGGGAAGGTCCAACTACCATCAGAAGTTTTTCGTACTATGGAAAAACCTTTTTTCATCCCTCCTTCTTTCACAAATTGATTGATTGTAATCAACTCATTTTCTGAAGGAGTCAATGCACTTATACTATTGGGAAGGGCATTATTAAGTGGGTATCCAGGGTGGACTACTTTGTCAAATTTTCCATCTGTAGATTCAGCTATCCAAACATCTTGATTGAAACGAGATTTAGTGATATCATATTCACTCCTTCCAGATATTTGACTGTAGATATTTCTAATATAACTTTCGTACTCCGAAGTCGACAAGGTTTCGTAAAGGTTTTCACCATCTTCCACCAACGTTTTATCAAAGTCCGGATACGCAATTCTGGTAAAGTAAAGTGTTTTTCCATCTAGACTTACAACAGGAGATATTTCATCATAACCAGAAGTATTTATACCTCCATTTAGACGTTCCACTTTGTACTCTTTTTGGCCTTGTGCTTGGCCGCCAAAAAGAAAAAAGGCAATTAATATCGGTAGTACTTTTCGAAGTATCATTAGTAAATGTTTTAAGTCGCAGGGGTAAATGTATCGTTTGTTCCTAATCTATCTTCTTCATAAACCCAATGTTAAGCAAGAAGGTATTGACCCCTCCATTAGGTAGTACGAGATTTGCATTAGAAATGTGTCGAAAACCAGGCCGGAAGTCTAGAATAAAATCTTTAAAAATGTTAAAAGTTATTCCAGTGTAGATATTATCTGAAAAAATGAATCCTTTTGCCTGTCTTTTCGGTGCTTTTGAGATAAAATGAGGCCCAACTCCTACTCCTCCATACCAACTCATTTTATTGTTATTAAAATGCTTTCGCATCAAAAACCCAAAATTTATACCTAATTCAATACCATCCACTAGTGTTGGATTAGCCTCGCTTTCTGTAAAACGAGTCCAGTTAAACTGAGGATGAGCACTAAGTTCTGTACTCCAGTTATTACGTTTTTTGAGGGTATAAAAATATTGAGGCTGAATCAAAATGACCTCGTAGACATAAGGTACTTTGATTCCTGTTTGATTCCCGAATCCAATCGAGAGGCCAATATGGTGCTTTGAAAAATCTTCTTGGGATTCTTGACCTTCCGTTTTTCCTAAGAAAAACAAAAAAAATATAAATATGGCAACAAATCGTTCCGGCGTCATTCTTCTTGATCAAGTTATCTATTAACGAAGATTAAAAACGAAATGTTATCTTTTCCATTTAATATTGCAACCTGCACTCGGTCTTTGCAAGTGACTGATATCTTTTCCTTCAAGCATGGTGTCGATTGCTTTACGCAAATCTTCACCAGTAAGCGGAATTCCAGAATTGGGGCGAGAGCCATCAATTTGACCTCTATACACCAAGTCATTTGCTGCATTAAAAAGATAAAAATCTGGCGTGCAAGCAGCATCATAAGCTCTTGCTACTTCTTGGCTTTCATCATATAAATAGGGGAAATCATATCCTGTAAGTTCAGCATGTGCTTTCATTTTTTCCGGACTATCTTGAGGATAATTTTCTACATCGTTTGAACTGATTCCTACAAACCCAATTCCTTTGTCTTTATAATCTTTTACAATCCTATTGATCTCTTCGTTCACGTGTATAACGTATGGACAGTGATTACAGATAAACATGACTACAGTTCCTGCTGCTCCTTTAATATCATTATAAGTGAAACTACCGTTAGAAACGGTGTCTGGTAAATTAAAGTCAGGTGCCGAAGTTCCTAATTCCAGCATGTTAGATTCTGTTAAAGACATATCGTTGTATTTTGCTTGTAAAAGTACATTTATTTAATGCAAACACGCTTTGTTTATTCCTAAAATGTATTTGTCAACAATCCCGATTTCACTCGCCACCTCTGATCCTTTAAAACCATTGATCATCTCATCTTTGAGACGTAGGTCTGCTTGCAAAGTATACTTTTTTGATAATGGAAAATAAGACCAATGCCATTTTTCTTCATTGTAACCATTTGGACGATTGCTGTCTTTCTCAGTATAGGTCTGGCAAAAACCAAAACGACTTCCATTTTGCATGAGCCATTCGTATTCTTTCAATCCTTGGCCTTTTTCGAAGTAAGCATTATTTAGTTTGTTTATATCGATATCCGTTCCCCAGTGGTGTCTGGAGGATCCAGGCATTGAACTCCAATTCAATATTGTCAAGGCTTTTTCATTGGGATCGGTCATCGATTTGGGCAATAATTTTCCTCCATTTTTCTTTCTTCCTTCCCATTTTGCTTCCCAAATACTTTTTTGACTTGAAAAAGAACGGGTAGCAGATATGATGCTTAAATTAATTCCTTCTTTCTTCGCAGCTTCGTGCATTTTTTTAAAGGCATTATAACTTTCTTTTTGCAAATACATTCCTGTTCTTATTCCAAAAGGAACTTTGATGGCCGTAAAGTCTGGGTGATTTTTTGCATCAAATTGGCCCATTAAAAAAGCCAAACTTATGGTAGTATCAATTTGAGTCGTGACCTCCGGTTTCTCTTCAACTTTAATCTCGGCTTTTACTTTTTTTAACAAGTTAGATTCCATTTGATTACTCGTCTCTACCCCGCAGCTGTAAAACAAAAACCCTAAAACAATAAAGCCAAAATACTTTTTTAAACTATCCATAAATTCTTTAATATTCGAATTCCATTTGTTTATAAGGATATCCAAATAAACATTTATCTCTGATCAACTCTGCTACCTTTTCAGGAACCATTTTATCCCATCCTTCCTCATCTGAACGCAACATCTCTAAGACTTGTTTTGAATAGATATGGAGAATTTCTTCTTCAAATCCTTCAACATCCTTGATCTGCCCATTATCCAATAGGTGCTGAAAGAGAAACTTTATTCCATCTGGAATAGGAAGATTTTTTGCAGTCATTAATTCAGCACTTCCTTCTTGCAAAGATGGATAAACATACATTTGTACATGGCGATTAAACAAGTCTCCAAAAGCAGAAAGTAAATGCCCGTCTAAATTGTTGTAATATTTTTCATTAATGATTTTCAATAACTGTCGCACCCCAACAACTAATCCCAAGTGCTTCACTTTGAAGTCAGAAAAGTAGGTTATTAGTTTTGAGTATTTATCACAATTTGAAATAATTACATTTTGACCCATTGCGCACAATAACTCTGCCCGATCCATAAAGTCTTTTTCATCAAGATGACCTTCTGCGCAAAGATTGTCCATCGTAATTTCTGTCAACAAGAATGTGCGTCGCGGATCTACTTCTTTTTCATTTCGAAACTGTTTATAGCTGGTCTTTATCATGTCTTCATTCACCAAAGTAGATGGACGGAAACTCCCTCTTACAATGAGAACATCTTTTTTATATAAAAATTCAGAGGCATGAATTCCTTGACCATTTGAATCAAAAATGGTCACATCCGTTAGCTTATGCTTTACCAATAGCAAGCAGAGCCACCGGTTATCGATATCTGTAAAGTCAGGTCCTTTCAATCTAACCATATCCACTTTCACACGGCCATGTAAATTATCCAAAAGAGATTCTAATAAGGTTTCTAAATCGTGGTTATAATGATAACAACCATAAACTAGGTTTACCCCTAAAATTCCTATTGCTTGCGCTTGAAGTTGGGTATCGTTATCCAACATTTTTACGTGAAGCATCAAATCATTGGTCTCCCCATCAGGATGCAGTTGGAATCTAATTCCTAACCAACCGTCTCCTAAAATCGTCCGAGAATAATTTAATGCAGAAATGGTATCCGCAAATACAAAAAAGTTGGTATCTGGTCGCTCGTCTTGAAGCCGATTCATCATAAGATCGTATTCATGATCCAGCATTTTATAGAGACGAGATTCACAAACGTATCTGCCACTGGCCTCTACTCCATATATTTTATCCGAATAGACCTTGTCATAAGCCGACATTGTCTTTGCAATTGTCCCAGCTGCAGCGCCGACAGTAAAGAAATGCCTTGCAACTTCCTGCCCTGCCCCAATTTCAGCAAAAGTGCCATAGACTTTATCGTCTAGGTTTATTTCGAGGGCTTTTTGTTCAGTTTCCAGTGCTTGTCTAGCCATATATAGTAAAGATGCTTTAATTTAAGAATACTGGTATTGGAGTGTTGAAATGAATAAAATTCAGTCCAGTACAACAAAAATATCATTTTCTAAACGAATCACTGAGCAAAAAGGTTATGAAGTTGTTCAAAGTATTTGCAAGGTAAGTAGTTCACGGAAATTGGGTTTACAATAAATTGGAAAGAAAATTTGATTTAGACGAGTTGAAAAACCCAGGCGATGCCATAGCATCGACGAGTATTTTCAACGAAGGATCAAGAAAATTGTTCATTCAATTTATTAGTTAACTTAATTCCGTGAACTACTTATAAGCACGATGGGTTAGTTTTTTGTAATTTTGCACTTCAAATTTAAAAGCATGTTTCCAAAATACGATGTAATTGTAGTAGGTGCTGGGCATTCTGGTTGTGAAGCGGCTGTTGCTGCTGCCAACTTGGGGTCCAAAGTTTTACTGGCAACGATGAATATGCAGACGATCGCTCAGATGTCCTGTAACCCAGCAATGGGTGGAGTAGCAAAAGGACAAATTGTTCGTGAAATCGATGCACTTGGTGGTTATTCGGGGATTGTAACCGATGAAACCATGATTCAATTCAGAATGTTGAATTTGTCTAAGGGGCCTGCAATGTGGAGTCCAAGAGCACAAAGTGATAGAATGCAATTTGCTAATAAGTGGCGTTTGATGCTTGAAGCAAATGAAAACATTGATTTTTGGCAAGAGATGGTCACTGGAATTGTGGTGAAAGATGGCCGAGCTGTCGGTGTGCGAACGGGAATAGGAATGGAGATTGAAACCAAAAGTGTCGTTCTAACCAATGGTACATTTTTGAATGGGATCATTCATATTGGTGAAAAACAATTTGGTGGTGGTAGGGCAGGAGAACGCGCAAGTACAGGAATTACAGAACAACTTCTTGAACTTGGTTTTGAATCTGGTAGAATGAAAACCGGTACACCTCCAAGAGTGGATGGCAGAAGTCTTGATTGGGATAAAATGGAAATTCAGCCAGGAGACGAAAACCCAGGAAGATTTTCTTTTACAAATACAAGTCTTCCGGAGAAGCAACGTCCATGCCATGTGACGTATACCAATAAAAAAGTTCATGATATATTAAGAACGGGCTTTGATCGTTCACCAATGTTTAATGGCAGAATCAGAGGAGTTGGTCCGAGGTATTGCCCTTCTATTGAAGACAAAATTGATCGGTTTGCAGACAGAGATCGTCACCAATTATTTGTGGAACCAGAAGGTTGGGACACAGTAGAAATATATGTAAATGGATTTTCGTCCTCTCTTCCTGAAGATGTTCAGCACAAAGCCATGCAGCTCATTCCTGGATTTGAAAAAGCCAAGATGTTTCGTCCTGGTTATGCAATTGAATACGATTATTTTCCACCAACACAATTAAAGGTTTCGTTAGAAACTCGCTTGGTTAAAAACCTATTCTTTGCTGGTCAGATCAATGGTACAACAGGATATGAAGAAGCTGCTTGCCAAGGCCTTATAGCTGGAATAAATGCGCATAACGCAATCAATGACAAAGAGCCTTTTGTACTCAAAAGATCTGAAGCTTATATAGGTGTACTGATTGATGACCTTGTAAACAAAGGGACCGACGAACCTTACCGTATGTTTACTTCCCGTGCTGAATACCGAATTCTTCTGCGTCAAGACAATGCTGATTTAAGGCTTACTCCACTTGCGAAGAAATTAGGAATGGCCCATATGGAGAATCGCTTGGATCGAGTAAATCATAAAACAGAGATTACTGCTATCATTCAAAAACATTTTAGAAAAGAAAGTGTGGGGCCGGATGAATTGAATCCGATGTTGGAGAGCAAAGGCTCTGCTCCGATGAAGCAAAAAATGAAATTGATCAATGTGCTATCTCGTCCACAAATTTCTTTAGACGACCTTCGCAAAAGTATTCCGAGACTAAATGACTACTTGAACCAATACGATGATGAAACGGTTAGAATTGCGGAAATCAATTCTAAATATGAAGGTTATATTCAAAAGGAACAGGAAATGGTAGATAAAATGAGCCGCCTTGAAAGCGTCATTTTAAAAGAAGGTTTTGACTATAATCAACTGGTTAGTTTGTCCAATGAAGCTAGAGAAAAGCTGAATCAATTGCAACCAAGAACCATTGGTCAAGCCAGCCGAATCAGCGGCGTTTCTCCATCAGATATTTCAGTATTGCTAATTCATATGGGACGCTAGAATTTGCGTCCCTTGTTTCTTCTATTCTAAGATATCTAAGATATATCGTTGGTAATTGCCATTGGTTTGAAAATCTCCGCATTCATTCAACTCATCATCCAATAAACTATTGATGGTACCTGAACGATTGAGGTAGTTTTTCTTATTTAACCAAAGCATACTGTCATCGAAAGTATTTTGTAAAATAGAAATGATTCCTTTTCTATCGAAAACGGAGGACTTACAAATTAATTCAGCGACCTCCTGATCCATTGTCAATACATCTTCTGCTTCCATTTCCAAATTTGAAAGCACATCAGCAAGATCCAATGCAGTTGGAACACCATCTTCCATAACCCCATTGCTTATGTCGTTTATAACTTCTGTATTATAGCTATTGATCAACCTGGTCAACAAATATTTTTCGTCAATCAAAGTCGCTTCAAAAGCAAGTACATAATACAATTCAAATTCTTCTTTTAAATGTAAGAGCATTCCTTTTGTGATAAACAAATATCCTCCTGGCAAAGTAAAAGCATCTTTATCCTCTAAGTCCAATACCGTAATTTTCCATGATCGTTCTTTATCCCATTGATTGGTCGTTGCAGCCCGGTTGTCATGTCTGATCGGATTGCTAACTTGATCGTATAATCTTTGAACGAAGTAATAAACGGATGTGTCGTAAGGTGGAATATTTGGAATTACAGGAAACTCTTCAGGTGCATTTTTGATGGCTACAAAAATACGATCTCCCAGGTCCTCTCGGTCTTGTTTGGTGATTTCACTAGGCTTAATTGGATCAAAGCCATCTTCTTGACATGAATAAAATGTCAATGAGAAAAGGCATAGCAATGCAGCTATTAATGGTGTCATTTTGTGTTCGAACATAGTTTCCGCTGTTTAAGTCAATCGGTTTTTAGAATGTGTGTTTGCTAAAATAAAGCAAAAACCTTTCCAAAAAAAGTTAAAATACTGATCAAAATACCACAAATACAGTACTTAACGCTTTAAAAAAAACCAACATGTTTAGAAGGGGATTGACAAGAGGATATCGCAAAGATAAGGGGCTTTGTTGTTCTTGTAAAGGGGGATATTCTTAAATTTTTACTAAAACGCCTCTTATTTTGAATTCTTTCTCCTGTATGTGTAGTTCTAAGGGCCTACTGCATAGAGACGCAAAAATGTCAAAAAAGTAATTAACCCTCTTTTAAATTTAAAAGAGGGTTAATTTTTTTCAAAAGTTTAACGGATATAAAGTCACCTTTCTTATCCGTTCCTTAGCTATAAATCGAATCGATTTCTTTGTCGAATTTCTCTCTAATCACCCTTCTTTTAAGCTTCATCGTAGGAGTCAGCTCTGCATTTGAACCATCTTCCTTGGAAGGCTCCCAAGCAGCATCCAACAAAATAAATTTCTTTATCTGTTCAATATGACTGAATAAAGGATTGAATTCGTTAATTATTTCCTGGTATTTGCCAATGACCTTCGGGTTTTGAATCGCTTCACCTACAGTGCTGCAGTTAACGTCATTTTCCTTGCACCAAGCCATTAAAGCTTCATCTGCTGGTACTATTAATGCAGAAACAAATTTTTGCTTTTCTCCTACCACCATCATTTGCTCAATGAGAAAATCTTCTTTGAATTTATTTTCAATTGGAGCCGGAGCAACATATTTACCACCAGAAGTTTTTAATAGCTCTTTCTTACGATCTGTAATTTTTAAAAACTGTTTGCCACCAGGGCCATCAACCATTTTTCCAACATCTCCAGTGCAAAACCAGTCAACTCCATCCATCGTCTTTGTTACTGCAGCTGTTTTTTCTGGTTGGTTATAATAACCCATCATTATATTGGGTCCCTTTACCAGAATCTCTCCTTCACCTTCCCTATAATTGCCATCACTTGCATCAATAAAAACATCTACATGAGGTAAGGCTGGACCAACTGTGCCAAGCATTGCACCATGTTTATCATACCTACCAATTGTCAAGCCCGGAGAAGTCTCCGTCAAACCATATCCTTCTCGAATTGGAATTCCTGCGTAAGAAAATACCTTCGCCATTTTTACTGGACAAGGAGCTGCACCTGTAAGAATTCCTTCTACGTTGCCGCCTAATGCTTCGCGCCATTTGCTAAAAATTAATTTATCAGCAATTGATTTTTTAATGTCTCCGAAAAAGCCATAAGAGGAGTCATATTGAAAATCATCTGTCAATGATAAAGCCCAGAAAAAGAGGTTCTTTTTCATCCCAGTAAGAGTCAAACCTTTGTTGTAAATTTTTTCATAAACTTTTTCCAACAACCTCGGGACTGTAGTAAAAAAATGTGGCTTTACCGCTCTTAAATCTCCATCATCTCCTCCCAAATTATCCGTTCCTGTGAATACGATATTAATACCATTGTATGCATAGGAATAAGATGCCGTTCGTTCGAAAATATGACACATTGGAAGAAAGCTTAGTGCGATTTGTCCAGCAGTAATCGGCAATAGTTCTTTTACACTTTTTACATTGCTAGCGATGTTGGTATGAGATAGCATTACGCCTTTTGGATTTC
Source organism: uncultured Saprospiraceae bacterium (assembly GCA_938041325.1). Classification (GTDB taxonomy): domain Bacteria; phylum Bacteroidota; class Bacteroidia; order Chitinophagales; family Saprospiraceae; genus CALIAG01. The sequence continues at coordinate 39,297 of CALIAG010000038.1, read as the reverse complement.
CTGTAGTCCCTGAAGTATATATAATCGTTGCCATCTCTTCTTCTTTAATCGAAGCCATGATCTCTCCCACTTCGTCTTCTCTTCCTTCCGCAAAAATATCTTTCCAATAAGGGCGACCTTCTACTTTATCAAATGTGTAGATATTTTGCAGGCTGGCAATATTGGGTTTGGCCTTCATCACTTTATCGTACAAATCATTGGCTCCCACGAAACAATGTTTGACTTCTGAATCATTGAAAATATATTCATAGTCTGAAGGGCTAATCGTTGGATAGACCGGAACATTTATCGCTCCGACTTGCATCATTCCGATATCCATAATAGACCACTCTACCCGATTGGTATAAGCAATTAAGGCTATCTTATCTCCTTTTTTTACTCCAATATTGAGTAAGCCACAACTCACTTTATTGGCAGCTTCTAAAATTTCATCTGTGCTATAATATTTCCATTGTCCATTCTCTCGTTGACCAAAAGCTTTTTGTTGTGGAAAATTATTTTTTTGGTAATAAATAAAATCAAATAATCTTTTTGGATCTGCTTCTACTTTCATTTTCTTAATTTAAAAAAGGAACAAGGCTTTATTCTTCGGAAATAAATCAAAACTATCCTACACATAAAAGGAAATAATGTTTGGTTTATCTCTAAATCACAATTTTGCCCAGCGAAATAAATTTAATCAATGCCTAAAATAATTTTTTTATTCTTTGGATAAAAGAAATTAAGTCAAAATATTATTGGGGGAAGAGTTCTGCGATCTCTTTTTTGAATTTTTCTTTGATAAATGGCCTTTTTAGCTTGAGGGTTGGTGTAATCTCTCCGCTTTCCGGCGTCCACAGTTCATGGTGAATATGGATTTTCTCTATTTTTTCTTCTCTTTTTAATTTATCATTAATTGCATTAACGATTCCTTCCATCATTTGGACTACTTTGGGGTTGATAACCATAAATTGAGGGGCAGTCCAATGCACATTGTTTTCATCGCACCAATGTTTTAATTGTTCGAAGTTAGGAATTATCAATGCACCAACATGAGATTTATTAAAACCAACCGCCATACATTGTTCAACAAAAGGAGAACTTCGCAAAAGGTTTTCAATAAGTTGTGGAGCAATGTACTTACCGCTGCTTGTTTTAAAAATATCTTTTTTTCGATCTGTTATTTCTAAAAATCTTTTGTGTACGATCACTCCAATATCTCCTGTGTTGAACCAACCCTCTTCATTTATCACATTATTGGTCGCTGCTTCATTTTTATAATAGCCAGACATCACACCTGGTCCCCGTACCCATATTTCACCTTGCCCTTCTTCGTTGCTATTTTCAATCTTCAGATCTATGCCAGGAATTGGAATTCCAACTGTTCCAAACCTTACCCCTCCTGGTTCAAAACGGTTAAAAGATATTACAGGAGAAGTTTCTGTCATTCCGTATCCTTCCCGTATTGCAATTCCTGCTGCTGAAAATAACTTTCCTAGTTTTGGTTGTAAAGCTGCAGCCCCTACCACGACTCCTTCAACCTTTCCTCCCAAAGCTTTTCTCCATTTTCTATAGACTAAAACATCCGCTATTAATAATTGAATTCGATATGCAATTGACCGCTTGGATTCATATCGTTCTCCTAATTTTAATGACCAATTCAAAACTCTTTTTTTAAAGCCTCCTGAAGAACTGGATTCATTCAAAATCCTATCGTACATTCTCTCTAGCAAAAGGGGAACACAAGTAAAGAAATGAGGTTTGACCTCAACCAGATTTTCAGTCACTTTATCTATGTGCTCTGCATAATGTATGGTCGCACCTACAGCTATGTAGGTGTAAGTCACCATACGTTCAAAGATGTGACTCATTGGTAAAAAACTAAGCACTCTTTTGTTTCTATTAATTGGTACTAAAGATATGATTGACTTAATATTACTAACAATGTTTTTATGGGAAAGCATTACCCCTTTTGGTTGACCGGTGGTTCCTGAGGTATAAATTATGGTAGCAATGTCATCCTCATGTATCGTGCCTCTAAGAATGTGAAATTGCTCTTCATGGGTTTCCAAAGGATGGGTTTGAATATCTGTCCAATGAGTTGAGTTTGCAACCTTATCTAAAGTAAATAATTTTAAAGTATTATTTATTTGGTCCAGGTTTTTATGAATCTTGGCAAACAAATCCTGATTGCCGGCAAAGCAAAATTTAGCATCAGAATTATTTAGGATGTAAATCAAATCTGCGACCTGACAAGTTGCATGAATCGGTACCACAATAACACCAATTTGCTGCAATGCAAAATCGACGATATTCCACTCGGGACGTCCTATATATGTGATGATGGCGACCTTGTCCCCTTTTTTCAATCCCAAATCTAAAAGCCCCGCACTTAATCGATTGATTTCGTTAATGACATCATCCGTTGAAAAGGTTTTCCACTTGTTATTGACCTTATGGACAAGAGCCGCCTGCTGTGGGTAACGGTCTTTTTGATAATTAAAAAGATCAAATAAACGCCTGAAATCCATTTGTTGTTTAAAGTTTTGGTTTTGTATAAATCCCTCTAAAAGGAAAGAAACCCAAGTGAAAATAATAAAAAAGGGGCACTTCTCTATTATTGAGAAATGCCCCTTCTTTTATTTTATAGAATTCCTTCTACATATTTGCATCGATATTGATAACAAGAGCAATATCGTCATCTACAAACTTATCTTTTAAGTCGTCAAATACTGACTTAGATTTATAGTTTACTCCCCATTCAGTTCTATTGATTTTGAATGCTGGAGTTACAGCAGAAAGTTTATTTCCAGCCATTCCTACGGAAGCATCAAACGTTACACTTTTAGAAATTCCTTTTAGGGTAAGATCACCTGTAATTTTGTGTGTAGCAGATGGGTTTCCAGAAACTGCTTCTACGTTTGTAATCACAAATTTACCAGTAGGAAATTTTCTTGTGTTGAAAAAGTGATCCGCATTATCATCTTTCAAGCCTTTTAAGTGGCCTTCTAAGTCTCCTTTACCGTCTTCCGCCTTAAGGTCAGTCACTGTAATTGAGGTCATATCTAGATCAAAATTTCCTCCTGTGATCTTGTTGCCTTCCACAGAAAGAGATCCATTAGAAATTCCGATTGTTCCTGTATGTTGACCAGTTGGTTTGGAACCAGTCCAAAGTACTTGGCTTGTTGTATTTGAGACTTTGTAAACTTTAGCGTCAGCTGCAGCTTGAGCAGCTTTTCCTACAGCATCTCCTGTTTTTGCGTCTGCTCCTGCTGGTTTATTTGAGCAAGAAACCACTAATCCTAGTCCTAGAAAAAGGAAAGTAATTTTCAATAAATAATTCATTGATTAATATGTTTTTAGTTAGATAAAGTATTAGATAAAATTTTGATTCGCAAAAATAGAGTTAAATCTGAAGCTAATCTCAATTTTACAAGAGATTTATATGAATCAACCTATTTAATTAGTGATAATATAGAATTAGACGAGTCTAACGTTGGCGAAGTTGCTTGATTTTCATTTCATTTAAGAAATTAATGGTGTCATCAAGACTATTAAGAATGTTAATGTTTTTTAGAGATTGGACTCCTTGCACAACAACTTGGTATCCAGAAATCAATAATTGCGCATCAGGAAAGGACGTTGCAAGTTCGTCTACATATTTTTGAACAGGGCGTTTTGAGTACGTTTCACTGATCATCGTAAAAATATATTGAGGACGATGAATATTACAGGCATCTTTCAAATCATGCAAACTAATATTTTGTCCCAAGTAAACCACGTGGTTTCCTCTTGATTTTAATAGATAATGCATGAATAATGTATTCAATTCCTGCGTTTCTCCTTCCGGAAGATATACGATGAATTTATTGACGTGCTTACCGATAGAAATTGGTTCATTGTCAATGGCGCAAATAATTTTTTGCCGAATCAAGTAAGACATGAAATTTTCCTGAACAGGTGTTATAGACCCGGTCATCCACAAGACTCCTAATTTATCCAAAAACGGATAAATAACTTCCATCATCGTTTTTTCAAATCCGATTTGTTGAATGTTGGTGGAGATTATTCGATCAAACTTATACTCATCCATTTCAATCATCGAAATAGTAAGCGCATCAAGCTGAGTATCGTATTCAAAGTTAATTTCTGAAATAGAAGAAACCTTTCTGGCGATCTCTTCCAAGGACATTTTTGCAATCTTTGAGATTTTAATCCCATTTTTATTGAGTAAAGCAACATTGAGCAGGTGCTTTAAATCTTCGTCTTGATAGTAGCGGATATTGGTTTGCGTTCGTTGTGGTTTGACTATGCCATAACGTTGTTCCCAAATCCGAATGGTATGCGCCTTGATACCACACAGCTTTTCTAAGTCTTTAATTGAATAAACTGCCACTAATATAAGTTGTTTTTAATCAGGCCTTTACGATGATATTCCGAAACGCACATGACCCATGAAATAACAGAAGAACAACAGCAGCTAAGGGAAAATGTTCAACAAATTAAACAGATTGTTCAACAAATATGTCAGGAATTAGAAGAAAGATCAAAAAAAAACCAGATTTAAACGGGTGGAAAAACATATTTCTAATAATTTAACTATTTTTATTTCCTTTTAAACAGGCCTTTCAATTCTTCAAATTTATCCCCTGTATCAATAAAAATCTGAGTCAAAATACTAGCAAGTACATTAGGTTTTAAAACCATGTTAAAAATCGTTATATGAAATCATTTTACAATAGCTTTATTCTTAAGAGTTTAAAATCTATCGGCCTTTCGCTCCCTTTGTTTTTAATGTTTATTAGCTTTTCCACATTAAATGCAACTGAGCTTCCGATTTCAGAAAACCCTTCAACAAGTGCGGTTGTCATGGATTGTGATTATACCCTTGACCTTTTTGATTCCTTTGGTGATGGCTGGAACGGATCAATTTTAACGGTAACTGTAGGCGGTGTATCTACTGATTACACAATTGATGACGGCGTTGGAGCCAATTTTAATGTAACATTTACTCAAAATGAATTTATCCAATTAAGTTATAGCCCTGGTGCATTCCAAGGGGAAGTCTCCTATTCTATTTTAGATCCAGACGGAAATGAAATATTTAGTGATGGTCCTAACCCAGCAGTTGGTGATGTGTTTTCCTTCTTTGCTTGTCCTACTTGCCCTGGACCGACAGATGTTTCTATAGACGATGTGGCTGCATTGACCGCTGATATAAGCTGGACTGCATCAGATTCAATTGGATCTTATATTGTTGAATATGGCCTTAGCGGCTTTACTCCTGGAATGGGAACCGGAACTCTTATTCCAACTCCTGCGACTTCAGCTACCTTAACTGGCTTAGCTGAAAACTCAAATTATGATTTCTATATTTCTACTGCTTGTATGAATGGTGATACCAGCGCATATCTTGGACCCTTCAGTTTTCAAACTATTTACCTAATTGATGTAGGAGTCTCGGCTGTTTTAAGCCCTGCAACTGGTTGTGGATTAGGTACTGATGTGATTGAAGTCACTTTGACCAATTATGGTGCTTTACCCCAATCTTTGATTTCCTTCTTTTATAGTGTGAATGGAATTCCAGTCAATATAAATGTACCTCTTGATGGTTTTTACACCGGAGTCTTAAGTCAAGATAGCAGTACAACGATTGAATTTGAAGCCATGTTTGACTTTTCTCAACCTGGTCCATATACTATTGCATCATGGACAGAGCACGCTGGAGATAGTCAAACCTCTAATGATACTTCCTATTTAGAAATAAGTAGTATTCCAATAATTAGCGAACTTCCATACTTTATCGATTTTGAAGTTTGGGACGGTGGATGGGGCATCGGTGAAGAAAGTGAAAACTCAACTTGGGAATTTGGAACACCTAACGCAACTCTAATTACAGAAGCTGCAAGTGGAATCAATGCTTGGGTTACCAACCTCACAGACGATTATAATAATAACGAGCTTTCCTATTTAGTTTCTCCTTGCATTGATTTCAGCGGAATAACAGAAACGCCTAATATTAGTTTCTCAATTAATTTTGACACAGAATTGAATTGGGATGGAATATGGCTAGAAGGAAGCCCTGATGGTGGAAATACTTGGGTTAAAATTGGTACGATGGGATCTGGTTTAAATTGGTATAATTTTGAAAACAACAATACAGGTCTTGGCGAAGTGTGGGCTGGAAATTCTGGCGGTTGGATAAAAGCAGAACATGAATTAATAGGTTTTGAAGGGCAGGATGACATTTTGTTTAGGTTCGCATTCGATTCCGACGGATCTGCTACTTTTGAGGGAGTTGCCATTGACGATATTCTTATTAGTATTCCATTGCAAAATGATCTTGCTGCTTTAAATGTTGAACACTCTGGTGATCCGGAATGTGGTTCAACTCTAGACAATGTTGTTCTTGAAATTCGCAATTCAGGCCTTGCTCCACAAACCGACATCGTAGTCTCTTATACCGTAAATGCAGGGCTTCCAATCACTGAAGAAATTATTGATTTAACAATACTGCCAGGTGACTCCTATATTCATACTTTTGCAACGTCGTTTAATTCTCAATCTTTCGAAACGGAATTCAATATAGTTGCATGGGTTTCCTCTTCACTTGAAGAAAACTTTTTTAATGATACAACCCGTTTATCTTTTACAACAGTAGATCCTCAAGCTTTGCCTTTAGTCGAAGACTTTGAAGAAGGCACAATTCCAAATGGTTGGGAAACGGACGGTGGCCTTGGTAATGGACACAACTTACCTTCTTTTGCCTTATTTAGAAATTTATTTATCACAGGCTCTACTTATACGACTACCACTCCTAATCTAGGACCTATCAATCCAGGGGACAGTTTAACCTTTGATTACCGTTATACAGATTGGCCACAGGGTACTGAAGGTATTACACTTGGCGCTAATGACAACCTTCAAATTCAAATTTCTACGGATTGTGGAAGTGAAGGCAGTTACTTTTCTGTTCAGACTATCGACAACACCAATCATACTGTTTCAGCAGACTTTGCTAATGTTACTGTTGATTTAGATGCATATGCGGGAGAAGTAATTAGAATAAGATTCTTAGCAACTCATGGTTCTGGTGATTACTGGATTGATTTGGACAACATAAATATTATTGGTTGTCCAGACGAATTTGGTGTTGACCCTGTTGTATCTGGTGAAACAGCAAGTGGAGAAATGGATGGAAGTATTTTCATCAATCCCACTCAAGGAACTGGACCTTATTCTTTTGCTTGGAGCAATGGAGATATGGGGAATACAATCAGTGGTCTGGAAACGGGTATCTATACCGTCTCTATTACGGATGCGCTTGGATGCTCCGGAGATCTTGACGTAGAAATTGTAACCTGCCCAGCCAATTTAGGTGTTGATATTAATATCTTTCCCGAAACCAATGACAATGCTTTTGACGGAAAAATAACGCTTAGTCCTACAGGGGGCTCAGGACCTTACACCTATTTTTGGACTACTGGAGAAACAACCAATATCCTTTCAAACGTAACTGCAGGAGTTTATACCGTAAGAGTTACTGACGCAAATGGATGTTCTGAAGATTTAGAAATTACAGTTGATGTTGGAGTTGGTTTTGAAGAACTAGAAAAGAATACTGCGATTAGTCTGTTTCCGAATCCTACAACGGGTAATAGTAGTTTGCAAGTAAATATGTCTGAAGCAAGCAACGTCAATTACACTATTTTTAATGCTGTTGGCAAACTTATTTTTACCAGCAACTCACAAAATACAACTCAGGCCAACTTCGATATCAACTTAAATGGATATCCTGAAGGGATGTATTTTATTAGAGTTTCGGTAGGAGAAGCAATCGCAACCAAGAAATTGATAATAAATAGATAATAAAAATAATTTTTTATCAGTTGAAAAGGGAGTGAATTATTCATTCCCTTTTTTAATTTTACATTGGTCTGTTTTGAAACATTCGACCTCTATTTCTTGTTTCTTTAAATAGTATTTGAACAAATAAAACTCTATTTGTATGAAAATTGGTATTGTGTGTTATCCTACATATGGTGGAAGTGGCGTGATGGCAACGGAGTTAGGGATGGGCCTTGCCCAAAAAGGACATCAAATACATTTCATCACTTATAGGCGACCCGCTAGGTTGACAGGCTTTCATGAGAACCTTTATTACCATGAAGTCTCTGCTGATGACTATCCATTATTCGAATACCCTCCTTATGATACTTCCTTAGCTAGTAAATTAGTGGATGTTGTCAATTATGAAAAATTGGATTTACTACATGTACACTATGCAATTCCTCATGCAGCTATTGCCTATATGGCTAAAAAAATTCTATTGACTCAAGGTCGGTACGTTCCTGTCGTAACAACTTTGCATGGTACAGATATTACTTTAGTCGGATCTAATAAAGCGTTTGCACCTGTAGCTGAATTTTCAATCAACAAGTCAGATGGTGTTACGGCGGTTTCTCAAAGTTTGAAAGATCAGACTCATGAGTATTTTAATATAAACAAGGACATAAAGGTCATCTATAATTTCATAGATTTTGGTCGTTTCAATAAAAGCAATAAAGACCATTTTAAAAAAGCAATTGCTCCTGATGGAGAAAAGATATTAATTCATGTTTCTAACTTCAGAAAAGTAAAGAGGGTAGAAGATGTAATTAAAATATTTAAACGCGTTTATGAAAAAGTGCCTTCAAAATTATTGTTGATTGGAGATGGCCCTGAAAGGCAAAGTATGGAATCTTTATGCCGTGAAATTGGGCTTTGTCATGAAATACGCTTTTTAGGAAAGCAAGATGCTGTAGAAGAACTCCTTGCTTTGGCAGACTTATTCATATTGCCATCGGCTAGTGAAAGTTTTGGATTGGCTGCATTAGAAGCTATGGCATGTGAGGTCCCCGTTATCTCTACCAATGTAGGAGGTTTACCAGAAGTAAATATTCATGGTGAGACCGGATTTTTAAGTGACTTGGGTGATGTAGAAGGAATGGCAGCTAACGCAATTAAAATTTTAGAAAACCCAGAAATGCTTGAAAGCTTCAGCCAAAACGCCTTGGCTCAAGCCCGTAAATTTGACTTAAAAAACATTCTACCTCAATACGAACAATACTACGAGCAAATAATAGAACAGGCTGTTTACAAATCAGTTTAATAAAAGAATTTTCGTTGCTATTGCATCGGATCCAGCGATCCCACTTGTTCTCGTACTGAATACCAAATAAACTCCTGAAGCCGCTTTGCGACCGTTGTAGTCTTTGCCATCCCATATCGCCTGACCACCAAGTGCCGTAGTTTCAAACATAAGCTGACCACTAACATCCGTAATCTTTATATTCGCATTTTCAGCAAGTCCTTTAATCGCAATAGGCCCTTCATAATCTGGTCGAACGGGATTGGGATAAGCATAAATATTGTCTTTGTTTTGAAAAGGTGCACCATCCAATGCTTCTCCTCGAACAGACATTAAACCTTTTCCTGTGCCAATGTAGACTTCTCCTGTTTCACCATTTATTTCAATATCATTTATCAGGTTATCAAATAATGGACTATTCTGTTCATCAAAAAAAGCAATTTGATCTTCTCCATTTGGAGATTGAACAAAGATCCCACTATTGGTACCAAACCATTTTCGGTTAGCTCCGTCTACCGCAATTGAATTGATACTTTCTGTCTCTAGTAAAAATCCTAGAATTCCATTTACATCGACTGCCCTACGAAATCCAATACAGTTGTCATCAAAAACATTTCCACCACATTCAAAAACAACAACTCCTTCTGTCGTTCCTACCCATACATCTCCATCGTTGTCAATTTCAATAGACCGGATTCTGTCTGTAGGCAGTTCACTATTTCCTGCATTAATATGTTTGCGGCGATCATCACTTGGATCATCAATTGTACCATTATCATCATACACCCAAAGCCCCCGAGAATCCATGGCGATCCATTTGTAGCCATTCAGATCAATGGTTATTTGTCGCATTGCGTTCGAAGGCAATCCTTGATAATTAAAATCATTGGTCCAGGTGCCATCTGCTTTAAATACTGATATGGGTTTGAATGCAGTATTATTTGTCATCCATAAATTATTGCCACTATCAAAAGCCAAACCAGCAACCCTAACCCTATTGGTATCTGCTGATACTTGCAAGGAAGAATTGTTTTTACCAAAAACTTGAATAGCTCCTTCATCCCATTCAACCAAACCATTCCATAAAGTTGCTACGTACACTTTTTTGTTTTCAGGATGAATCGCCATTTGATAAAAAGACAAGGTGTTGTCTGCTCCTAATGCAGAGTTGTTGCTCCTGTTATAATAAGTCCAATCGTTTTCTCTGTTTAAGAAAATACCATCCCCTAGGAAGCTTGCATTATTATTGGTTGGACTGATGACTTCTGTCGTTAACCAAACGTCATTATCGTTCAAAACGATTTGAGTGACTCGCTGGGTGAGAGGAGAGTTAACTTCGAACCTTCTACAATCTCCATTAGCAATATCTGCCACCCGAAAATCATTTCTGTTATCTGCCATCCAAACCTGACCGTACTGATCTTCTACTCCATATAAAGGTCTTGTAATACAATCTTGATTCAATGCTCCTTGGATTGCTCCATCTTTGTAATACCGAACTTTTCCATTGCAATTCGAATAACACTCCTGTCCTATTATTAAATGTTCTCCATCAGCAGTCAGATAGGATATCCCAAAACTTTCTTCGCTAAATTCTAAGTTCAAACCATCGTCTTCGGTCCAGGTATATAAGGAGTCTCCGATTTCAAGAAACATTTTATCTTCAAAATTTTGAGTCGCATTTGCCCCATACACTGCAGGAAAACCATCGGCAACATCCATCAAAACCCAATTGCCCAAATCTTTGTGATTTACGGCAGGGTTATCCAAGGCACGATATAGGCCTTCATCTGTTGCTGCAAAGTAATAGCCATCATAAACATTGAATGAATTTACTGGGATTCCAAAATTGGCGGTGAATCCGAATTTTTGTGTTCCGGTATTAAATTCCACAACTCCGAAGGCCGTAGAAAAATAAGCCATCGAATCTTTGAAAAGGTGAACATCTAAAATTCTTCGATCAAAGAAATTTCCATCTTCTTTTAAGTTCGTAAAAGTGATCACCTCGTCTTCTGTAATAAGGTCAAACTCACTATTTCGGTAGGTTGCGAGAAGCGTATTATTTTGTTTAATGTATTTAATTGGCCCCATTCCCGTTTCACTCAAGCCCTCTATTTTTGACAAAAAGTCAAACGAATATTCTTGCTTGTCATATACGATGATCGACCATTCTGTAGCGATATAGACTTCATTTTCGCTTTGTGTGACGTAGCGGCCCAACTTATAGGGTAAATAAGATTTCCACTGGCCTAACTTCAAATCACTTTGAGCAAAAACAAGACTTACATTCATTAAAGCTATCATGCTAAAAATGAATGTCTTTTTGTAAATACACTTCATTGATACAATATTCATTTTGATTATCCTTTTTTACAGAACGTAAATTTAAGGATTAATAGAGCAGTAGAACACGGAAATAAAAAATTTGATCATCTGGAACACTACAATAACAGGATTTTCAACTGATTATTGTTGTTCAATTGTCTGTTTTTTGACAGTATCAATTTCGATACAAGCCGCTGGCATTGATGTGTTCAAACACCGATTCGCAAACTAAGTATTGAATAGACTTCCCTTCTTTTCTACATTTCCTGATGTAACTCGCCGAAATTTGCATTAAAGGTGCTTCAAAAACACTTACACTCTTGTGGTTTTCTAATTCTCCGAGTTCGTAAGACGGTCTTTTGTAAACGAAAATTTCATGGTGAGCCAAAATCAATTCGTAATTTTTCCATCGATGAAGAGAGGCCAAATTGTCTCCTCCCATAATCAAGACAAATTCTTTTGCAGGGTATTTTTCTTTTAAATAAGTAAGTGTGTCTATGGTATAAGATGGTTTGGGAAGTCCAAACTCTATATTGGAAGCCTTTAGTTTTGGATTGTCTCCTATTGCCAATTTTACCAAATGCAATCGGTCATAATCTTTTGCCAAGGATTTTTTAGACTTATGCGGGTTTTGAGGACTTACGACCATCCACACTTCTTCCAAATCAGTTTGAGTCAACATATAATTAGCGATAATCATATGACCAACATGGACAGGATTGAATGATCCGAAAAATAAACCAATTTTCATCAGCAATTAGATTAAAGTCTATTGATCTATTTGGTCAGAGCCCTGTGTTTCATCAACAAGCCATTGACCTTTTTCTTTTAATAAAAAAATTTCTTCCTTGGCTGGTTCGAAACCTTCCTCATGGTAAAAATAATTGCAGTAAGCAGAATTATTCTTTTTCATTGAACAATTCATTCCCTTAATCGAAATTTTCGGTTCTAGTTCACCGGGATCTAAAGGAATCAACATCGATTTCACTGTATCTATCATCAATTGAGTTTCTTTTGTTGATAGCACCTTCGCCTCTGTAAATCGGTCATTATAATAATCATTTAGCCATTGCGTGGCAACAGTCTCCGGTGTATTTGGAAGTTCCTTTTTGTTTGATGGTTCGCTGGCGCATCCTTGTATCAAGAACAGTCCAACGATTGCAATGCTTATATAAAAATTGAGTGTAGAATTCAATTGACAATTAGATTAATTGCTTAACATTACTGGCATCACTAGCATTAAAATTTCTTCTCCATCTCCTCCTTCTGTTGGCAATAAAATTCCTGCACGAGTAGGGGAAGACAATTCCATCTTGACGTCGTCACTTTCCAAAACATTGAGCATCTCAATTAAAAATTTAGCATTGAAACCTATTGTTAAAGGATCACCTTCGTAGGTACAACTCAATTGCTCGTTTGCTTCATTAGAGAAATCTAAATCCTGCGCAGAGACAGATAAATTGTCATTATTTATTTTGAGGATAACTTGATTTGTTGTTTTGTTCGCATAAATAGCGATCCTTTTAAGAGAGTTCAAGAAATCAACACGACTTAACGTCAATGTATTTGGGTTATCTACGGGAATCACCGCATTATAATCCGGATATCTTGCATCAATTAATCGGCAAACTAAATTTACATTTCCAAAATTAAAAAAGGCATTGGCTTTATTAAACGCCACTTTTACATCGTCTTTGTTTGTCAATGCTGACTTCAAAAGATTCAATGCTTTTTTAGGTACTATAAAAGAAGTCGCAACTTCACTTTGAACTTCCGTACAAGTAAACTTCACCAACTTGTGCGCATCCGTCGCAACAAAAGTGAGTTTATTAAAATCTACTTGAAAATAAACACCGGTCATTGCTGGTCTTAATTCATCACTGCTGGTTGCGAAAAGAGATTTCGTAATAGCATCTGACAACATTTGAGCAGAAAGGGATACAGTATCCACCGTATCTGGTTTTGGTATTTCCGGAAAATCTGCTCCATTCTCGCCTGCTAACTTATATTTTCCATAAGCAGAAGTGATTTCGATTCCAAAATTTTCATTATTTACTGAAAATGTAATTGGCTGTTGTGGCAATTCCTTTAATGTATCCATTAGAATCTTTGCAGGAACTGCGACCTTTCCATCCCCTTCAGAGGTAACTTCAATTTCATTTGTAATTGAAGTCTCCAAATCTGTAGCAGAAATGACTAGTTTATTATTGGAAAGAGTAAACAAGAAATCTTCAAGGATTGGTAAGACCGGATTTGAACCAATAGCTCCACCGGCAATTTGAAGCTGTTTCAACAAGTCGGAAGAAGAAACACTGAATTTCATAGTATTTTAATTAAGATATTTTATAATACATAAGAAGACAAAAATAAGCCTTATTGCCGGAAAAACACCATTATCTGCGTGAAATCACCTTTAAGTTAAAAATGAGTTCTCCTTTCCGAGCATAAAAGAATTATATTTGTCATATAACGATTTTATACTATGCAAATACCTGACCGAACTATAGCCCCACTGAAAAAAGATATTCAAAAAATAGTTTTACCTGACGTGGAAAACCTTCATTTGGACAATGGAATCCCGGTAGGTTTGATCAATCTTGGCACTCAGGAGATCATTAAGTTAGAAATTATTTTTAATGCGGGAAGGCCGTTTGAAAGAAAAAAACTGATTAGCAGAGCTACTGGCAAACTTTTGAAAGAAGGCACAAAATCTCAAACGGCAAAGGAAATTGCTGAAACGATAGATTTTTACGGTGGAACACTTTCTACTCCGGTAAACCTTGACACCGCCAATCTCACTCTATACAGCTTAAAAAAGCATTACGAAAAGCTTTTAGTTGTTCTTGCAGACATTTTGAATGAACCAATATTCCCACAAGCGGAAATAGATTCTTTCATTCAAAACAGTAAACATCAACTTTCCATTGACTTAAGTAAGAATGAAGTAATTGCTTACAGAAAAATTACCGAATTTATTTTTGGAAAAAACCACCCTTATGGCTACAACAGTGATGCTAAGACCTATGAAGCAATTAACAGAGATGATATAGTTCAGCATTTTCAAAAAACTTATACTAGAAAAAACTGTAGCATTTTTATTAGTGGAAAAGTGGATACCCAAACAATTGAAATAACCAATAAACATTTAGGAAACCTACTTCCTGCAGGTGAAAAAATGCTGCCTTCTTTCGAGGAAACAAACAATGTTCCTGGTTTAGTAAAGATTGAAAAACCCAATAAAGTACAAACAGCGATAAGAATAGGAAGAAAACTATTTACCCGAAAGCATCCAGATTATAAAGGGCTTAACATCCTCACAACTATTCTTGGGGGCTATTTTGGATCGAGATTAATGGGCAATATCAGAGAAGATAAGGGATATACCTATCATATTTTTGCTTCTATTGACAATATGCTTCATGATGGTTACCTAAATATTGGAACGGAGGTCGGCAACGACTTTGGCAATGCAACAATGGACGAAATATTTAAGGAATTGAAAAAACTCCGAGAAGAACCAGTTGAAGAAGAAGAATTGAAAATGGTAAGAAACTACTTAATGGGCAATATTCTTAATGCTTTGGATGGCCCTTTTAATGTTGCTGACGTCATCAAAAGCTTAGCTCTTGAAGGTCTGACTAGAGAAGATTTTTATGAAAATATCCAAACCATACAAAATATTCGTCCTTCTGAGCTCCAGGAATTAGCGAATAAATATTTTGATGAAGAAAATATGTGGAAAGTTGTGGTCGGTAGCTAAATAATTAATAAAAAGAAAAAACCCTAATTTTTATTTTTTACCTTTTTTTTGCGAATAAAGCGCTCCTTTAGTCAATCTTTACGTCTAAACTAAAAGGAATGTGTAAAACATTGATTAACAAAGTTTTTAAAGATTTTTTCTTCCTTTCACTTTTGTTATGATGAATTAGAATTTATTTACATTTTAAAGTAAATTTGTTGACATCGGATAGGAAAAAGAAAAAAACCAAAACTTACTTACCCTTTCCCAAGATTAAACATATAGAGACGACTATTCAAAACAGACTACATTAATGAAGTTTTTCAGTTTTTTTACCCAAGAATTAGCAATCGATTTAGGAACAGCAAACACCTTGATTATTCAAGATGGGAAAGTTGTTGTTGATGAACCTTCTATTGTAGCCATTAACCGACGCACAGGAGAAACTATTGCCGTTGGTAGTAAGGCTATGCAAATGCATGAGAAGACTCATGAAAATATAAAAACTATTCGTCCACTTAAAGATGGAGTAATTGCCGACTTTCAAGCTGCGGAAAGTATGATTGAGGGATTGATTAACATGGCTGGAAATCGTAAGAAGTTTTTCTCCCACATGAAAATGGTCATCTGTATTCCTTCTGGGATTACAGAAGTTGAAAAAAGAGCAGTCTTCGATTCTGCTGACCACGTTGATTCTAAAGAAACTTATTTAATACATGAACCAATGGCTGCAGCCCTTGGAATTGGACTGGATGTAGAAGAACCTATTGGAAATATGATTATCGATATAGGAGGTGGAACGACTGAGATTGCTGTCATTGCACTTTCTGGAATTGTTTGTGACCAATCAATTCGAACAGCAGGTGATGAATTCACTATTGACATCATGAACTACATGAAACGTCAGCATAACATCCTGATTGGAGAAAGAACAGCAGAACAAATAAAAATCCATGTGGGCTCTGCATTACAGGAATTAGAAAACCCACCAGATGACTTTGCAGTAAATGGTAGAGATTTGATGACTGGAATTCCAAAACAAATCACCATCACTTATCAGGAAATTGCTCATGCTCTGGACAAATCCATTTCTAAAGTGGAGGATGCTATTCTAAAAGCATTAGAAACAACTCCACCTGAATTGGCTTCTGATATTTATAAAACTGGACTATACCTAACCGGAGGTGGTGCTCTACTTCGTGGTTTGGATAAAAGAATTGCTGCTAAAACTAAATTACCTGTTCACATCGCAGAAGATCCTTTGCGTGCTGTGGTTAGAGGAACGGGTATCGCTTTAAAAAACTCAGATACATTCTCTTTCTTAATAGACAGAAAAAGTGTTTAGGCTGTTGATTCGTTTTTATTAAATCCTGATCAGCTCCTTAAAATTTGAACCTACCGTTATTATCTTATGAGAAATTTAATATTTCTATTCATAAAGTATGGAGGCTTCATAGTATTCCTATTCCTGGAAATACTGTGCATGTACTTGGTGGTTCAATACAATGCAAATCAACGTAAAATCTACTTAAGTTCTTCCAACCTAGTCAGTGGTTACCTTTATACAAAATATGATGGTCTCGCTCAATATGTCCGGCTTTCCTCAGTAGCAGATAGCTTGGCAGAAGAAAATGCAATGCTTCGGTCGGAACTCAAAAATGCAAAGTTTCGGGAAACTGTTTTGCGCGATACTTCGGATAGAGAAAAGCTATTGCAACAGTTCACTTATATAGCTGCGTCCATAAAAAACAATTCAATTAATCGACTTAATAATACATTGACTTTGAATCGAGGAAGTACACACGGAATAAAACCGAGAATGGGCGTAATTAGTCCAAAAGGTGGTGTGGTCGGAATAATTTTGGACACTTCCCCTCGATTTTCAACGGTACTTTCCATTTTACACAAGGAGTCGCGCATCTCTGCAAGAATTAAACGCAACGGGTTTCACGGTTCTATCTTATGGAAAGGCAATAACCCGCGACATGTACAATTGGATGCGATTCCTAAACATGCAAATCTTGTAGTCGGAGATTCTATTTATACCAGCAGTTATTCTGCGATATTCCCAGAAGAAATTCTTATTGGAAAAATTGATACTTTTTGGAAAGAACCGGGAAGTAATTTTTATACTATTGATGTAATGCTGGTCAATGACCTGAGCCGTGCAAAATACGTTTACGTTATTGATAATTTAATGAAGGAAGAGCAACTTATACTAGAGGAGGGGGTGAAAGATGAATAGTGTTCTCTTTTCAAATGGACTCCGATTTATTGGATTATTGTTGTTGCAAGTATTGGTGTTGAAAAGGATTTCTTTTGATTTCGAAAATTTCAACTACATCAACGTCATTGCCTATCCGATTTTTATACTCCTATTGCCCATCCGTACGCCACACGCTTTATTGGTTTTCCTCGGATTTTTAATCGGTTTTAGTGTTGATATATTCTATGACTCTTTAGGTGTACATGCAAGTGCAGGCGCTTTTTCTGCTTGGATTCGACCCTATGTCATTGCAGCACTCGAACCAAGAGGAGGCTATAATATAAATCATAGCCCTACGAAAAAACGGTTTGGTATAAATTGGTTTTTTATTTATTCCATGATAATTATGTTGGCCCATTTAGCATTCTACTTTTCAGTAGAAGCCTTTGCTTTTAAATTCATACTCACAATTATCTTAAAAACAATATTTAGCTTTTTGGTATCAATGATTTTCATTATTATGTACCAATACCTTTTTGATCCAACAGATTAAAACCTTTCATCAAAATTGAAAGACAATTATAAAATACGACAACGATATATACAGCTATTTTTTATAGTAGCTTACCTCATCTTATTGTTCAAAGCAATCCAGATTCAACTTTTGGATACTTCTTATCAAGATCGTGCAAGAACGACTGCAATCGATAAGTACATTCTTTACCCTAGTAGAGGTTTAATTTTAGATCGGAACGAAAAGCTTCTGGTCAACAATAATGCTATGTATGATTTGAAAGTAACCTATAATCAAATTGATCCTAAAATGGATACAATGCGATTTTGTAAGCTTTTAAATATCGATGTAGAAACTTTTAAAAAGAATCTGAACAAGAATTTCCGAAGTGCTCGATATTCCAAGTCCGTCCCTTTTGTTTTCTTATCGAAAATATCTTCAGAAACTTATGCTGGATTTCAAGAGTCTATGTATGAGTTCCCTGGTTTTGCAATTCAGCTCCGAAACGTAAGAGGCTATCCCCATAAATCAGCAGCACATGTCTTGGGTTATTTAAGTGAAGTCAATCAAGCACAGTTAGACAAATACAAAGATAAATATGTAAAAGGTGATTACATCGGTGCAACTGGACTAGAGAAGTCTTACGAAGATGCGCTTAAAGGGAAGAAAGGAGTAAAGTTCGTTTTGAAAGACAATTTGGGTAGAGAGGTTGGTTCTTATAAATCAGGGAAGTTAGATTCTGCTGCTATCTCTGGAAATGATTTAGTGACAACATTGGATATTGATTTACAAGAATATGCAGAATTATTAATGAGCAATAAGTCTGGAAGTATTGTAGCTATTGAGCCAAAGTCCGGTGAAATTCTTTCTATGGTCAGTGCTCCATATTATGACCCAAACCTTTTAACCATCAATAGAAACAGAGGAGCTGCGTTCAATGAATTGCTACAAGATTCGTTAAAACCATTTTTAGACCGTTCCTTAATGGCTAAATATCCTCCCGGTTCAATATTCAAAACAGTGGTTTCATTAATCGCAATGCACGAGGAAGTCCTATACCCAGGCCGTCCGATGACTTGCAATGGGACTTATTATTACAAAACCGTCCCTTTTGGTTGTCACCAACACCCTGCTCCATACAACGTAGCTCGGGCTATTCAACATAGTTGCAACTCTTATTTCTACCAAACGATAAGAGATATTATTGATAAATATGGTTTTTATAATCCGCATCAAGGATTGGATTCCTTTGATTATCATTTGGCAAATTTTGGTATTGGTAAAAAATTAAACGTCGATCTGCCTAACGAATTGGAAGGCAACATTCCGACCTCAGCCTACTATGATAAACTTTATCCGAAGGTCAAAGGAAGTTGGAAATCACCAACTGTAATGTCTATTGGAATTGGACAAGGAGAAATAGAAATGACCACCTTGCAAATGGCCAACTTGGCAGCCATTATGGCCAACAGAGGAACTTATACCCAACCACATCTCGGCGAATCCATTATCCGGTCAGACGGATCAAAACAAAAATTTGAATATGAGGTTTTTGATTCTGGTGTTGATCCTAAGTTTTATGAATCGGTAATCGATGGAATGCAACTAGCGGTCGAATCAGGTACAGCTACCAACGCAAGAGTAAGTGGCACCATTGTTTGTGGAAAAACGGGAACTTCTCAAAATCCGCATGGAAAAGATCATTCAGTCTTCTTTGCTTTCGCACCTAGAGATAACCCTGAAATAGCCATTGCTGTGTACGTGGAACACGGCGTTTGGGGAGCCCGATATGCCGCTCCAATTGCTGGATTGATGATAGAAAAATACCTGAATAAAGAAATCAGTCCTTCTAAAGCGTATTTGGAAGAAAAAATGATAAATACCAACCTGCATATTATTCCCTAAAAAAACAATTTTGAAAAAAAGCCTTTTTGTTTTCTTTCTAATCTCAACTAGCCTACAAGCTCAAATCTCTGCCCCGGATAGTTTAACGATAATATTTGCCGGAGATATAATGAATCATATTCTTCAGATCAAATCTGCGGAAATTACTCCCGACAAAGAATATGATTACGACCATTGTTTCAGGTACATCAGCCCTATTCTTGAATCAGCAGATTTAGCCATCGGGAACCTCGAATTAACCTTCCCTGGCAAACCACCTTATCAAGGCTATCCTGTTTTTAGAAGTCCGGATCAATTGGCTTCTTCCATTAAAAAGGCGGGTTTTGATGTCTTGGTCACCGCAAATAATCATTCAAATGATGGTGGTCAATTTGGTGTTTCCAACACCTTAAAAACTTTGCAAAAAAACGATTTTCTATTTACAGGCACCTACGCCACCCCTGAGGAAAAAGAATTGTATCACCCTTTACTCATTTTCAAAAAAGGATTTAAAATCGCTGTGCTGAATTATACTTACGGAACGAATGGTATTCCTACGCATTCACCAACGATTGTCAACATGTTGGATAAGGATAAAATTAAAGCGGATTTAGCACTTACAAAAAAATTAAAACCGGATTTCACTATTGTAGTTGTACACTGGGGAAGTGAGTCAAACTTGAACGAAAATGACTTTCAAACCAGCCTAGCAAAAGACATCGAGAAATGGGGAGCAAACTTAATCGTTGGCGCTCACCCACATGTTATTCAACCAATCAAAGAGCTTGATTCGGGAACTCAAGAAGAACCAGTACTTGTTGTATATTCTTTAGGCAACTTAATTTCACATCAAATGAAACCCAATACAGATATTGGAATCTTATTTGAAATCACTTTAGTGAAAGAAAACAAAGTAACCAGACTTGACAAACACAACTACATTCCGATCTATAGATATATTTTTAGACCGCCTGGAAAAAAGGTTCAATTTTTCACGTTGCCTATTTCTGTTTTTGAAAATGATGCTGAAAACTTATTGTCTATGTTGCCCAGAGACATCAAGCAAATGAATGATTCTGTTAGAAAACTTAGAAAACGTTTTTCTAGTTCTGTTTGTAAAGAAAGAAAAATATCTTTGCAGGAAATGGGTCCCATTAAAAAGTTGAACTATAATTAATATGATAATCTCCGCGATCGTCGCTACGGCTAAAAACAATGTCATTGGAAATGACAATGATATCCCTTGGTACTTACCAGCTGATTTAAAGTATTTTAAAAAAACAACCTTGCACCGACACATTATAATGGGTCGGAATACCTACGAATCTATCGGAAAACCGTTGCCAAAGCGAACCAATATCATTATGACCCGCAATCCGTTTTTTATTGCGACGGGTTGCCTGACCGTTCATTCCTTCGAAGAAGCTCTTGACTTGGCTAAAAGCCATAACGAAGAAGAGGTTTTCATCATTGGAGGAGGTAAAATTTATGAATTGGCTCTGCCTTTTTTAGATAAAATATATTTAACAAGCGTTGATGCCGAAGTAGAAGGAACGGTTCATTTCCCAACATTAGCCCCTGAGGAATGGAAATTAGTTAGTGAAGATGCCCACCAAGCTGACGAAAAAAATGAATACGATTATGTTTTCAAATTATATGAACGCGTAAGGTAAATAAGGTCGCTTTTTAAGTCTCACTAAAATATTTTTTAATTTTTTTCTCTAAAATTTATGGAATTTCTCCAATTCCTGCGTCTTGTTAGTAGAGGCCTTGTTGTTTTATTTGATCCTATTCTTGGGAGAATAAAAAATAAGGTTAGCTATATCTTTAAATACTAACGAAGACAAAATCATCATGCGAGAAGATTTTTTACACTATATATGGAGAATGAAATCTTTTAATTTAGATTCATTAACCACGACTTCCGGAGATAAGATTCAACTGATCAACAACGGAGAATACAATAAAAATGCAGGGCCCGATTTCCTCAATGCCAGGTTAAAAATCGGAACGACTTTGTGGGCGGGTAATGTAGAGATACATTTAAAAACCTCGGATTGGATCAAACATCAACATCAAAATGATCCTGCGTACGACAACGTAATTCTGCATGTTGTCTTAGAGGAAGACCTTAAAATAAAAAGGAAAACAGGTGCTATTATTCCTTGCCTTGAATTGAAAGAACGCATCTCTCCAAAATTACAGGCCAACTATCTTCGCTTGCTTTCTAGTGAGCATTGGATCTCTTGCGAATATCATTTGCATAAAATAAATCTACTCACAAAAAAGCTTTGGTTGGATAGAATTTTAGTTGAGCGGCTAGAAGAAAAAACGCAATCCATTTCTGAACTCTGGAATCAAAACAAATCAGATTGGGAAGAAACCTTCTTCCAATGTGTCGCTAAAAGCCTAGGCACTAAAGTCAATGCACAAGCTTTCGAAATTTTGAGTAGAATCTGTCCATTAGGGTTGTTGAGAAAACATAAAGAAAATCTATTTCAACTTGAAGCGCTGCTTTTTGGGCAGGCAGGAATGCTCGAAAAAAATTTCGAAGAACTTTATCCCAATCAATTGAAAAAGGAATACTCTTTTTTAAGAGAAAAATATAGTTTGAAACAAATGGATTTGGTCAACTGGAAATATTTGAGACTTCGTCCGGCAAACTTTCCAAGTGTAAGAATTGCTCAATTGGCAAAATTAATTTTCCAAAGCAATCATTTGTTTAGCAAAGTTCTTGCGGTCCAAAATATAAAAGAGATTGAAAATATGCTTTCTTTAAAGATTTCGAATTATTGGGAAAAGCATTACCGATTTGACAAGATTTCTGTGAAACGCAAAAAATCCCTTGGCAAATCGACGATTCACCTAATTAGTATAAATACAATAGTTCCTTTTCTTTTTTTCTATGGTAAAATGAAAGATGAACAAAGGTTCAAGGATTTGGCTTTTCGTTTATTGCAGGAAATTCCAGCCGAAAAAAATACAGTTATTGAAGGTTGGACGAAGTTGGATATGACGAGTATCTCCGCTTATGAAACTCAGGCGCTCTTGCAATTAAAAAAGCATTATTGCGACAACAAGCGATGTACAGAATGTAATATTGGAGCAGCCTTGCTGAGGGCTTGATTAGACGATTAGACGATTAGATGGTTAGAAAGGACGGTCTAGTAGTCTAGTAGTCTAACACTCTAGAAATCTAGCGTCTAGAAATCTACCTTCCTTTAGGCAAGGAAATCTTATTAAAGCTCCAGGCAAGTAATACAACAAAGAATAAAGAGGGGAGTAAATTCCCTACGGGGATGTCTTTGATATCCATAATCTTCAGAGACAAAGCAATCAATAATACTCCGCCAACTGCACTTATTAATGCCAATACGTTTTTAGTGAAAAGGGATTTAGCATTGCCGGCAATTTGAGTAAAGCCTCCTTGAATTATTAGTAGTGGAATAATTGCAAACATAACTCCGATGCCATACACAGAAGCGAGGGCAATTGACATTACTCCATCTAAAAGGGATTTGACAAATAGTAAATCTTTTTTGTTTTGCAGACCTTCCTCAATAGCTCCTATGATCGTGATAGGGCTGGCGCAAAAAAGAATAAATGCTGCGATTAATCCTTCGCCAAACTTCTTCTTTTGCCCTATACTTATGTTTTCTCTGATGAAAATCTCACAACTATCTAAGAAAGGTTTTACTCCAATCAACTCTCCGAAAACACCACCAATTATTAAGCTCAGCAAAAATACAATCCACAATTCATCTGGTAGCTTAAGGGCCATTTTTGCCCCAATCAGAAGAATGCCTAATCCAACAGCCAAAAGAGTAATTGTTTGAATGCTTTCAGGGAAAACCTGCTGAACCAATAAACCTATTAGGGTACCGATTACGATTGTACCCATGTTAATGAAAGTACCAACGGGAAGTTTTTTCATAGTATTTTGCCTTTACTGAGCAAGCGCAAGATACTTAAAATGTCCTACCATAACCATAAGATCAGGAAAACATTTTTAGTGTCCTTGTTTGAAAAAATGCTGTGACTCTAGTTTAATTCTGGGTTGTGGTTTTGCTCTGCAATGATCGCTTGACCAAAAGTCAATTGGTTTCCGTTTGGATCTTTCAAGTAGAATTCTTGCATACCATACTCTGTAGTTCCAAAGTCGCTGACCTTACAGCCCAATTCACCTAGATTTTTATGTAAACTTTCAATATCCTCTACTTCAAAATACAATATAAAATCATAAAAGCCACTTTTCTTTTTTGCCTCTATTTTCAACGGTTCATAAGCCTGGTAGAGCATTATCTCCATCTCGTCATTTACCAAATGCATCCAATAAGGGTTGTTGTTTTTGTCGAGTTCTTCACTGATTTTTTTGAAGCCAAGATATTCACAATAAAAAATTTCTGTCTCCTGAATTTTTATGGCATCCAAAATTGGGGTCATTTTTTTCAGTTTCATTGTTTTGGTTTTTTGTCAAAAAAAATATTGGTAGTAGCCTAATCAAAATCGAGATTTCAATTGGCTTTCAACCAAGCTAAAATGAGGGGACAGAGTAGCAAAGTTTTAATCTTCTAATTCTATGGTTTTTAATAGTTCTTGGGCTTCTTCCAAATTTGATTTTCGGCCAACGTCAAGCCAACGTGCTTCGTGTGGATAGGCAAATAATTCAAATTTTTCAGCTGTTTCCAAATAAGTCTTTATAATTGAAAATGGACTTTCTGCTGCTGGCATTAAATCGAATATCTTGGGACTAATCACATGAATTCCACTAAACGCCTTCAACTCTAATTCTTCCGCTCCTTTCCTAGGCATTTTCATTTCTCCGGTCTTAATGTTTAACCAACCATTCATTATTCCCTTTTTATCAAAAATTAAATATCGGGACGTAGATCGATTACTCACCGCTAGTGTTGCCAAAGCATTGGGCTTGGCGAGATGAGCTTCATACAGAGCAGTCAAATCAAGGTCTGTCAGAATATCGGTATTGCAGAGGAGAAATGGTTCACCGTTTTCAAAAAACCAAGATGCTTTTTTTAAGCCACCTCCGGTTTCTAGCAGTTTTTGGCGTTCATCCGAAATTTGGATGTTGATATCAAAATGGTTGTTTTTAAGTAAAAATGCTTCAATCTGATCTGCGAAATGATGAACATTTATAATAATATTAGAACAACCAAAATACTTGAGACGTTTTATTACTATTTCGAGCAGAGGCATTCCATTTACTTCAACCAAGGCTTTAGGTTTATTGTTAGTAAGTGGCCTCAACCTTGTGCCCAATCCAGCAGCAAGGATCATTGCTCTCATAGTTTTCCTGTTTTGTCTAATCAAAATAGTTCTTGAAAATACAAATAAAACTAATATCTGTCGACTTAGACCAATAATTTTCGGATTTTTAGCACACTAAGCGAATTTAACCTATAGATGATTCAAAACAAGCTTTTCAAATTA
Organism: uncultured Saprospiraceae bacterium; assembly: GCA_938041325.1. Taxonomy (GTDB): domain Bacteria; phylum Bacteroidota; class Bacteroidia; order Chitinophagales; family Saprospiraceae; genus CALIAG01. The sequence goes on along the minus strand of CALIAG010000038.1, from coordinate 14,072 downwards.
CTTATGCTTCCTTTTTCCTTGCTCTATGGAATTGGTATAAGTCTGCGTAATTTCTTCTATAAAACAGATGTATTAAAAGCGATAGAATTTGATCTTCCTATCATCTCTGTTGGCAACTTGAGTATCGGTGGCGCTGGTAAAACACCTCATATTGAGTACTTAATCAGATTGCTACAACCTTATATTAATGTTGCTACGCTAAGTCGAGGTTATAAAAGAAAAACGAAGGGATATGTCAAGGTAGAATCAAGATATGATGCAGAAAGGGTAGGGGACGAACCTCTGCAATATAAACGCAAGTTTCCTCAAGTATTGGTTAGTGTTGCGGAGAGTCGAACTTTTGCTATTCCCAAAATGATAATGGATTTTCCAAGCTTGCATACGGTATTGTTAGATGATGCCTTCCAGCACTTATCTATAAAACCAGGTTTGAATATTCTATTGACCGAATTTCACTATCCTTTTACCAGGGATTTTCTTCTGCCTTCCGGCAGACTCAGGGAATGGAGAAGTGCTTATAAAAGAGCAGACCTAATCATTATTTCGAAGTGTCCTAACTTTGTGGATGAAGCAGATCGAAATACTTTTATTCAAGAAATAAAACCACTCGCCCATCAGCGTTTGTTTTTTTCTTACTATAAATATTTAAACCCTTTCCACATCCTGAATCACAACTTAAAAATCAACTTGAGTAAAGATTTAGATATCATCTTAATTTGTGCAATCGCCCGAACGGAATACCTTGTTGATCACTTGGAAGAGCATGTCAATGAAGTGCACACTTTAGAATATGAAGATCATCACTATTTTACAAAATTTGATCTTTCTCATTTAAAACAGGAATACGAAAAATTTGACTCGAATAATAAAATTATTCTTACGACAGAGAAAGACGCCATGCGATTAGAATTGCATAAAGATTTTTTAGTCGCGAATAAGTTACCCATTTTCGCAATCCCGGTAGAAGTCGCTTTTCATTTCAATGAAGGTGAAAATTTTAATGAAGAAATAAAAAACTATCTCCTTAATTTTAGAAACTGATTCTCTTTATGAACACCTTTCTGCGGCTTTTTTACAACTCTGTTAAGTCTCTGATCAAATTTGTTTTTGGAATATTTTTTTCTAAAATCTATGTTCTCAATAGAAAGACGCTTGATTTTAAAAACCCTTGCATTCCTGTTTCTAACCACCCTAATACCTTAATTGATCCTTTTGGATTTGCTTGTCGAATTAAATCGCTTGTTTTCTTTTTAGCGAATGCAGGAATGTTTGAAAGTGCATTTGGAAACTGGTTTTTCTCAAGTACCTTTTGTATTCCAATTAAACGAAATGTAGACAAAGGAGATCGAGCCGTAAACAATACAGATAGTTTTCAAAAAGCAATCGAACACTTGACTAAAGGTGGCTCCATTTATATTGCAGTGCAAGGAGGAAGTGAGATTATGAGAAGGATAGGAAAAGTTAAAACAGGTGCAGCTAGGATAGCTTTGAATACCGAAGCAGCGAATGATTTCAAACTCGGCTTAACTATTCTTCCGGGTGGAATTGCTTATTCTGATCAACATACTTTTAGAAGTGAAATGCTAGTGAATGCTGGCAATCACATTAGTGTTGCCGATTACAAAGACTTGTTTCGGAAAGACCCACGAGAAGCTGTAGATCAACTCACCGAAGACATCAAATCCGCACTCGAAGATCTTATCATTAATACCGAAGATCAAGTAGAAGAAGAGTTACTTTTTAAAGTTGAAGTTTTACAACAAAGCGAGAATGAACTTCCCTTTGATAAGAAATTCCAAAGATCAAAAACAACTTTAGCTCAACTTCGTTCTTGGGAACAAAAGGAAAAGAAAAGTTGGAATACTTTTCAAACAAAATTGACTGAATACTTCAACTCTATCCAATCTCTTAAGATAAAAGATAAACCAATTTACAATCTTGGAAAAGGAATTCAATTTGGTCTTTTTAAAAAAATCTTATTACTCATTGGCTTTCCTATTTTTCTATATGGCTATGTCAATAATTTCTTAGCAAGTCATTTCTCGTTGTTGGTTCTTAAAAAAATAAAACTGTATCCGGGATACACTGCCACCATTAAAGTCTTAGCCAGTTTAATCTCTTTTCCACTTTTCTATTCGTTGCAAGTTTGGCTGGTCCATGACTTCTTCTCCAACAATATCATTAGTTTATTGTATTTTATCAGCCTGCCCGTTTCAGGATTAATTGCCTGGTATTATAAAGAGTTATTTGTATCGTGGAAAGAATTAAAAAATGTAAAAAAAATCTACAAGACTCAATCAGGTCTTTTTATAAAAAACCAAAAGCTCCGCAACGAGATTATGCTCCTGATGAAAGAAAACATGCCTTTATATAGTACCAAAAATAAGACATGATTTTAAACCTACTTTTCTATGCCTATGTAATCGCTACAATTGTCCAAATTGGTTACTGGCTCCTCTTTTTTTCTCGTTTGGCTTTTTACAAAGAACCGGATCATTCTGGGCATAAAAACGAGGTTCCTGTGTCAATAATAATTTGTGCACGGAACGAAGAAAAAAATCTTGAAAAAAATTTGCCCCGTATCCTAAATCAAAACTACCGTTCCTTTGAGGTTATAGTGGTGAATGATTGTTCCACTGACAACACCCAAAATGTGCTGTTGAAATTATCTGCAAATTACCCTATCTTGTGCATTGTCAATTTGAGAGAGAAACCAAAAAATGTTTTGGGTAAAAAATATGCGCTAAGTAAAGGCATAGAATTGGCACAAAACGAAACGTTGTTATTGACAGACGCAGATTGTAGTCCCAAGAGTTCTGACTGGTTAAGACATATGCAAGGGACCCTTCAAGATCCAAAACAAATTGGTCTTGGATACGGTCCTTACTACAAAACTAAAGGTTTGCTGAATCGTTTTATACGCTTTGAGGCAGTGTATACAGCAATCCAATATTTTTCCTTCGCATTGTCTGGACTTCCCTACATGGGTGTAGGGCGTAATCTTATCTATCAAAAAAAACTATTCAAAAAGGTTGGCGGTTTTAAATCGCATCTCAATGTCGCTTCTGGCGATGATGATTTATTTATAAATGCGGTAGCGCATTCCAAAAATGTTGCTATCACATTGCATACTAATAGCTTTGTATATTCAGATCCAAAGACGTCTTGGATTTCCTATTACAGACAAAAGAGAAGACATCACACTACCGGGAAACACTATAAAATGAAACACCAGATTCTTCTGGGGGCATTGGCTTTGTCTCATTTTATACACTTAACTGGAGGAATTGTTCTAGTCATATTAAAAACTAGCACAATATTTGTAACACTATTGTATTTGGTGAGAATGTCCATTATTTTGTCGCTTAGTAGCTTAATAATGAGGAAGTTAGATGAACGAGGTCTTTTACTCTGGATTCCTTTTCTCGATTTGGCTTATCTTTTCTACTATCTGGCTTTCGCACCAATTTCACTTAAAGGAAAAACAGAGACATGGAATTAAAAGCAAAAGCAACGAATTTATCCCCGCGCGCACAAGAAGATTACAAAATGGTTCAGTTGGCTATCCAGGGAGACCAAAAAGCCTACGCAACACTAATGGAACGCTACCGCAGTTCTATATTCCACATGATGCTAAAGATGGTTAACAACCGCGAAGATGCTGACGATTTAACGTTAGAAGCATTCGGGAAAGCTTTCAATAAGCTTCCTAGCTACGAACCTCGTTATGCTTTCTCAACATGGTTATTTAAAATTGCCATCAATAACTGTATAGATCATATCCGGAAGAAAAGATTGCATTTGCTTTCAATTGATGATCCTATCGAGCCAAATGGCGCTCACGATTATTCCAACAATATTAAATCAGGTGCATTAGATCCTGAAGAAAGATTCATTCGCAAACAACGTGTCAATTTGATGAGAACAGTTCTTACCAAATTAAATATGAAATATCGTTTGATGATTGAACTTCGCTTCTTTGAAGAATTAAGCTATGATGAGATCGCTAAGGAACTAGATATTCCTTTGGGTACAGTCAAAGCTCAATTGTTTAGAGCTAAAGAAATTCTTTATAACCTTCTTCAACAACCTGGTGCTAAAGCGTATTTGGATAATACCACACGCAAGCCTAAGAAAAAGGCCAAGAAAAAAGCAGCTTTTTTGGAAGCAGCAATTTCTGAATAAAAAATATCTGAATTTGAGAATAAACATTACTTTTTAAGTTTTAACAAAAAAGTACTTTGACAAATCCATCGGATTAAGCAGTTAGCCAAATTTGTATTAATACAAATTGACTAACTGTTTAAGTCAAAGAAAAATATTTAGGAGTTCTGGAAAATTATTGACGTCTTTTCAGAACTCCTAAATTTCTTTATACCTACCTTCGCGACAGAATAGTAAAAACAAATATGCAATCTGTCCAAAAATATTTTCCGAACCTCACTCCTCTTCAAATTGATCAGTTATCGCAACTGGGTCCACTCTATCATGAATGGAATGAGAAAATTAATGTCATTTCGAGAAAAGACATTCAAAATATTTATCCTCATCATATTCTTCATTCATTGGCCATCGCTAAAGAGTTTTCTTTTAAAGAAGACGCTGAGATCCTTGATTTAGGAACGGGAGGTGGTTTGCCTGGAATTCCTTTGGCTATTCTATTTCCGGAAACAAAATTCTTATTGGTTGATGGAACTGGAAAAAAGATACGTGTTGCAAATGAAATCATCTCTGCAGTTGGTCTAAAGAATGTTGAAGCTAAGCAGGTCAGAGCGGAAGAGCTCAAGCAAAAATTTGATTTCGTTGTTTGCCGAGCAGTAACTGGATTGGATCGTTTAATTCCTTGGGCAAAATCATTACTCAAAAAGGAACAACGTCATGCTGTTCCGAACGGATTAATCACATTGAAAGGAGGAAATTTAAAAGCAGAAATTAAAGGATTGCCTAACAAAGAGTATATCGAAATGTATGCTTTATCCGATTATTTTGAAGAAGCATTTTTTAATGAAAAATATGTGGTTTACGTGCAAGGTTTATAATTGGAGATTAAACCGTTATTTCTAGCGCTTCAAAAAGATCATCCAATTCATCAAAAGATTTAAAACCGACTTTCTCTTCCTCCCCTCCTGTAACACTAATTCCTTCTGGGTTTAATTCGTTTTGAATAAAATCCAATTGTTCTGGTTTTATATTCGCGTTCAATATTATATTGAATTCACTGCAGAGCTTTTTAAGTAATGTTCTTCCCGCTTCGTCCAAAAGGTCTAGCTCTATTCCATTTGTGCTTAAGTTAAGAAGGAAAGAATTGACGCATTCTTTTCGTTCCGCTAATTTTTCTTCCATCCATTCTAAATCAGACGCTTTTTCCAAAACCCATTCTTGAATTACATAAACCTTTTCTAATCCTTCCAATACATCTATTTCTGTAAACATACCGACTTGAATTCCATCAAGCTCTAAAACACTTACCGCAGAGATCAATTGATCCTTATCATTAAGATTTCCAAACTCCCCGATCATCTTTGGCCCTTCTACCCATTCTTTAATTGCTTTCATTTCTACAGCAGAAAGTCTGCTCTCCGCTTCCGGGTTAAGGTTGAAGCCGAGCCAGTTGACATCCCAAGCTGCAAAATAGCGTGCATCTGTCAAATTACTGATTTGACTTGCTTTAGTTTGTATTTTTAGCATAAGACCTTATGAAATTTGATAAAAATTAAAAAAAGAAAAACAATATTTTAGGCAATTTGGAACAAAGAATGACTGTTTTAGTTAAACATATAGGGATTTTCCTAATTGACGGGCATAGTATTTGTTTAAACAATAATAACACCTATCATCTAAACACCCCCCTAACACCGCATGCCAACTGCATAAACCGTAAATGTACAAAATTGTTACTTTTGACTTGTTGCACTAAAAAAAGTATAGCATGAAAAAGAAAAACTATTACGAAGCGGTTTATGAATTAACCAGGAAAATACCTTTTGGACGAATTAGTACTTATGGAGCTATTGCCGATTATTTAGCCTTAGGCTCAGCCAGAATGGTTGGATGGGCATTGAATAAAAGCTTCACAGGAAAAGACGTTCCGGCTCACAGAGTCGTCAATAGAAAAGGTGAATTGAGTGGAAGACATCATTTCCCTCATCCGGATTTAATGCAGAAGCTCTTAGAAAATGAAGGAGTCAAAATTGAAAACCATGTTGTTCAAGATTTTGACAACTTAGTTTGGAAACCTGCAGACGAACTTTGAAGCCATTTTGAAATTTCTTAACGGGCGGTTTTTCACCCACGGAATTGTGATGAGCATCTCTCTCAACTACATTGGTTAATTATCTTAATCAACGCTGTTCACTATTCTACTTTAAAATGGAAGTATGAAGAAGACAACGATAGGAATTGGTTATTTGTTAGGCATCTTTTTTCTTTTCTTTGGCACGAGTGCCAACACTCCTGATGTAATTTATTGGAATGGAAATGAACGATTAAGTTGGGCTGACTTTGAAGGGAATCCGAGATGGGACTACAGTGATATTTCTGCATTAACTTCCTCTGGCATTATCCACTACGCAGGTTGTAAAGAAGGGAAAATCATTTATAAGGTAAAAGCCTATTTTGAGAAAAAAGAATCTTGGGTGAAACAGGAAGCTTTGACACAACATCATCTCGAACATGAACAATTGCATTTCGATATTACAGAACTCAATGCGAGAAAGCTTCGAAAAGCTTTATCTGAAAGAGAGTTTAAATGTGGAGAAGAAGCCGCTTTTGATTCTTTCGTACAAGCCATGACTGATAATTGGCAAATCGACCAACAGGCTTACGATTTGATGAGCCGTCATAGTATGGACCACGAGAAACAAACAGAGTGGTTTTATAGGGTTGCAATGGAATTGTCGCTACTAGAAGAGTATTCTGAGTAAACCATATAATAATCAGCATTAATTAGAAAGGCTTTGTGATTCAATTTCGCAAAGCCTTTCTACAATCTAATCCTATTTCTATCGTTATAGCAATTGAATAAAAAAATCCTTATTTTAGCTAACCATTCACTTAACCACATTTTAAATATGAACAATAAAACTATTTGCATTTTATTTTTTGCAATACTCATGAGTCCTTTTTTATATGGACAAACCTCCCCTGCTGGTACTTGGAAAACAGTAGATGATAATACAGGCGAAGCAAAATCGCATATTGAAGTTTATGAAGAAGGAGGTAAATTTTATGGTAAGATTACCAAGCTTCTAAAATCTGACCCCGGCACACTTTGCGATGAGTGTAAAGGAAAAAAACACAATCAACCAATATTGGGTATGGTTATTTTAGAAGAATTGGTTCCGGTCAAAGCATATTGGAAAAACGGAACTATTTTGGATCCAGAAAATGGAAAAGAATATGGTTGCAGCATTTGGTTTGAAGAAGGAAAGACCGATGAATTAAGAGTTAGAGGAAAGCATTGGACGGGTTTATATAGAACTCAAACATGGTTTAAAGTAGACTAAGTTCAGTTTACAGGACTAACTAATTTGCATTTATTTCTTGTTTATGTATGCTAGTCTCAGAGAATTTTTTATGGCTATACAATAAATACTTAAATAAGAATGTTTAATAAATGATTTTAAAAAGGAAAACGTATTATTTAATTTAAACTCATTTGCATGAAGCGAAAGTTTACACCTAACCGTTTACTTCGCTACATCTATAACGAGACTTCTGCAATTGAAACATTGGCAATCAGAAATGATTTAAGATCTGATCGCCTTATGTATGAAAAGTATCAGGAGATGGTTGAAAGCTACAAAGCAATGCCTAAAGCAACTTTTAGCCCATCGGAATCTACGATTCAAAATATACTTTCATACAGCGCATTAAGCGCAGTAGAACCTCAACACTAAATGTAGACGAACAAAATTAACGAGCAAAAACCCACTCTGGAGCTATTCAGGGTGGGTTTTTTGATTCTACTATAATTATTAAGTAATGTATTCTAATTGCTGTTCGTTTCTTTGCAAATCTTTTTGCTCCATGGTTTAAACCTCGCAGAATTAAATTCAACTACAAGACGATAAATACTAAAACCGATAGCGCTTTATTGTTAACCCAGTTATATCTTACCATTAATAGAGTAACCTTATTATTATTCGAAAAATAATTGTTTTAAAAAAGAAAATTTAGCCCTCAACTAAGTATCTTTCCTTTATACAATGAGAGAACATTTTGTTTTTTTAACAAATTAAATATTAAAATTATTTGTTTTAATAAAACATTTTGTTTAGTTTTGTCGTGAATCAAATATGCAGGACCGATTAGGTCCGATACACTAATCAATTAACACTAATACAATGGCAAAGAAAAACGAAAAAGAGTCCAAATTAAAAGCACTGCAGCTAACCGTTGATCGGTTAGAAAAAACATACGGGAAGGGAGTCGTAATGAAACTAGGTGACAAGAAAGTCGTCGAAGTTGAAACTATTTCTACAGGTTCTTTGGGTCTAGATATTGCTCTAGGCGTCAACGGATTTGCAAAAGGCCGTGTGATTGAAATTTATGGTCCTGAATCATCAGGAAAAACAACATTGGCGATTCATGGAATTGCAGAATGTCAAAAGAATGGAGGCATTGCAGCATTCATAGATGCTGAGCATGCATTCGATAGATTCTACGCAGAGGCGCTTGGCGTAGATACAGAGAACTTATTGATCTCTCAACCAGATAATGGTGAACAAGCACTAGAAATCGCTGAGAACCTGATTCGCTCAGGAGCAGTTGACATGATTGTTATTGATTCCGTTGCTGCTTTGGTACCAAGAAGTGAGATCGAAGGAGAAATGGGTGACTCTAAAATGGGTCTTCAAGCAAGGTTAATGTCTCAAGCAATGAGAAAATTAACAGGAGCAATTGGCCGTACTGGCTGCTGCTGTATTTTCATTAATCAGTTGCGTGAAAAAATTGGAGTTATGTTCGGTAACCCGGAAACAACTACTGGTGGTAACGCTTTGAAGTTCTATGCATCACAAAGATTGGATATTAGAAAAACTGGATCAGCAATCAAAGACAAAGAAGGAAACGTGGTAGGTAATCACGTGAAAGTAAAAGTAGTTAAAAACAAATTAGCCGCTCCTTTCCGCATTGCTTTGTTTGACATCATGTATGGTGAAGGTATCTCCAAGACTGGTGAAATTGTTGACATAGGAGTAGATTGTGATATCGTTGAAAAAAGCGGTGCCTGGTACAGTTACGACGGTACTAAGATTGCTCAAGGTCGAGAATCGGCAAAACAATTTTTTGCGGATAACCCAGAAATAGCACTTGAGGTTGAAGCTAAAATCAAAGCTAAACTTAGCGGTGATTTAGAAGATGAGCCAGAACCAGAAATGCCTGATATGGATACTCCTCCATCAGAAGAACCAGAAATGAGTTTGAATGGTACAGAAAAGAAAGGAAAGTAATCCACTCATTTTTTGACTAAATATTATAAAAGGGCAGCCTCGATTTGAGGTTGCCCTTTTAGTTTTAACTAGTTTGAAGAACTAAACTCGAACTAAAAACAAATATAATTTTTCAGTTAATTCCAATAGAAAGTGTTGATCATATGCAATACATCCTCCCGAACATAATCCACTATTGGAGCCAAAGAATCGGGTTTTGCTTGTGTCTTAAAATACAATGACCCTCTCAAGAAATGACTTTTCTCATCAGTTAAATAAAACTGTAAAGGAGTTGCTACGGGGCCCTCGATACTAAACAAGAAACCTTTTACATCATCCCCTTTGTCAATTGGCAATTCATCTATATAATTGGCTTTAATGTTGTGTTTATTCGCTAGAACAAATGCGTCATTTTTTAGTTTATCCAATGTGTTTTCTTTTCCAATAGGAAAATAACTACAGTGAACCGTAGCATTAAAATGATCTATTGACAAATCAAACCAACAAGGATTAAGTGCTTTTTCGTCAAAGAAGTCTTGATCCTGGACAACTTTAGCATGCTTGGGATATTCGAAATTAAAATCACAATAATTCTCCTGGAACTTAACATAAGAACGCTCTGGGTATATGACTTTAGGAAAGGCCCTTGGTTTAGGCGTGTACACGGTATCGTCACCGCAAGCAAATAATAGGAATGCGCCTATTAAAAGAAGAAAATATCTAACCATTGATTTATTTTTGTGGTAAAGTGATTTTAATTTTTTCAATTCGCCTCTTACTTACACTAACGACTTTGAAAATGAAATCATTATAATTCGTAACCCTTCCTTTGTTCGGAATTTGACCTGTTATTTCCAAAACTAACCCCGCTACAGAATCAGACTCTCCTTTTACATCGTCAAATGTAGAGGTATCCAATCCAACTACTCTACAAAAATCATTTAGCAAAGTCTTTCCTTCAAAGATATAATTGAACTCATCTAGTTTTTGATACTCTATACTTTCTTCATCAAACTCATCAGTGATTTCACCAATGATTTCTTCCATGATATCCTCCAAGGTGACAATGCCAGAGCTTCCCCCATATTCATCTACCACTATTCCCATATGCATTCGATTGACCTGGAACTCTCGCAAAAGATCATTGATCTTTTTTGACTCCGGTACATAAGTCAAATTGGTCCGGATAAGTTCTTGCCAATTAAAATCATCTTTTTGATTGAGATGGATTAATAAATCTTTGGCGTAAAGTATTCCTTTAACATTATCAAAATCTTCCTCATAAACAGGTATTCTAGAAAAACCAGATTCCTTTACGACTTTCAATAATTTCCTAAATGAAACTTTAATATCTACGGCTATAACATCTACACGCGAGCACATTATTTGCTTTGCAGATACATCAGCAAACTTGATAATACTTTTAAGCATATCTTTATCTTGCTCAGAGTCCAAGCCACCTTTCACGGTTAAGTCAATCGCTTGATCTATGACCTCCCGACTCGTCTCACTTCCATTTTTACTTTTGCTAGACAATCTATTCTCGATCAGATTTGTACCACTTACTAGTATAGTACTTAAAGGTGTAAATAATCGAACCATTGAGGTCAGAATCCCAGACATGGTCTTGGCCAATTTCACATTATTGAATCGAGCATAAACTTTGGGGGCTACTTCACCAAATAGTACCAACAAGAAGGTCACTACACCGATAGTGATAAACCAATAAATTGTATCAGCTAAAATTTCAATTGAAATCCACTCCTTCAATCCAAACAAATCCACTAAACCATTGGCCCAAGAATAAGTCAATTCATTAGAAAGTATTTGTTTGAAAATGAAATTAAAAAGCATGACAATACCAATGTTGATAAAGTTGTTGCTAATTAAAATAGTTGCCAATAATTTCCTAGGAATCTCAACTAATCCAAGAAGTTTTTTAGTTCTAATTCCGTTTTCATTTCTTAGTTTTTCCAGATCATTTGGTGACAAAGAAAAGTAAGCTACCTCTGATCCAGATATCATGGCAGAGCTAACTAAAAGAAGTAGTACTAGCACAATAGCTGATACTAAACCAAAAACTGAATTAATCGTTAAAGGGAAGAAGAAGAGAATTAAAAAAGAATATTGTAAATATCCCGGTTCAGGTTCCAATAAATTGGGTTTGATTAAAAAAATTTAAACGAGTATCCTTTGTAAAAGATACTCGTTTAACCTTGTTCTTTTTAAAAAGGAAGATCGTCTTCAGGAGCGTTGGCGTTATTACTCACCTTTGCTGGCTCTGATTGTGAAACCGGTGCTCCAGCATTTGAAGATTGGTTTTCATTACTTGGAAATGCACCTTCTGCACCAGCTCCTGCGTTTTCTCTTCTATCAAGAGACCTGAACATTGCGGCGACTACTTCTGTCGTACGGCGATTATTTCCCTCTTTGTCCTGCCATTTCCGGTGTGTTAACTTACCTTCCAAATATATTTTAGATCCTTTTTTCAAATCCCGCTCCGCTCTTTCAGCAAGATTTCTCCAAACAACAACATCATGCCATTCCGTAAGGTTTTGCCATTCTCCACTTTTGTCCTTATATCCTTCATTGGTAGCAACTGAAAACTTAGCTACCGCTGCGCCATTTTCTAGGCGACGTACTTCTGGGTCTTTTCCCAAATTTCCTACGAGTATTACTCTATTTACCATTCTGTATGTTTAATATCTGTTGAATTAATGTTGGTGCAAAGATTCATAAATTTCCATGATTTATCCACAAAACGGAAACAATCTTTAACACATCTTACAATTTTAAATATAGCGAATTATCCTGTAAATACCAATCAATCAAACGAGGAACAGCATATTCTGAAATGCTTTCTCTGGGTATTATTTCAAAAGCTTCTGGCTTGTTCTTTAATGGCTTTTTCAGGTCTAACTCCCAAAATCTTGCATAAATATTTTGATGGGTAAGAATATGTTTAAAAGGTTTGGAAACGGTTCGAATTTCAAATTTTTGGCTTTCAAAAAGCTTTGAAAAGACTTCGTTCTCAACAAGCTGCTTTTGCTCCAATAAACAATCGCCTTCTATCAACAAAAATTCATAGAGGTTTTGCCAAATATCTTTTTCTACTCTTTTCTTAATCAGTATTGTTTCATCAAAATTGACAAGCAAGTAATTGAAATATCGATCCCGCTTAATTATCTTTTTAGTTTTAACTGGATAATTGGTTATTGCATCTTCTTTATAGGCGACACAAGTCGAATTGAGTAGGCAATCTGTACATTTTGGCAATTTAGGTTTACAATGAGTTGCTCCAAAATCTATCAGTGCTTGATTGTATCTACCTGGGGCTTTTTCATCGATCAGCTGATTTGCCAATTGTTGAAAAATTTTCTTTCCAAGTGAAGAATCTATAGGTGTAGACTCACCAAAATACCGTGATAAAACACGGTAAACATTTCCATCAACAGCAGCATAAGGAAGGTCAAAAGCAAAAGAGGAAATAGCTGCTGCAGTATAAGGCCCAACTCCCTTAAGCGCTAATATTTCTTCATACGTATCGGGAAACTTTCCTGCATAGTCCTTAGCAACAATTTGCGCGGTATAATGAAGGTTTCGGGCACGACTGTAATAACCAAGGCCTTGCCATAACTTCATAACTTGATCTTCAGAAGCATTTGCAAGGTCTTCAATTTTAGGAAATGCTTTTTTAAATTTTTCAAAATAAGGTAAACCTTGCTCCACTCTCGTCTGCTGTAAAATAATTTCTGACAGCCAGATAAAGTATGGATTCTTTTCTTCCTTCCAAGGTAAAGGTCGTTCACTTTCTGAATACCATGCTAAAATTTGGGAAGCAAAATAAGTTTGTTTTTCTCTTTTTTTAGTACGCTTCTGCATAAAACAAAAGTAAAATAGAAAAGGGGAGAAACGCAATGTAACTCCCCTTTTTATAAATTAATCCTATTATTTTAACCTCTCATTCTTTTAAGGTTATCTATATTCGAATACCTTTTTTGAATTACATCTTTCAACTCTTTTCTTGCAAAGAAAATTCTACTCTTTACTGTTCCTAATGGTAACTCTAATTGTTCCGCAATCTCTTGGTACTTGTATCCTTGATAATGTAAAAGAAAAGGAATTCGTATACCATCATCCAATTTAGAAATCATTTTTTCCAACTCTTTCATCATTATATTAGACCCCGCACTATTCGATACGACTACACTTCCAGAATTAATATAATACATGTTATCGGTAGAATCCATTATGGTGTTGGCCTTCATTTTCTTTCTGTAGTTGTTGATGAAAATGTTTTTCATAATAGTAAACAACCAAGCTTTGAAATTGGTATCAGGTCTGAATTTGTCTCTGTTCGTAAGAGCTCTAAAAGCCGTTTCCTGAAATAAATCCTTTGAATCTTCTACATTCTTAGTCAAGTTATAAGCAAAGGAATGAAGTAGCTTACTCATTTGGTGGAACCTGTCATAAAACTCTATCGAAGACATAATTTTGAATTTAATCGTTTTGGGGATATACCCTTTTGTTTAACAAAAATAAGCCATTGTTAAACAAAATCCAAACTTTCGTTAAACATTTGCTTCTAAATTCGTGGTTATTTTCGTCGTAGAATTGTCAATAATACACAAACACCTCTTT
>CALIAG010000037.1 GCA_938041325.1 uncultured Saprospiraceae bacterium | reverse complement strand
CCGCCAAAGTCTGCATTGTCCAGTATGCTCAATAATTTCGTACCGTCGCTTTTTAAACCCCAACGTTGGGTGTAACCTTCTTCTGCTTCCGCAAAAGTTTCCCCTGTAGGATTTGCTAAGTTTAAGTTGAACGCTTTCAATGTTCCATCGCCCAAACCACTTACGTAAGCAACGTTATTAGCAATTACAATATCTTCTGGGAAGAAGTCCAAATCATCTGTCGTTAAATTGGACGGTACTTGACCTATTGCGTTTACCGTCACAAAAAATAGCATTAATACGTGTAGGAGAAAATTTTTCATTTGGTTTAATTTTATTTAGTGTAATAATAGAATTGTCAAAAAGAATGGCTGCCAATTAGAACTTACCGTTGTCATTTTTCCATTCAGCTTTTGGTGGGATAGGTGCAATCACATCCCAATGTTCAACGATTTGTCCATTCTCAAGTCTGAATAAATCATAATAAGCGGTTGGTGTTTTACCTAGTTTCCCTTCGCTCATTGTAAGAACAAAGTTGCCTTCTCCTAATACTTTATGAATTTTGTCGTACTCCATACTCATCCCACTTTCAGCCATCATCTTCATAGCACTTCCTAAACCATCTAAACCATCGGGAACATTAGGATTGTGTTGTAGGTACTTTGTTGGATTAATATAGGTGGCAATTTTATCCATTTGACCTTTCATAAAGACATTCTCCAAAAGATCTACAACAACCTGCTTGTTGGCTGTGCTTTTATCTTTATCCGTAATGTCGGCGGCTCCATCAGTTTGTGTTCTACCACTTGGATTAGGAGGTTGTACTTCAATTAAGTTGTCCCAATGTTCTACGATCAATCCGTCCTCAAATCGAAAAACATCAAATCCGATTTTGGGTCCGAAAAAATCATATTCGGTATGTGTAAAAACGTGTTCTCCATCTTCAAAGGCGCGTACAACTTTTGCCTTGAAACCCTGGGGTGGAGCGTGCTGCATGACTGCTCCAAAACCTGCCAAACCGTCTCCAACATCCAAATTGTGTTGGATATATTTATTGGGGTTGATGTATGAAAGTGGAGTTTGATCACCGGTGTTAAAACTATTAAGTAGTGCGACTACTTTTTCTTTATTGGTTAATTCCATGTTTAAAAATTTATAACGTCCCATAGCCATAGATGATTGATTCATCTGGCCCATGAATTCTTTAGAAATAGATGCTTCCATAAAGGGTTGTAAGGAAGCATCAGAAGATTCTTTGCTTGCCCAATAAACAGCGACTACTTGTCTGCCTGCTTCATTTACTCCGGTCAATCGTTGTAAAAAACCGCTTCTTTTTCCTGTGAAATCAGTTTCTACTTTTTGGTTTATGACATCGAATTTGGTGATATCAGTATCTGGTTTTACATCAAAAGACATCACTTCTACAAATCGACTATCCTCCGCATCAAATGATTTGTCCATAGCATACCTGGACATTTTCATAGTCGGGCCATCAATCATTTTGGCATAGTCGCCTACAGAGGCATCGCCCATAAATTTGTCCATTGAAGCAGCGGCATTTGCTACACTTTTCCAAAAAACAATTACAACATAATTTCCTTTATCGTCAGTAGCACTTTGGCGCTTAATAAATCCTGCTTGTTTACTTGTGAAGTCACTTTCTATTTGCGCATCTCGTTTGGCAAAAGCCATTGGATCTACATTGGCATTGATGTTGAAAGTAGTGACCTCCATTACTGTTTTACCTTCCATGTTTGATATTGATTTTTTGTTCATTTCGCAACTGGTCATGAACAATGAGATGACCAGCAGAAATAATGAGTTTAATTTGATTTTCATTTCGTTTAATTTAAAGTGATTGTGAAATTTTGACCGGGCTTGAAGTCATAACCTTCCCCAATTTCTACCACTAACACTTTATCTGAATCAATTCTAAAGTTGACTGAGGAATTACTTGATGTAAATCCATTTACCGCTTGCATATTGTCAAAAGTAAAGTAGTATCGGTCGAAAGTATCTGGTTCCAAAATTCTAAACAAATCCATGTAAGTCGGGTCATCTGCAGCTGCAACGACCTCGAAAGAGATGCTGTTTTCATTAATATCAATGTCATATAAATTCAATAAATAAGCTGAGAATTCAACAGCAGCGCCTGTGTTTGCTATTGCAGCTAATGAACCTGCAGGCACTTGGAATAAATCTTCGATTGCTTGCTCCGCGCCATTGGTAAATGAAGTAGATTGAAAAGTATTGGTGACTGTTACACTGGATCCTAAAGTGATGGGATCGACTGGGGTGTCAACATCGTCGTCTCCACAAGAGGTAAAAGTTGTGAGCGCGCATAAAAGTCCCATTAATAAAAAAATGAATTTCGAAAATGTCATTGAAAAAAGTTTTAATTATACAATGACACAAAGATATAGGGGAGGAGAATATCAGCAATGGTGAGAATGATTCAAAGGACTGTCAAAATGGGAAAGCAATGATTAATGGGCTTGGCGAAATACTTCTGGAGAGTTGCCAGTAAACTTTTTAAAATACTTGAAGAAATTGGAGGAATCGCTAAAGCCAGCAATGTAAGCGATTTCTTTTACAGAATGTTCAGTACTGATGAGCAGCCTTTTTATTTGCATAATGGTCCTTTCGTCAATGAAAGCTTTTGCAGAAGTATCACTGATGACACTACTAACTATGTTATTTAGAGTTTTGGTAGAAACACCTAACTTCTTGGCATAGTAGAGTACTTTTTTACTTTTGAAACAGTCTTCTTCTACAAGTTTTTGAAATTCTAAGAAGGGAGACATGTATTTTTTCCGGTCTACAAAATGTCCATTTTTAGCTTTGATGCGGAATAATTTTGTAATCACAATGTGTAAAACACTTCTTGTTATACCAATAGAAAAACCATCCATGATATTGTATTCCAAATCCAAGTGTTTCAACAAAATGGTAAAATCAGTAAAGGACTCGTCGTCGTTTAACTCTATTTTTGGATAACTCAATGAGTCATTGAACAGTTGCATAGACCGCATTGCTTCCATTCTATTCAAATGACTAATGATGAAATCCTCTGTAAAAACAAGTAAAAATCCCTTCACAGTAGGGCTTCTGAAAAATTTGTGAATTTGATCTTTTCTGATTAAAAGTACCGTTCCTTTTTTATAATTATAGTCTGTAAAATCAATGGTGTGGTAGCCTTCTCCTTCATAAACAAAGAAAATTATAAAGAATTTTACAAGGTGATTTTTACCAATATCATGGTTTAAATCCCTTTTTAAAAGGTCTTCAATTTTGACAATATCAAAGTGAGATTTGGGATTGTCTTGATTGTCAAATTTTATTTCGGGCAGCTCTTTTTTCATTTTATT
>CALIAG010000036.1 GCA_938041325.1 uncultured Saprospiraceae bacterium | reverse complement strand
AGGATTTTTAGCATGGATTTTTTGGGGGAATAAATTCCCCCGATACGATTGAGTATTTCACCATAGCTTAATTGCTCTTCTCGTATTTGGCAAATTTATTTGCCAGGATTTTAGCATGGATTTTTTGGGGGAATAAATTCCCACGATACGAACGAGTATTTCGCTATAGCTTTATTGCTCTTCTCGTATTTGGCAAATTTATTTGCCAGGATTTTAGCATGGATTTTTTGGGGGAATAAATTCCCCCGATACGAACGAGTATTTCGCAATGGCTTAATTGCTCTTCTCGTAGCTGGCAAATTTATTTGACAGGATTTTTAGCATGGAATCTTGGGGGAATAAATTCCCCCGATACGAATCAGTATTTCAATATGACTTGATGGTAGTGTCCAAAAGGTTTTACCTTGGGCTAGTACTTTCCATTTTCATCCCCACACAGAAAAACAAAAAGCCTTCCCGTTGTTATTGAGAAGGCTAATTGCTAATGAAAACTTTGGGGTTTTCTTTTGGGGTTATATACTTTGATGATTTTTAAAACAAGTAACTAAAAAGTATCAATTGCTAAAAGCTTCAACTTGGTTTTCCAAAACTAACTCTGTCGATGGCGTGCTTACCACTTCTCTGATATCACTTAATTTTCTAGAATATTTTCTGCCATTCAGAAATTGCCCGATGAATGTTCCTCGAACCAAATAATGATAGCTCACAAAACAGATAATTCCTGTGGTCGTCATTACAAATAAGAATTTCAGGGTTGCAGGTATTGGCCAATCAACAATGAAAGAAGGTATTATAGCAGCGAATGAAAGATGAACCAAATAAACCCAATAAGAGGAATCTGAAATGTATCTCATTATTGGTGAATGTTTGCTACCATAACGGATAAAAAGACCTGTAATTCCAAAAATCAAGAACCAAACAATTAAGGAATTCAGCAAAACATGACTCGCAAAATTCAAATCTTTATCCAAAAAGAAATGAACAGAAAACAAGACCAATCCTAGAATTGTATTCATCCAATCGTTTTCTTTAAAGGTACTTAACAGGTGCTTAGATTTGAATAATACCCAACCTGTTAAATAGAAAAAGGAATAATACAAAAATGTATTTGCAACGGGTATTAAAGAAGTAGAGGTATCAACTTGCGAAGTACCCATCCATAAGTAAATAAGGCCCATTAAAGCGGCAAAAACAAAGATTCGCAATATTGTTTTTTCGAATATCCAGTTGAATCCATTAGAGATTTGATGGCCGAGTTTCGGTACTTTTTTCACTCCTAATGCTATAACTATTGTAAGGAAAGTTATCATGGCTAAATAATACAAGAACCATAGATGAACAGTTGATTGTGGAATAAGAAGGAGTAAACCATGCTTGGAAAATATAGCAAGCGTTTCAGCTAAAGCAGTTTCACTTCCACTAAATAAATATTTGGTATAAGAAAAAGTAAATACCATTGTAGGCCACAATAGAATCAAAAAAACAATAAAGGGCAATACAATCCTCTTCATTCTATTCTTTGCCATTTTTGATGGTCGTCTTTCATAAAACAACATCGATCCGAAAAAGCCGGCAACAACAAAAAATATTTGCATTCTAAAGCTATGAATTAAACCGACAATAAAATCATTGGAGATGTGTACCGATGCAGGATCTTTTAAAATCCAATCAGCACCATAGTCCTCAACAATATAGGTAACCGCAGAATGCAAGACCAATCCCAAAAGCATCATTATTGCTCGTAAAGAATCTAAGGAATAGATTCGACTCGTTTTTTGAGGTATAGTATTCATGATATTTTTTTAAGTTAAAAACCATGTTAATTGTTATTCCAAAATTATATGGAATAGATCTTTCTTTCTTAAATAATGTCCCAACGGTAGGAATAACTTTCCCAGCGGTTAAGAATCTATGGACGAACGGTAAATTACAACCACTCTCCTCATCAATCCAAAGAGAAACAAAAGCCTCCCTGTTTTAACTAGGAAGGCTAATTGCAACTTTGGGGCATTTTTCTGGGATTATACTTCGCGTGATTATTGGGCAGTATCGTGGACCACATAAGGAGAAACATTGTTGCTCATCTTATTGGCAATATGAACTTGGACGATAGTGTTTACGCTTTTACCTCTTGTAAAAGCAGGTTGCCATTTAGGCATTTTGTGTATCAATTTTATAAGCTGAGCATTTCCTCCTTCAAGTAACGCCGTTTTACAAACGTCTCCTTCTGGGTTGATGGTGAATTCTATTATTGTATTTTTTCTATCGGTCTTTGAAACCAATCCAGTGTGCAAATAGCTGATCAAATTTTCTTTGCCTCCAGGAAATACTGGTGGAGTACTCACAACAGCGTTTGAAATAAATGCTGTATCAAAATCGGGATATTCTAGACTGATATCCAATTGCGTGTTTTGGGTATTTTTTTGTGCTTGTGATTGGAAACATAGCATTCCAAAAAATAAAAACATTACAATCTTTTTCATCTTAGTCTGTTTTATGAAAAATTAATTTGCCAAAAGCACTGAGAAAGTGTTTGAAAAAACGCGGGAAAATGCCATTCAAAAGTGTAAACGAATGGCAATTCCCTGCTCTTAATTAATCAAAAACTAAACTCATCTTTTCTTGTTAAGAGGCATTTAAAAAAACACCTGCATTGTATTTTTTTTATTTAAGTCGAAAGTGGATTTCGATATTGGCAGATTGAGCAACGACTTCTCCGTTTCGGATCGCTGGTTTCCATGCTGGAAAACTTTCTATAATTCTAATGGCTTCTTCATCGCATCCAAAACCAATTCCATCTTTCACTTCAAAGTTGCTAAGAGATCCATCTTTTTCAACCAAAAAATTAAGGTTTACTTTTCCTTCTACTCTATATTCTCTGGCTAATTCAGGGTATTTCAATTCACTGGATACAAAATCTTCTAGAACGTGCATTTTCATTGCGACACAAGCATTTCGATCGCCCTCTTGACTGGTATTCGCATCATAAATTGGATTCTTTTTTAGATGCTTAGTGATAAAATTATCCAATTCACCATACCTATCGCCTTGTGCATTTATTGTAATTAGGAAACATGAAAAAAGGGTTAATAATATTATTGACTTTTTCATTTGAATAAAATTTAGGGTTTAGCGTTTAATTTATTGTTCTTTCCCTATTCATTTGGAACAAGTAAAAATGGTTACCTTAATAGAGGAAATTTATTGCGCAAGGCTGAAAACAAAGACAAAAAGGTGGTTTTTTAGCTTTAAAGATCTAAATCGAATAAATTTTCGAATCAGTGCAGCGTTTTAACAAACTCATGCATTAGTAGAGGTAACATCATTAAAACAGACTACATCACTCTCGTTAGTGAAAGACTTTTAAGCATTTTATGAAAATCAAACTACTGTATATCACTATTTTACTTTCACTACTTTTTAGTGCCTGCAGAAAGGACATCGATAATTCAAGTATTGATGATTTAAACTTCCCTGATCCAGTTTTATTAAACGTTACTTTGAATGGAACTTTACATGATGAGTTTGGAGCAGCAGTCCCGCAAAGTGTTGTTCGACTTTATAAAGGCGAATTTTTGATACAAAGCCAAACATCTAATGAGGCCGGCCAATTCACCTTCACCAATATATCTTTTGAAGATGAAGCGCTTTATCTCTGGTCCGAACCGGTGGGATACGATGTTGGATTCAAAAAGCATCAAATGACCGGTGCACTAGAGGAAGAAGTTTCTATTCAAGTCATAAAAGACAATACTTACGGTGATTTAACCAATACATTTTCGCCAGGTGATACAGACTTTATTATTGTCAATGGATTCGTAAAAGATGCAAATAATAATAGCGCGAAAGCGGTTTGTGCAGCTTACGATCTTACGGGAAATTTATTTAGCTATTCTTTGACAGATGCCAATGGTCATTATGAAGTATTGGTTCCTAAAAACGAAGCATTTAATTTGGACATCAATAGTGTCTGTTCTCAAAACATTCACAATGGAGATTTTCCGGCAAGGACAGAAGATTTAAGCATCGAAGATTTAGAATCAACAAGTACTGGTGAAGCCATTCGTATTTTTGGACAAGTATTGAATTCAGCTGGCAATACCGTTTCTCAAGGATATGTGCGGATCAACACGAACACTATTCCAACAGTTGTTTCCATTGAAAACGATGGCAGTTTCGAATTCAAAACATTTGATTGCTTGGTAGGCTCGAATGTCTCAGTTCATGTTTATAATTCCTTTAACATTGAAACTTCAATGACCATAAGTCAAGGCTATGATGGAAGTGGACTCATTGATTTTGGAAACATTATAACAGACACTGATATTACGGCAAATAATCTTGGAGTGGTTAGCTTTAATATAATTGGCCAAGGTGGATATGGTTTCAACGGACATTGGGCTTATGAAAACAATGCTGAAAATACTTCTATTCTAAGAGGAAATAATCCCACACAATTCGTGGATGTTGTCATTGATAATTTTTCAGGCGCAATGGAAAGAGTAACTTTTATAAAGCTGGTACAAGGAGACGAGGTAATCTTTGAATCAACGGAAGAAGGCAGCTTAATGCTAGACATACAAGAATATATTCCTGGACCCGACGGTCGCATAAGAGTAGAAATAACAGGTTCAGTTGAAAACAATATTAGCGGAGCAATGGAAGATATAGAAATCAATTATTTTGTTCCAATACTATTTTAAAAGAGTAAATAAAAAGTTATCCGAAGCAATCGGGTTTTTATGAAAATCCAGAACTAAACTAACGTGACTTTAGCAAAACTTATCCAAGATTGTCAATCCAATAAGCGTGCTGCTCAGCGCATGCTTTACGATCGGTATTCGGATATGTTGATGGGGATAGCTCAACGATACGCTAGAGACGATCATGAATCGTTTGATATTTTGCAAAACTCTTTTATGAAAATATTTACAAAAATAAATTCATTTGTGATAGGAGAAGGTTCTTTTGAAGGTTGGATGAATCGCATTGTTGTCAATGAAGCGCTCCAACTTTACCGCAAAAACAAAAAGATATTTTACAGCGATACAGAAATAATGAATAACCAACCGGAGGTAGAAAATTCGGCCATAGATCTCTTAGAAGCCGAAGATATTTTAAAATTATTAGAAGATCTCCCAGATGGATATCGGATTGTCTTTAATCTAAATGTTGTGGAAGGTTACAGTCACAAAGAGATTGGAGAAATACTAGGAATTAAAGAGAGTGCTTCAAGGTCGCAGCTTTCGCGGGCCAAAAAAGTACTACAGAAAGTAATCATTCAAAAAAAAATGATTAGACATGCAGGCTAGCAATGAAAATAAAAATATAGGTGATAAACTGCGTTCTCATGGGCCTAAGCCCTGGGATAAAGAAGGCATGTGGAAAAGCTTAGATGCTCAACTTCCAGCAGAGGAAGATATGGATAGAGGAGGCTTTATTTTCAAAACTTGGCCGTTCTTAGCCCTCTTCATTATACTCGGAAGTATAGGACTTTATGTTTTAACCGATTCTAAAAATGAAAATAAGATAAGCGAAAATCAACACTCCATTATTTCTACCAATACGGATCACTTAACTAAAGAAAAAAATTCAACGGAAGACGCATTTGTTTCTGATGTAAGTAAAAACAGTCTTTCAGATCAAGACAAAAAAACGGCAAGCAATTTACAAACAACAAAAGATATAAAGCTCAATTCCAATTCTTCTTCTAATGAAGAAAGTGGATCACAAAATTCTTCTTCGAAGCAAAATCGCTTTGCAGAAAAAGAAGCAGAATACCCGAATACAATTATCAGCAATGTTGAAAATAGTTTTAGTTCAGATCAAACTTTACAAACTAAAAATAAAAACACAGTAAGCGATTTACAAACTAAAGAATCTGAAGCTATATTAATCAACAAAATCGAAGATGTTTCACTTTTAAAAAGAGTGGAGCATCCTCTTTTTTCTGAGTTTGATGAATTGGACGCAAAGAATTTTGTTTTTAATTTTCAACCAGACTCCTTAACACAAGCTCAAATTGACAGCATCGTTCAACACCTCATTTTAAAACCAATTGACAAATGGACTTTGAGTGTTGAAACATTTGGAGGATACGGTCTGTCTATACGATCTATGTCGCGCAACACCGGATCTATTAGCGATGATTTCGACAATCGAGTAAATCACGAAACCCCACTTGATGTAAAGGAAGCAGGTTTCTTATTGAGCCTAAACAATAAATCCAATTTCAGTATCAAAATGGGTGTATTGTTTCAAGAAAGTGTTGATCGTTTTGAATGGAGCACCTCTGCTCCTACCAGTCAGATGGTCAATTATGAACAAGCTTTTTATCACCTTGGACCAAATATGACACGCACTTATATTCCAGCAATAGTTGAAGCAACCGGTACTTTAAACCGAGAAGTTATACACTACAACAAACACCAATACATTGGTTTACCATTATTGTTTGGTTACAATAAAAGCTTTGGAGGATGGTCCACAGAAATTACAACTGGATTCGTCCTAAATTTAAATTACCAGTTTTCTGGAAGAATTCTAAAGTTCGGACTACCCACCGATATTGATTCTTTTGTAACCAAGGAATTGTATAATAAAAATATTGGAGTTGGATTTACCGCGGGCTACAAAGTCAATTATAAAATTGGCAGAAACATTAGCGCCTTCGCTCAAGGAAGCTTCCAATACAACCCAGCATCTCTTATTTCGCAGCAAGCCCTTTACGATCAACGGTACAGTTATATGACACTTCGTTTAGGATTATCAAGAAACTTAGGAAAATTATAATATTGAAGCAGCGTTTTGAATCGCTGAATCATTAATAGAGAAACCAGCCTGTTCTTCAAAATAATGAGCATCGTGTCATTGTTTTGAAAAAAAATAAACTTTTCA
Organism: uncultured Saprospiraceae bacterium; assembly: GCA_938041325.1. Classification (GTDB taxonomy): domain Bacteria; phylum Bacteroidota; class Bacteroidia; order Chitinophagales; family Saprospiraceae; genus CALIAG01. The sequence goes on along the minus strand of CALIAG010000036.1, from coordinate 2,342 downwards.
AATCTAAGTCGTTCGACGAAATTATTTTATTTCGTCATTCAACACGTTTTAAAAAAAACGAATTGGTCAACAATTCACAGTCAATTCTTTGTTCAAAAACCAATGGCTATGCATAAAACTCCTTATGATCTCTCTATGGTACTCAGAAGCAATCCACTATTCGGATTGTTGCAACCCTCAGAACGGGCAAGGTTAATTAAAAATCACAAAGTGATTTCCTGTGATTCAGGGTCTCCGGTTTTCTTAAAAAAACAGATTGCAAACGACTGTTATTTCCTACTAGAGGGATTGGTAAACATTGAAGCAATCGACCCAGTTTCAAAACGCAAATACATTAAGCAGTTTATTTATCCCGGGCAAATATTCGGAATCATTAGTGTAGTTGCTCAAAGAAAATTCCGGATCGATCAAGCTACTTTTTTACAAAAAGGTTTAGTACTGTCTTTCCCAAAAGAGATTCTATTTCTACTAGTAGAAAGCAATCTTAAATTTGCTATGGCACTTTTCCAGTTGATCAATGTACGTGGTAAACTCGCTCAGGAGAATTTGTCCATTTTCGTAGACAAAGGTTATGAAGGTTTAGTGATGAAATTTATTCTACAACAACTTGAATCAAAAAAAGATAAAATCTCCATTTCACAATTTCAGCTTTCCGATTTTATTGGTGTTTCGCAACAAACGATTAGCCATGTGCTAAGAAAATTTGCCAGAAACAACCTCATAAAATTAGAGCGAGGCATTATTCACATCAACAGAAATCAATTTCAATTAATTAAAAAAGTTGGATAAATGAAAAAATTAATAAGCACTTTGATCATATGCAATATCCTTTTTCAAATTGGAATTGGTCAATCTTTTCGAAGACAAGCCCATCATTGGCATTTTGGAGATAGTATATCGCTTGACTTTAATAATCCTTGCAACATACAGGGAGACAGTTCGGCTATTATTACCTCCGAAGGTTCAGCAACAATGAGTGATGGAAACGGGAACCTACTATTTTATACCAATGGAGGTGGCAGAGATTCTTTAGCATCAAACGGTCAAAACACAGGAATGATTTGGAACAGCGCGCATGAAGTTATGTACGATATGCAAGGGATTGAAGGAGGCGGATTCAGTGCTGCACAATCCTCCATCATTTTGCCGAAGCCTGGCGACTCTGCTAACTATTATCTTTTCACAATGGATGAATCGGAATTTGATGTTGGTGGCAATCCACTTGATCAACCCAATGGAAGAGGCCTTTCCTATTTCGAAATTGACATGGAACTTAATAATGGGCTGGGAGAAGTTGTAGATTATCAAGAAATGCTTATTGTCCCCGCAGCGGAAGGATTAAGTGCAACAATTAAAAGCAATGAAGAAGAATTCTGGTTGATTGCATATGATGACAACATCAGTTCCTACAAAATTTTTGCAGTGGATACTTTGGGTATTTTCGTTCATGATTCTTTAGACATCAGTCCGTTTGATCCCCAGTATTTTATAAATCCTGCGCCTATTAAAATTTCTCCGGATGGAAGCAAAATGCATGCAGAAGGGGTTTTCTTTAATTTCGATATTACAACGGGAAGACTATCTGTTGACAAAATAATCCCAGAAACTCGTTCCAGTGCAGTTAGTTTTTCTCCCAACAGCGAATATTTTTATGCCATAGAAAACAACGAAATCATTCAATATGATTTGACAATAGACAGTTTTGAAACGACCAGAAAATTTATCGATTTCATAAGCGGGACAACACATGGACAAATGCAGGTCGCACCGGATGGCTTAATTTATTATCTGGATTGGAATATTCAAAACGAGACCATGGGATTGTCTGGTATACTTTGTTCAAATACCGATGCTCCATGCTTAAAATCCAATATTTATACTTACGATTTGGATTCCAATGAAGTCTTTCTAGGCCTTCCTAATTTCATGGACATCCACTTCAAAGATGATTCTGATACCAAGGATTTGAATCCCTGTCTAACCTGCTCTTCCTATTTCATTTGCCCCGGTGATACTTTACCCATTACCTCTACTCATTACCTTGCAGAAACCTGGGAATGGTCAACAGGAGACACGACTCAAAACATTGAAGTGACCAGTCCTGGAGAATACACCCTAACGATAACAGATGGCTGTTGCAATTCAGGTGTTGGATCAATCCTACTCAGCGGGCCTCCTGACGACGAACTTATTTTGACGACTGAAGCAGATCCACCCTTTGCTTGTGACGGCGGTCCTACTACGATTACGGCATTGACGAATTTTGCAAGCAGCTTTGAATGGTCCAATGGAGGTACAGGACAAAGCATCACGGTGACAGAACCAGGAAGTTACTTCGTTAC
>CALIAG010000035.1 GCA_938041325.1 uncultured Saprospiraceae bacterium | reverse complement strand
TTTCGATCGATATCCATTCCTAAATTAGCGAAAATGACCACAGAGTGGTCACCTTATGTTAAAAGATTATAGTAATATCTAGTCTCCGACCACAGAGTGGTCGCACAACGTTTAAAGTAGTATTAAGTAATTCACAATTAACTTAACTACTTACTTCGAAGGATTCAATAAAAAAAGAAGCAAACTGGTTCCTATGATTCCCAAAAACACCAAGAAGCTCAGCCATAAATCATAGAAATCTGTCAGGTAACCAAACAGCACTGGTCCAACCAAAAATCCAAAATATCCAATCCCGGCTACCAAAGCCAATCCTTGAGCAGGAGATATTCCATCTAGCTTTGACGCCAGTCTGAAGGCTTCCGGTACGATTCCGGAGAAGCCAAAACCCAAAATCATAAAACCTATTATTGTCAAGATGAATGATCCGGTCAAAACCAAGGCTATGCCGATGAGTGAAATCACGAATCCTCCAATGATTAATTTCCTTGACCCCATACTTGAACTAATCTTATCCGAAAGGAATCTTCCTAAGGCCATTGAGCCTGCAAAACTTGCATAGCCTAATCCTAAATAAGCCGCATCTGCAAATACAATATTTTTCAAATACAAACCACTCCAATCTGCGACAATTCCTTCTCCCATCATGATAATCAAACAGACCATTGCCAATACCACAACGGACAGGGTCACCTTGCTGAAATCGACTTTGGTTTTTTCGTAAACGCTTTTCACATTTTTATAATTAGAAGAAATTACAAATTGCATCAAAATCAATAAAACGGCCAAAGTAGCAATGTGTAGAAAAGGTTGATTCAAAGAAGCTGCAACGAAACTTGCAATTCCTGCACCAATCATTCCACCCAAACTCCAAAACCCATGAGTGGCTGACATGATATAAACGTCATCTTCTTTCTCTCGGATTGACACCAGCGCATTCATTGCAATATCCATCATCCCTCCACTTGCACCCACAAAAAATAGGCAAATGCAAAAGAGCAAGTAACTAGGCATAATGACAATCAATGGAACCAATAGGCAAAAAAGAAGTGCGGTGACAAATGTGGTGTTCCCCTCTCCTATTTTCCGAATGACCATCGGACTGAAAGGCATAGAAACAAATGCGCCGATCGCTTTGCACAATAAAGCCAAACCTAAAAGCGAAGCACTGATTTCGTACTTATCCACTAGATAAGGGATATATACAATCCAAGTACTTTCTAGCAATGCATTGGTCATAAAAACCATGGCAAGCGTAGAATATTTTTTATTTCCTAAAATGGTTTGGAGTGAAGACATCTCTTATATTTTTACAGACGGAAACAAATTCAACCGTCCTTAAGTATGTCGGCAAAAAAGATGAAATGCAGATTGTAATTTAATTGGATATGTAAAACAAAAGTAATACGAAAAAACTTATTTGTAGTTCTATGCTGTAAGTTTTTGGAAAGTCAGCGCTAAAGTCTAATTTCGCAGCTAAAATAGCCTTTGTTTTTATGGGAAAAAGTACAAATACAAAATTAGGAATTCTAGGTGGTGGCCAACTGGGCAAAATGCTTGCACTTGCGGCTGGTAATTGGGATTTAGATTTATGGATTTTGGATAAGGATAAAACATTTCCTGCATCCAAATTCGTAGACCATTTTGTAGAAGGAGATTTTAAAGATTATGACGATGTTTATAACTTTGGTAAAAAAGTTGATGTCATAAGCATTGAAATTGAACACGTTAATACAGACGCCTTGATCCAATTAAAAAAGGAAGGCAAAATTGTTCATCCTGATCCTGAAGCTTTGGTTATTATAAAAGACAAAGGACTTCAGAAGCAGTTTTACGTTGACAAAAAACTACCTACTTCTCCGTTCCATTATTTCGAATCCGCAGCGGAAGTATTGGAAGGATTAAAACAAAATGAGATCAGCTTTCCTTTTGTTCAAAAATCAAGGGAAGCCGGGTATGACGGAAAAGGAGTTGCGGTTTTAAACAGTTCAGATGATTTAAAACGCTTATTGGATTGTCCTTGCATCGTTGAACCAAAGGTGGATATTGATAAAGAACTAGCGGTGATTGTTGCGCGCAATGAAGATGGGACTATAGCAGCCTACCCCACCGTTGAGATGGCATTTAACCATGAAGCAAATTTAGTAGAGTTTCTTTTTTGTCCAGCGGCTATTTCAGAAGATTTAGAAAGAGAAGCACAGGATTTGGCGAAGAAAGTAATAGCGGCTTACGATGTTTGTGGCTTATTGGCTGTAGAATTTTTTCTAGACAAAAGTGGAAAGTTGCTTATTAATGAAGTTGCGCCACGACCCCACAATTCGGGACATCACACTATTGACAGTGCAATCACATCTCAATTCCAACAACATTTAAGAGCTGTTTTAAATTTCCCATTGGGAAAAACAGATAGTACCAGCCCATCTGTTATGGTGAATCTTTTGGGACATGGTGACTATACTGGTACGCCAATTTTAGATGGCTTCGATAAATGCTTGGCATTGGAAGGAGCTAAATTTCATTTTTACGGTAAAAAAATAACGAAACCTTTTCGAAAGATGGGCCACGCAACTGTTGTGGATTCAGATTTGGAACAGGCCAAACAAAAAGCTATTTTCATCAGAGATAATTTAAATATTATAGCATGAGTAAAATTCAGGTAAGTATTATCATGGGATCAGATTCTGACCTTCCGGTTATGCGGCAAGCGGCTGATGTATTGAAAGAGTTTGGAATTGAATTTGAGTTGACCATCGTGTCTGCACACCGTACGCCGGATCGTATGTTCCGATTTGCCAAGAAAGCGCATACACGTGGAATCAAAGTTATTATCGCTGGAGCAGGAGGCGCTGCACACTTACCTGGCATGGTCGCTTCTTTGAGTCCTTTGCCTGTGATTGGTGTTCCAATCAAATCTTCTAATTCAATTGATGGCTGGGATTCAATGCTTTCCATTTTGCAAATGCCCAATGGTGTGCCTGTTGCAACGGTTGCCCTTAATGCTGCAAAAAATGCAGGGCTTTTGGCCACACAAATTATTGGGTCTAATAACGCTGCTGTTCAAAAAAAGATGTTGGTCTATAAAAAAGAGATGGCTGCAGGAGTTGCTAAAAAATATAAGAAGTTAGAAAAAATTGGTTACGAAAAGTATAAGAAATAACAAGCAGCTTATGCGAAACCTCCTTTTCTTTTTCTCCATTCTTTGTACTTTATCCTGTGGATATCCAGACGTTGTTTACGAACCAGATCCCAATTTCCCTTTAGATACCAATCTTATTAAAGTTATTGAGTTGCCAAAAAAGGTTTCTGAAACCTCTGGATTGGCCATTATTGATGGGACCTTGTGGACACATAACGACAGTGGAGATTATGCTTATTTGTATCAAATTTCAGCAAAGAAAAAGAAAGTTATAAAAAAAGTCTTTGTAGAAAATTGCGGAGATTTCGATTGGGAAGGAATCACTCAAGACAGTGCCAACTTGTATGTAGGAAATTTCGGAAACAATGGTGGACATAGAAAAGACCTAGAAATATATTCGATCGACAAGCAGGATCTATTCAAAAAATCTCCTATCCAAGCTAAAGACAAAATCGAATTCCATTATCCTTCTCAATCCAATTTCAATCTAGGCGCTTATCAGCACAATTATGATTGTGAAGCGATGCTTGCACATGGAGACAGTTTGTATCTTTTTAGTAAAAACTATTTGGATTATAAATGTGGCTTATATCGTTTGCCAAAAACGGGGGGCAAGTATGCTGCTCACTTGGTTGACACTTTTAATACACAAGGTTTGATAACCGCTGCTGCTTTTTCTGCCAATCAGAAGTATGTTGTATTGTTGGGATATGGATTGACGGGTTCATCTCCAAGAGTGTTTGAACCATTCGTTTGGATCCTTCAGGATTATATTGGTAATAATTACTTTAGTGGGAAAAAACAAAGGATAAATTTACCTTATCCGCTTCAGGCAGAAGCCATTTGTTATTTGGATGAGGACCGCTTTTATATTTCTAATGAAGAACAAGGTCGGAATAAACAGGCATTGTATATTTTTGATGCTGGACCTTACCTAGAACGTGGAGGAGAAGTGTTGAAAGAGGAACATTGATTGAAAAATTTTGAAGAATTAAAGTTACTACTCAAATTCTATTTTCCAGTCAACATTCCTCCATCGTTATTACTAATTCCAATCAGGATTTTTGTTCTCTTTTCGAATCTGGCAAATTTATTTGCTCTAATATTTAACATTGAAATCTAGGGGAATAAATTCCCCTGACACGAATCTTAATCCTTATCATTTTATAAAGAAAGGTATTCTCGCTTGTACGCCTTTCATTTCTTGTATCTGTTTCAAATAATGGTATTCCGGAAGTACATCTTGCAATTCTGATTTAAGAACAGAAGAAGCAGAAGTTGTAACACCTGTTAATTTCTCAATCATTTCCAGAACAGGATCCTTCACTTTTGGATATTGAACCGTTCGATAACTTTCTAAATCTGCAAGATTTGCAGCGATGTCTATTGCATTATCTAAATCCCCAAATTGATCAACCAAACCAATATCCAAAGCTTTTTCGCCAGTCCATACTCGGCCTTGAGCAACTTTATGAACCTCATCTCTTGTCATGTCTCTTCCTTCTGCTACTCGACTCAAAAAGATTTCATAAAACTCTTCTACAGAAGATTGAATGATTTGGTTTTGTGACGCATTGTGTTCTATAAACGGGCTGTACATGACTGCATTCTCCGTCGTTTTTACCGTATCAAATGAGATTCCAGCTTTTTCTTTGAACATCTTTTGCATGTTGGGCATCATTCCAAACACTCCAATCGATCCTGTCAAGGTATTTGGCTCTGCCAAAATAGTATCTGCCATGCAAGCAATGTAGTAACCACCAGATGCCGCAAAATCTCCCATAGATGCCACTACGGGTTTCCCTGCTGCTCTTGCCAGTTTTAATTCTCTCCAAATAAAGTCTGAGGCCATTGCTGATCCACCACCCGAATTGATACGCATGACGATTGCTTTCACCTTATCATCCAATCTTGCTTTTCGAACCAATTCTGCATATTTAGCTCCACCGATACTCCCTTTTTCTCCTTCTCCATCGACGATATTCCCTTCTGCATAAATGACAGCAATTCTATTTTTAGAACTATAATTGTTTTTCAAAGTGATTCCACTCGCGTATTCTTCCAGTGAAATCGTTGGAACTTCATCTTCGTCTTCTAAGCCTGTTCTAGACCTCAAATCATCTAGGATTTCATCGTAATAGGCAATGCCATCAACCAATTTGTGTTCAACCGCATCTTCAGAATTTCTAATTAAAACTTGATCAGCTATTCTTCTTAGTTCTTGTGTTGAAATTCCACGATCTTCCGAAATATCTTCTAAAAATATCTGATACATTCCATTCAGATATTCTCGAGTTTGCATTTTGCTTTGCTCACTCATTTTATTTAAACGGAAAGGCTCTGTGGCGCTTTTGAATTGTCCGGCATAATAGATTTGCATTTT
>CALIAG010000034.1 GCA_938041325.1 uncultured Saprospiraceae bacterium | reverse complement strand
GTTTTTTCGTTTTTTAAATTTAAACTGGCCAAAGAAAACGGAACTTTGAAAAAGCAAGAGGAAGCAATAACGGATGCAATTTTAAAGGAGATTTTTAAAACGGTTGAATCGATCAATGCAATCCCATCAGTTGTTTACATCCCTTACGGAGAACAAATGCACGATAAAGCTGATCAAATAAATTCAGAAAAGTTTTTGTTTAAAGTTTGTGAAGATGCGAAGGTTTCCAATTGTTTTTCTGCAAGACCAGCTTTCAAATCCTACAAAGAAAAAGGTGTAGAATTTACCAGTACAGGACATCATCATTGGATTGGTAATTATGTTGTCGCAGAATCTATCAAGGATTTTATTGTTGAAAATAATATCTATCCAGATAGTCTTACTATTGATTTAAAACGATTGAAGTAAGGTAGCGTTTTCTACCAAACATTTTCTAGATCTTTCCCCTCATATTCGTGGTTGCGTTCTACCCAGTAGGAATTTTGATTCTTCTTAGGAAAAAGACTTTCTTTATTAAATAAGCGGTAAAGAATTGCGACCGGAAAAAGAAAGATAAAAAAGACGATAGATAAAATCACTTTAGACATGACAAAGCCCATGACTTCTGCCAGCTTGTACCAAAACCAGGTGATCCAATTGGCCAGTCCGTCAAAAAAAGCACCAATCAAACCAACGATTATAGCAATGTACAACAACCATTCAATGGGCTTGAAGTAGAAAATAATGATTAGACCTGTAGCAATGACCAGACAGGTTTCTAGGTTTTTTGCTCTTGTATGTTTAACCATATGCTTTTTAAAATATGGAATAGATGAATGGTGCTACTGCTGATCCACCGCCGAAAACGAGTAGGATGCCGAGTATTAATAGTACGAGGATGATTGGGGCCAACCACCATTTTTTTCGTTCTTTTAGGAACCCCCAGATATCTTTTAAAAAGTCCATGGTCAAAGTTAATGTTTTGTTGGAAATAATTGGTGTTGGTATCGTAATGTTTTTTTTCGAATGGACGTTAGAATTCACCATTTAAGAAATATAAGGCCATATAAGTACAATCGCGGATCATCCTAATTGATCTTACATTATTAAAAAAACGAAAGTGTCAAGGATGCGAATGGACTGTGAGATTCACCCAATAAGTAGTAGCCGCATACCACTGTACGCGGGAAGATCATATAAGGACTTTTAAGTTATGAAAATTAAGGGATCGGATTGAAATGTATATTTTAACAAACTATTTATCCTTTAAGGATTTGTAAATTTCGTTAACAAATTTTTTTTGTCCTTGAGTGTAAATATGATTCACATTGAAGTTGATAAGTAAGCCCAAAGGAGCTTCAAGCAATTTCATGTAAGTAAGAAGTTGAGCTTCATGGATAGGAAGTGTTTCCGCTACAGATTTTAATTCTACAGGTAATATGTTTTCAATAAATAAATCACAACGTAACTCAGTTGCAATTTTGATACCTTTAAATTGGACAGGCACGCTTAATTCTGAATGGAATAATATACCTCTTAACTTTAACTCGTGTTCCATACATTTATGATACACGTTTTCCAAAAGCCCTGGTCCTAAAGATTTATGGACCTCAATTGCAGCACCATTTACTTTATAAACTAAATCTGTCAGGTAATTTTTTGAAATATTCTTTAAATCCATCTTGCTTCAAAAATTAGGTAAGAATTAATACATGACGAAGTTTCTTCAATGTACTTAATTATTTTATTAGTTGGAAAAAAATAAAAGATTCACCATATTTGATCCTACAAGGATAGGACGCGATCGCTCGACTTCAATGTACTTATACTCCTTATATGGTAAAGAAAAAATAGTCCACTGTTAAGGTGTAATAAAAATCAATCCGCCGCAAAAACCTCCCGCGGCCGCTCCCCAAAAGCCGCCTTATCCTGAACCCTCTTATCCAAAATATAATTACCCACAACAAGGAAATCCATCTCCGTATTCATAAAACACCGAAAAGCATCCTCCGGCGTACAAACAATAGGCTCACCTCTGACATTAAAACTCGTATTGACCAAAAGACCAATACCGGTTTTTTCTTCAAAAGCTTGAAGCAACTTGTGGTAACGCTCATTCGTCTCTGGATGAACGGTCTGGACACGTGCGGAAAAATCAATGTGGGTTATGGCAGGAATTTTCGAACGAGAAACATACAAGCGCTCCATCATGGGCAACTCGTTGTAGTTGGTAGGTACTTCTTTTTTGATGCTGTTGTCAACATCAGTAACCAGAAGCATATAGGGAGAGGGTTCGTCTAAGTCGAAATACTTGGACGCAGATTCTGCGAGTACAGAAGGTGCAAAAGGTCGGAAGCTTTCTCTGTACTTTATTTTTAAGTTTAACTTTAATTGCATTTCTTCATTGCGGGCATCGCCAAGTATGGAACGGTTGCCTAAGGCTCTGGGGCCAAATTCCATTCTTCCTTGAAACCAGCCGACCACATTGCCATCCGCAAGTACTCCTGCAACTTCAGTAGCCAAAGCATCAAAATTTTCTACTTTCTTGTAAACCGCTTTTTGCTTTTTAAAAGACAACTCTATATCCTGATCGGAGTAAGTTGGACCTAGATAAGAGCCAAGCATATCATCCGCTTTTGTAGAAACGATTCTTTCTTTTTTGAAGTGCAAATGATAGGCTGCTTGTGCAGCTCCTAATGCACCACCTGCATCGCCGGCAGCAGGCTGAATCCAAATTTTATCAAAGATTTTTGCGTGCATTATTTTGCCATTACTGACACAATTTAATGCCACTCCACCAGCCAAAACTAGATTTGGACATCCGGTAAGTTCTCGTGCATGAGCAGCCATCTTATAGACCACTTCTTCAGTGACCTGTTGAATTGCAAAAGCTAGGTTGCAATGTTTTTGTTCCAATGGATTTTTTTCATCTCGTCTTCCAAACCCAAAAAGCTTTTCCCATTTATCATCATAAACCATTTTCAGGCCTGTCGCATAATTAAAGTAAGCTTGGTTTAACCAAATGGAACCATCTTCTTTTATTTCAACCAAATGCTCTTTGATGATTTTTACAAAACGTTGGACCTCTTCAGAATTGGGATTGCCATAAGGCGCTAATCCCATGAGTTTATATTCTCCTGAATTGACTCTAAAGCCAAGCCAATAAGTGCAAGCAGAATAGAGCAATCCAACAGAGTTTGGGAATTGCAGTTCTTTTAAAATTTTAATGGATTTTCCTTTACCTAAGCCGATCGAAGCTGTCGCCCATTCTCCCACACCATCAATGGTTAAGATCGCAGATTCTTCAAAAGGGGAAGGGTAGAAAGCAGAGGCGGCATGAGATAAGTGATGCTCCGGAAAAAGAAGGGTGAGCTTTTTTGTGTCAAAAGGTTCTACTTCTTCCAATGCTTTACGGATCATGTTTTTCAAAAACAATTTCTCCTTCAACCATACGGGCATGGCCATGATAAAAGAACGCAATCCTTTTGGAGCAAAGTTATAGTAGGTTTCTAAAAGTCTTTCAAACTTGAGAAGGGGTTTGTCGTAAAATACAACGGCGTCCAATTCATCAATACTGGCACCAGCATACTTTAAACAAAAAGCAACCGCATTTTTTGGAAAAGACGAATCGTGTTTCTTTCGTGTAAAGCGTTCCTCTTGTGCTGCGGCTATAATTTTTCCATCTTCAATAATGGCTGCTGCCGAATCATGATAAAAGGCAGATATCCCTAAAATTTTCATGCGCCAAAGATAGAAATATTAGTGAACACAGAGAAAAATGAAAGAACGATTGGGAATATAAACTACTTATTTTGAAGCAGACTTGAAATTAGTTCAATTACTCCTGCATTCCCAGCAATTCTTTTGCATTTTCAATGGCTGAATTAGAAGGAGGACTTCCACTTAGCATTGTTGCAACCGCTCGCACCCTTTCTCCCGGTGTAAGCAATTTTACTTTGGTATAAGTTCGGTCATCAATTACCTTTTTGAAAACGAAGTAATGTGCATCTGCTTTGACCGATATTTGCGGACTGTGTGTAATGCAGGCCACTTGATGTCGATCTGCAAGGTGGTGAAGAATATTACCCATTTTGAGCGCTACATCTCCAGAAATTCCGGTATCAATCTCATCAAATATTAAAGTTGGAAGTGGGATGGCATCGGCAACCAATGATTTGGTGCAAAGTGTCAATCTTGACAACTCTCCACCGGAAGCCACGTCTTTGATCGGTAAAAATTTACTTCCTTTATTTGGGGCAAATAGAAAGTGGACTTCATCTTTGCCTGTATTATTCAAAGCGGGAAGCTCTTGGACTTCTACTTTGATTAAAGCGTGCTCCATGGACAACTGTTTGAGCAATTTATGGACATCAGACTCAAATCCAGAAACGACTTTCTTCCGTCTTTTGGTGAGGTCTTTGGCAATTTTAGCCAGCTGTCCTTCTTGCTTATTCAGCTTAATTTCTAATGCTTCAATTTCATGGGAGAGATCGCCGAATGCGTTCAACTTGGTTTGTAAATCTTCTTTTATAACCAACAGCTGACTCAACTCTTTTGCATTGTATTTTTGCTCCAGTTTATAAATAAGATCGAGCCGACTTTGCACCTCATTGATGCGTTCCTGGTTGTATTCCGTTTCTTCCGCAATGCTTTCAAACTCCCCGGCGATTTCTTGCAATTCAAGAATTATGCCTCGGTATCTTTCTGCAATCTTTGGTAGCTTAGTGTGGTATTTTGTTATCGAATTAATGTTGAGCGCGATGTTTTGCAACTGGCCAATAATGGCGTTTTCATTTTCACTCAGTTGCTGAAACGCGGCACCTACGTGACGTTTGATGTCTTCTGCATTGGTCAATGAACCTTGCTCGCTTTCAAGTTCAGCCTGTTCTCCTTCTACCAAGTCCGCCTCGTTCAATTCTGATAATTGAAAATTTAAAAAATCAATTTCTCTAGCGGAGCTGTCGTTTTGTTCCTTTAATTCGGTAAGGCGCTTCTGGTCTTTTTGAAAACTTTTAAAAAGACCTTGATATTTTATCAAAACATTTCCATTGTCAGCCAATGCATCGATCATTCTCATTTGGAAAGAAACGTTATGGATATCGAGGTTGTCGAATTGTTGATGCAAGTCGATCAAAGAACTGCTTAGTGCTTGAAGTGTTTTGAGTTTGACAGGTGTGTCGTTTATAAATGCACGAGACTTTCCGGAAGGAGTCAATTCTCTTCGGATGACAACTTCATCATCATAATCAATATCGTTTTGATCAAAAAACTCTTTCAAGTCATATTTGGCTACAGCAAAATGGGCTTCTACGACACATTTTTTATCGTCATGATATAAAATCTTGGTATCGGCGCGCTTGCCCATAATGAGTCCTAATGCTCCCAGAAGAATCGATTTTCCTGCTCCGGTTTCACCAGTAATAATGGTCAATTTATCAGAGAAATCAATTTTCAATTCCTCTATAATAGCATAGTTCTTAATATTGAGGCTACTGATCATGTATGTTTAATTTAGTCACGCCTCAGGCGCGATTTGTTGGGCAATTCCCTTTACCCTGCTGTCTTGCAAAGTTAAGGTATGAATCCGGTTTTTTATCAAAATTCTAAATTAAAAGAAGTGCGACTCTGCTGTGGTCGGAAATTGGATATTATTTACTTGGCTTGAAGACTGTGACCGCTCTGTAGCCATCGATTATTTCAAAGATCTTATTGGGCTCCTTTTGTTTTATAATTCTATTCAAATATTGGTTTTTAACAAAGGGAGATCAACGATTCCTTATCAAAGCTGAGCTGTATTCAAATTTTAAAAACACATGCTGGACTCCAACATTTAGAAAAGCGTAATCGAGCTTTTTTACTGTTTAGTTTAAGAAAATTTGGCTTTTAAAATGCTGTTTAGACTACTACGTTATTAAACAATTAGGTTTTAAAAAAGCCTTATTTACCTGCAATTTGATCTCGAATCAAAGGAGTTGTTTAAAAATCATGCACTTACTCGTGCATTCTCAAGCAAATCCTGAATAAAATTTATTAACAACAAAAATAGATTCCCATGAGATCACTTTTTCAAAGCCTTTACCTTAATTCAAATCTAAAAACGAGAATATTTTTCTTGTTCCTTCTTTCCATAATTGGTCTACAGATCAATGCACAAGAGGCCCAATTAATGCGAGGAGAACCTGCAGCTCCTCTTGTAGTGGATTGCATAGATTTATCCATCATTGATCCGGATTTAAATTGCGTTACATTATACGATCCAGTATGTGGTTGTAATGGATTGACCTATTCCAACTCCTGTGTTGCCCAAACTCAATACGGAATCACTGAATGGACAAATGGACCTTGTAATAATCCTTGTAATATGACTCTTGCTGTTTCAACCATAGACTATACCTGTGATGGCGGTTCCGCGTGTATTGCAATTGATGGAGGACAAGCTCCTTTTTCAATTGTATTTAGCGAACCCGTAGTACTGAATAATAATAACGAATTTTGTTTTGCTAATTTAGCTCCTGGAGCATACGTGGTCATTGTTACTGATGCCCTTGGTTGTACTGCAAGCTTAGAATTTTTTATCCCAATTGTTGATTATTTTTTAGAAGGAGTTGTCAGCCCTGTAAGTTGTTTTGGTGGTAACGATGGAGCAATCGACATAGTTGTACCAATAGATGTTCCTTTAATTTTTAGCTGGACTGGGCCAAATGGTTTTACTGCTAATACGGAAGATATTTCTGGGCTAGAATCTGGAGATTATTATGTTGAAGTTATCTATGAAAATGGATCTTGCTATTCTATAGGAGCTTTTTATGTTCCTCAGCCTGATGAGCTAATCGTTGATTTGGAGATCACCAATGAAGATTGCGACGGTGTGGATGCCTGCTTGACTATTTCTGGTGGAACGCCTGGTTATCATGTTTTTGTATGGGTATATGATGGACAGAATCCTTTGGTTGAAATTGATGATCAAGGCAATCCTACTATTGATGGTACTGCTCCAACGGATCTTGTTGATTTTCTTCCCAATCCTATTGACCCAATGAGTTATGTGAGATGTGCCGAAAATGTAAATCCAGGTACTTACGTAATATTGGTTATTGATTCAAATGGCTGTTACGAATTGGTTAGAATTACCATTCCAAATGTTTCTGGCATCGATGCTGATTTTGAAATCACCAGTGGTCCTTGTGATCCAGAAGTGGATGGTTGTTTAAATGTAACGGGTGGAACAGGAATCTATTCTATCTGGGTTTTTGATTGCTTGAGTCCACTACCTGTTTTCCCAGTACCGGTATTTGATGCAGACAATACGCCTTCAGTCAACGGAGTTCCATTGTCCTATTTCCCACATTTTGATCCAGTGATTTTTCCTGGTGATGACATCTGTGCAGAGGATATTCCTTACGGTACTTATTGCTTATTGATTGTTGATTCAAATGGCTGTTACATCTGGAAGCGCATTGTAATTGAAAGTTATGGATTGCGCATAGAAGGAGACGTAACGCATGTAAGTTGCAACGGCGATGATGAAGGTGCTATTGATATCACGGTTTCTGGTGGATCAGCTCCGTATTATTTTGAATGGAGCAATGGCGCAACGACTGAAGACATCACTGGTTTAGCAGCAGGAACTTATACGGTGGATGTCTATTCTACTGACGATTTTTGTACGGGGACAGCAACTTTTATTGTCGAAGAATTTGACGGCATCGTCACGAATTGCTCTTGGGATCCATACGGCTCATTTGCTTGCGTTGATCCGATAGGCGGCACAGAGCCCTACACAATTGTGTGGTATGATTTAAACTCTGGCGATATTATAAACAATAACAATGAAGAGTGTATTTATGATTTAGAACCTGGTGCATATATGGTGATCGTTACCGATGCCAATGGTTGTGAAGCTTCAGAGATATTTATAGTCGATGAAATGTTTTGTTTGGCCGGGACGGTTATCATTCAGCCAAATGAAATTCAATCCGGAGGGACAGCGACCTTTATTTTATTCGAATGGAGTGGAGTAAGTATTCAATGGCAATTCATGACCGACAATACGGATTGGGTGGATATCCCAGGAGCAACGTACTCTGCTTATGATTCGCCTGCGATTCATGTTGGAGAAGACAAAGTGATTAAAGTCCGTGCAATTGTAACTTGTCCGGATGGATCGATTTTAATATCCGATGTGGCTGAGCTATATGTCTTCGCTTCTTCAGAACAAGGACCAGAAAATAGAATTGCCAATGATCGCTTTTTGTTTGATACTGAAAATTCGAAAATTGTAGAAACGGCAATAGCAGAGGTTTATCCTACGGTTTCAAACGGTCCGGTGACGCTACGTTTCAATGACCATAATGAGGAAGCAACAAAAATTTCAATTCAGGATTTGACTGGAAAAGTTCTGAAAACAAGAACAGAACAAGAAGTGTATTCTGGATCTCAGTTGAATCTGGATTTGTCAAATTTTGGAAGTGGAATGTACTTGATTTCGATAGAGCAAAATGGAAAAATAAATACGCATAAGGTTTTTAAACAATAGTACTTTAATTAGAAGTTGTTCAAGGATTTTCTCAGAAACTGATTTCAAGCACTACGTTTTTAAAACAACTTCTTAATTAGAAATTCTCTCTCATGCAATCGAACGGTGTCTTTAATTAGGCACCGTTTTTTGTTGTTGTTTAATGAAAGTTTTGGGACTACTAATGGGCGGTTAAAATTGCTTACGCATTTTTTTGGATTGTGAAAAAAAGAATTTGAACCACGGAAGGGACAGAAGGGCACTTTAGACGATTGGTCGTGTAAGTGAAAAAGGACACAGAAGGTAAAAAAGGCTTGCGCATTTTTTTTGGATTTTGAAAGGAAAAAATTGAACCACGGGAGAGACAGAAGAGCACTTTAGACGATTGGTCGTGTAGGGGAAAAAGGACACAGAAGTTAAAAAAGGCTTGCGCATTTTTTTTGGTCATTTAAGGAGAAACATGATAGAGTGGGACTCAGCTGGTCGGACAAAGTACATGTTTTGTTTTTGATAAAATTTGACGCGACCAATTTTATCGAAGATAAAATAACTTCCGTGTCCTTCTTATTTTTATTACGTCTGCTCGTCTTCCGTGTTCTACCGTTCCTTCCGTGGTTCAACCTTTTTTTAATCTACTCGTTTCTCATTCCTTCGGTGGTTCAAAAAAAAATACTTCATAAGTCCGTTCGATCACCTCCATTCCTTAACTCA
>CALIAG010000033.1 GCA_938041325.1 uncultured Saprospiraceae bacterium | reverse complement strand
TATAGAACAATTGATTTTTGACATTGATTATGATGACTCTTTCGTAGCCTATCTAAATGGAACGGAAATAGCAAGAGCCAATATCGAAGGAAACCCTTCTTTCGATGATTTTGCTACTACAGACAGAGAAGCAACCTTAATAAATGGTGGTTTACCCGAAAGATTTATAATCGACAACCCTGCAGCATATATACAGACCGGTGAGAATGTTTTGGCGATCCAAGTTCACAATATTTCGAACACCTCTTCAGACATGACACTCATTCCGTACTTGTCCGCCATTTATTCTGATGAGCCAACAGAAGGGATAGCGCCTCCTCCTTTCTTGTTACTGGGTGACCGACGATTCCATACTAATTTTAAAATTGCAAATGGAGGAGAATCGCTTTATCTTTTTGATGGAAACGGAATGGTTGTAGACAGTATTTTTGTTGAAGGAATGCCTTCGGATATCTCTTTGGGTATTTCAAATAGTGATAATTCCATCGTTTATTTTGATAATCCTACACCAGGCTTTCCTAATTCGGGATCAGAGTACGAAGGGATTGGTTCTTCTGAAATTATTTTTTCTCATCCCGGTGGAGTGACAAATTCTTTGTCTTTAGCTTTGAGCGGAGTAGAAGCAGATGAAAGCATCAGGTATACATTGGATGCGACAGTGCCCGATGAAAATTCTACCTTATATTTTTCGACGATTCCCATAAATGAGAATACGGTAGTTAGAGCAAGGGTTTTTAAAGACAACTATCTTCCATCACCAACACAAAGTAAAACGTATATTCTTGAAGCAGCACATGACCTTCCCGTTATTGCGTTGGTAACTGATCCCGACAACTACTTTGATTCCGATGATGGAATATATGTTTTAGGGGATGATTACGAAGGAGATTTTCCGTTTTTTGGTTCTAATATTTGGGAAGATTGGGAAAGGCCAGTAAACTTTTCATTGTATGAACCCAATGGTACATTGGGAGTGACCTTCGATGCAGGCTCAAAAATATTTGGTGGATGGAGCAGAGGAAATGAGCAAAGGTCTTTGTCCATTTTTGCGAGAAATCGTTATGGTTTTGATGAAATTGATTACCCTTTATTTCCTGATAATAGTTATTCGAAATACCAGGCAATAGTCCTTAGAAACTCAGGCAACGATTGGAACGGGACCATGCTTAGAGATGGTATGCAAACCAGCTTGATGAAAGATGCTGATTTGGAAATACAAGCTTTTCGGCCAACCGCAACATACATCAATGGAGAATATTGGGGCATATATAACATGCGAGAAAAAATCAATGAACACTATCTAGCTTCTCGCCATAATATTGATCCAGATGAAATTAATATTGTCGAACTGAATGGAGAGGTCATTCACGGAAGTAACGAAGATTATTTAAACTTGATTGATTTTGTTACGAACAATAGTTTAGCTTCTACTGCCAATTATGATCAAGTAAAAGAAGAAGTTGATATTGAAAATTTTGCGCTTTATTATATTGCTCAAATCTATTTCGACAATAGAGACTGGCCTGGTAATAATATAAAATATTGGAAACCCAATGGTGGAAAATTCAGGTGGATTCTGTTTGATACAGACTTTGGATTCAATACTTGGAATGAATTTAATTATAATGTAAACACTTTGGGTTTTGCCCTTGCAGCGAATGGTCCTGGTTGGCCAAATCCACCTTGGTCTACGCTGTTATTTAGAAGGATGACTGAAAGTGATGAGTTTATGAAATTGTTTGTGAACCAATTTGCAGATGAAATGAACTCTAGGTTTTTGCCAGTCAATGTCCGTGAGCATATCGATAGCCTTGATGCCAATATCTCTTCGGAAATAAATAGGCATTTTGATAGATGGGAAGGAGACAATGGATGGAGGGAATGGAGCATGTTGCAAATGAGGAATTTCGCTGGCTTACGTCCAGCAAGGGTCAAAGAACACATACTTGACGAATTTAATTTAGTTGATTATCACCCTCTGACCATTACAAACGAAGATCCGATAAAAGGGTTTGTGAAACTGAATAGTTTGTTTATTCGACAAGAGAATTGGACGGGTGATTATTTCGAAGGAGTGCCTGTTAAGTTGACAGCGATTGCAGAATCTGGGTACCAGTTTTCACATTGGTCCGGCGGTATATCTTCGACTGAAGCAGAACTGGAAGTAGATATGCAATCTGCATTAACGCTACAGCCTAATTTTGAAATCAGCACTACAGAATTGGATGTTGTAATCAATGAAATCAATTATAATTCTGCAGAAACCAGTCCTACAGGTGATTGGGTAGAACTGCATAATCCCGGCGGTGTATCAAAAGATTTATCCAATTGGGTATTTAAAGACGATGATGATACCCACGGTTTTGTAATTCCAGTAGGAACAAATTTAGCAGCGAATGATTACTTGATTCTAAGCAAAGACGCTGCTCAATTCAATTCGGTTTACCCAAATATTGAAAACGTAATTGGTGATTTTGATTTCGGATTGTCCAGTAACGGAGATGCTGCTAGGTTGTATGATGATGAAAATGTTTTACAAGATGAAGTTTATTATTTACCAACTCTTCCTTGGCCACCAGAGGCGAATGGGCAAGGCCCGACATTGGAATTGATACATCCTTCTTTTGATAATTCTTTGCCGGAAAGTTGGAAAGCCCTGCATCCTTTTGGAAGCCCTGGAATGACCAACGATGATTTTGTTTTTGTAATTGATGCAAATAGTAATCTGGAATTTGCAAGGCATTATCCGAATCCATTTACCAATCAAATCAATATTGAAATTCAACTCGCAGAACCTTCTTCGATTAAAGCCAGTCTTTATGATGTCAATGGAAAATTGGTTCGTGAAATTTACAACGAAGATTTACTACAAGGAAACCATTTGATACAAGATCAGCTAGGGTTTCTGAATAATGGAATTTATATTTTGGAATTGAAAGTAAATGAGTACGCATCTTTTTCAAAGTGGATTAAACATTAAATAGATAAAACATGAATGCACTAGTTCTAAGAGCAGAAAATGCGCCTGTAATGTTTGAAGAAATGGAAACGCCTGTTGCGGCAGATGGGGAAACCCTTGTTGAGGTAAAAGCCGCGGCTTTGAATCACCGAGATGTTTGGATTACCAAAGGACTTTATCCAGGGATTGCTTTTCCAGCGATTATGGGATCTGATGGAGCAGGGATGGTTGGTGATCGGGAAGTCATTATTAATCCAAGTATGAATTGGGGGGACAACCCCAAGGTTCAATCCAATGATTATCAAATATTAGGTTTGCCATCGAAAGGGACTTTTTCTTCTCATGTAGTGGTCCCAACGAGCCACCTATATGACAAGCCAGCACACCTCAGTTTTGAACAGGCAGCAGCATTGCCACTGGCAGGTTTGACTGCTTACAGAGCTTTGTTTACGAAGTGCCAATTGCAAAAAGGAGAGAACGTATTGATCTCTGGTGTAGGTGGCGGCGTAGCTTTATTCGCTTGTCAATTTGCAATTGCAGCTGGAGCCAATGTCTATGTGTCTTCTAGTTCTGAAGAAAAGATTGCAAAGGCTGTTGAAATGGGCGCGAAAGGAGGCGGGAATTACAAATCAGAAAATTTTGTAAAAGACTTGAAATCTAAGTCTGGTGGATTTGATGTAGTGATTGACAGTGCAGCAGGAGATGGATTTGCAGGGTTGGTGAAAATGTGTAATGCAGGCGCAAGAGTTGCTTTCTATGGCGCAACAAGAGGCAAAATCAATGGACTAGATCCACGTACTATTTTCTGGAAACAGATTTCCATTTTCGGTTCCACAATGGGAACAACAGAAGAGTTCGAGGCCATGGTTGATTTTGTAGCAGAGCATAAAATTGTTCCTATTGTCGATTCTGTTTTTGAATTGAGAGATGGAAATGCTGCATTGAAGCGAATGGATGAAGGTTTGCAATTCGGTAAGATTGTTTTAAAAGTTTGATTTTTTATAAAACGAAATTTAATTATTCCTTTTCTTCCAAGAAATAAAGAACGGCTAATCAATCTATATTGATTAGCCGTTTCGAATTAATTAAGAGAGAGAAAATTGAGTTTTATTGCTTTATAAATTTTGATAAGAAGCTCTGACCATTATCTGTAATCAGAGTCATTAGATAAAGTCCTTGTTCGTATTGTTTTGCATCAAGTGTTAGTAAACTATTGGTGCTATTCCATTCTTCCATTAACCTGCCGTCTGAAGTATAAACTTTCACGGTATAATTTTGACCATTCAACTGATTGAGGTCCCAGCTTATTAAATCATTTGTTGGATTGGGTTGGCCAACTATAGAATTCGCTTTTGAGATTTCGTTGGTTGCGACATTCAAGTCTAAGCCAATCGTATGGAAAACGGTGTTGGTAATAATGGGATCGTTAAAGTCGAAATAGATGCCCGCTTTATTTCGGATGATATTCCCTCGCTCTAATCCTTCCTTCGGATTGATTCTATATTTTATGAATCCATTGGCCGCTTCTGCATTCGTTGCGGTATCTGGCAAAAGGATATTGTTAAAGGTAAAGCGTAAAGTGTTTTGATCTAAAATATCTGTCATTACAGCGTGACTGGCAGAAAGCTTTTGAAACGTAGTTACATCTAACTGGCTATCAAGTGTATCAATAATTAGAACCGTAAAAGCAGTATCGTTTCCAGTGTTTTCAAAACGAATCGTATAATCGAGGTTTTCATCGCCTTCAATTTGGTGTCCACTATTGAGACCTGTAGGAGTAACGCTTTTATCATTAGGATCATAAGAACCAATAACAATAGGACATTCCATTGCTGTAGCATTCCCTTCTTCATTAAGTGGGAAAGCATTGACAAATCCAGTACTTATTTGTCCGCTTCCGTTGCCATCGCAACCTTCCACTACAGCGATTACTCTACTATTGAAAGGGTGACTAAGCTCTTGTTCAACTTCAATCCTATAAGTACTTCCGTCAGCAGGAAAGCTCAGCTCCTCATTGGTCATTGGAGGTAGGTTTATTTCGCCAGGAGAAAGCATAATGTCGTCCACTATTATAATGTAGTCACTTCCCATTTGCATGGCTCCTGTACCATCGTTGGCGATATTGAATTTAACATTTTCTCCCTCGCATTCTCCATCCACTACGATGTTGGCTCCCGACCAATTTGCAGAAGGGTCGCATTCGTCGAGTGGAAGTAAATTTGCAGTTAGGCATCTTGTCGACTCAAAAGGTAAATCACAATCAGCAAAAAAGGTCACACCAAAATGTCCGCAATCGAAAGGATCTAGGTCCCCCAAGTCAAAACGAACCAAATTATCACCAATCGAAGAGTAAGGTAAACTACTGCTTTCTATTTCCAATCCTTCTTCAAATTCTAACTCTATATAAGCATCACTCATGGGGACCGTTCCATTGTTGCAGTAATTTACAGATGCAATATTGGAAAAGCATCTTCTCCAGAATACTCTTGCAACATCAACCCAAGGTCTTGCACAATCATAATCAGAATTAATACCAACGTTTAGGTCTAAGACTTCTTGTTGTTCTACTGTGATGCTTCCTATTATTGGGCAGACTGTAAAAATACTATCTGGAGGAGTGATGTTGAGGGCATAATTGCCTGCGGGGGCAAAAATTTGAAATGAACCATCGTCATTAGAAACTCCATAAAGTGTGCGCACACCATTGCTCAATTCGATTATTGCATTCGGGACGTTTATGGTTTCATCAATATCTTGTACGCAATCTTGGTTCTCGTCTAAGTAGATATTCCCTTGAATAGAGGCCAATGAAGTATTGATTATACTGGTGAAACATTCCGTTGTTCCATTGAAAAGTAATCCAACTGTTGTTCCATTGAGGATGTCAGGTGGAATAGCAAGAGGGTTGCCTGTATGAGCTTCGCCTAGCATCCAGTCGAAGTAGATTAAAGATGTTTCACCTGTAGGACAAGTAATCCCCGTTACGTCTTCAAAGCTTAGGTATAGAGAATCTCCATTTATAGGGAAGGTTAATTCTAAGGTTTCTGGGCAAGTAGGTTGGCATTGGTCTTCCGTAATTGTGATGGTTGTAGTACAAGTATTTCCCCATGGATTTGAAATGGTTAAAGTACTGTTGGAACTTTCAAGAATAATTGTTGGGTCTAATACAAGAGGGAAAGTAAGTTGTGTATAAATAGTGCCATCCACGTTTTCGATCGTGGCTAAATAGAATAGGTTTTCACAAGGAGATAGAATGACGTCCTGAATGTTTATCGTAGAACCTATTTCAAAAGTTAGATTTGATTGACAATCAATCTCAGCACAAGGAGGAAGCTGGATGTTTATTACTACATCACATGTGTTACCGTTCGTAGTGTTGACTATCGTTTCATTGTAAACTCCAGTTTCTGAATAAGTATGTGAAGTACTTCCGTCAAGATAAATTGCAGGACAAAGAGATCCTCCTAACGCAGTGGCAGGAATCACAATAGTATCTGTTGGAGCTAAAGTTATCTGAACGGTGTCACTGCATACAAACTCACATTCTGAAATATAAACCACTTCACAGGACTGC
>CALIAG010000032.1 GCA_938041325.1 uncultured Saprospiraceae bacterium | reverse complement strand
GGATAAATTTATTTTAAAAATCCAGAGTGAAATCCCTTAAAAACCCGTACATTTGCAGCTTCTAAAACACATTGAAAAAAATATACTATGCTGTCAACTGAAGACATAGCCTTACAATACGGAAAAAGAATTCTCTTTGATGATGTAAATTTGAAATTTACACGTGGGAATTGCTATGGTGTTATTGGTGCAAATGGTGCAGGGAAATCTACTTTTATGAAAATCCTTTCTGGTGAAATATCAGCCAATAGAGGATCCGTACATTTAGAGCCTGGCAACAGAATGGCAGTATTGAAGCAAAACCACTTTGAGTTTGAAGACAAACAGGTTTTGAATACGGTGATCATGGGGCACAAGGAGATGTATGACATCATGGTGGAGAAAGATGCCATTTATAATAATCCTGACGCGACAGAAAAGGAAGGCTTGCACGCCGCTGAACTAGAAAACAAGTACGGCGAAATGGGAGGTTGGAATGCAGAGAACGATGCCGCTGAATTATTGAGTTTGTTAGGCGTAAAAGAAGAATTCCATTACAAAGAAGTGAAAGATCTTTCTGGTCCTCAAAAAGTAAAGGTTCTTTTAGCACAAGCCTTATTTGGCAACCCGGATATTCTTCTACTTGATGAGCCTACCAATGATTTGGATGCAGAGACCGTTACTTGGCTAGCAGACTTTTTGGCTGATTTTAAAAATACAGTAATTGTGGTTTCTCACGATAGGTATTTCTTGGATATGGTTTGTACGCACGTAGTCGATATTGATTTTAGTAAAATTAAGATCTTTACTGGTAACTATACTTTCTGGTATGAAACCAGTCAGTTGATGTTGGCGCAGATGCAAAACAAAAACAAGAAGACAGAACAGAAGCGTAAAGAGATGATGGAATTTATCCAACGCTTTAGCGCCAATGCATCTAAATCAAAACAAGCTACCAGTAGAAAGAAAGCTCTGGAGAAATTAAATATAGAGGACATTCAACCTTCCAGCAGAAAATATCCTTTCATTGCTTTTCAACCAGAAAGAGAACCGGGTGATCAGATTTTGAAAGTTGAAAACCTTAGCAAGAAGAATCAAGATGGTAAAGTGTTGTTTGGCAATGTAAGTTTCACTTTTAATAAAGGGGAAAAAATTGCATTGGTTGGAAAAGATTCCTCTGCACTAACTGCTTTTTATGAAATATTAAGTGGAAAACAAGAAGCAGATACGGGCACAATTGAGTGGGGACAAACCATCATCAATGCTTATTTACCAAACGAAAATGAAGAATTTTTCTCTGACGCACACGATGTAACCTTAGTCGATTGGTTAAGATTATATTCTGAAGTAAAAGACGAACAATTCATTCGAGGATTTTTAGGAAGAATGCTTTTCTCTGGTGAAGAAGTTCATAAAAAATCCAGCGTTTTATCTGGAGGAGAAAAAGTACGTTGCATGCTTTCGAAGACCATGCTTTCTCATCCAAACTTTTTGATGCTCGACGAACCGACCAATCACCTTGACCTCGAATCCATTCAAGCACTTAATAATGGTTTGAAGGAATTCAAAGGAAACCTGATTATGACGTCTCATGATCATCAATTATTAGAAACTGCTTGCAATCGTATTTTAGAAATCACACCCAACGGTATCATTGACCGCTTGATGTCTTTTGATGAATTCTTGAGAGATGAAGATATCAAAAGCCAACGGGAAAGTTTATATGGAATGGTTGGAGCTTAGATTATATAAGTTCCGATCTATAACTATTCGGGCTTTTTCCTGTCCATTTTTTAAAGGACCTCACAAAAGCACTGGGTTCTGAGTAATCCAGTAAATAAGAAATCTCCTTGATGGAAAGGCTTGGATTTTGAAGGTAATCTTTTGCCCACTGCTTTTTTATTTCATTCAGGACAGACTTAAACGTTTGGTTTTCCTCTTTTAATTTTCTTTGTAAAGTCCGTGAACTAATATTCAAATTATCTGCTACCTGTTCCAAGGTTGGAAATTGAGGTTTGACCAAATTGATAATGGATTGTTTGACAATATGCACATAACCATTCGATTCAACCATTTGTGCCAACTTGGACTCTGCATGCTGCACCAAAACTTTCAATAAATTATAATCGCTGGTGACCACTTTTTCTTTCAGCACTGATGCATCAAACTCAATTGAATCTATTTCCCTATTGAAGTAAACTGGACAGTTGAATACCTTTTCGATTTCTAGGTAAGACTCTGGACGCTTTCGTTTGAAGTTTACAGCTATCGGCCTAAATTTTCTATGCGTAAGGCTGTGAAATTCCCGCAAGGTAAAAACAAAATATCCATCCAAGGTTTGCTCTACTGCTACTGGTGATTGCTTCATCCAAAGTTCAGAAGGCATCACCTGAATACTTGCTTTACTTTTCTCTTTCACTAAAGAAAAAGGCAATGCTGCACAGCCCAAATTCGCAAACTGAATCGCGTAATTCAGTCCTTCTTCCACTGTTTCGCTATTCTGAGCAATCTGCACAATCAAGCCTGCAGCTGATAAACTTAAGTAATTTCCGAGGTGTAAGCCCAGGCGTTCGTTCTGGGTTTGAAGTACTGCTTTTTCCAAAACTGCATTATAAACCGATGCATCCACTTTGGTATCCATATCACTCAATTCTGGCAAATCCAACTTAGTCAAAGCAATCAAGTCTTTTGCAGAAGCTCCTTGAGTTGAAGCAAATTGAATAACATTGGCTAAAAATCTTCCATTAAAGGTCATGGCGTGAAAATAATAAATGTGGCGCGTAATGTCAATGTATTGGTGTTTTATGTCAATGGTTCAAGAGGCATTTACCTGCATCTTTGTAATATCAATATTAAGTTTTAACAATAAAAAAATACAAATCATGCAAACTATTAAAACGGAAATTATCATCAATGCACCAATTGCTCAAGTTTGGGAAAATTTTATTGACTTTAAAAACTATGCTGACTGGAATCCTTTTATGCGAATACAAGGGGAAGCAAAAGTTGGGGCTCAATTGGAAAACACTATTTTTTTAGCTGACAAAGCTCCTCAAACGTTTAAACCCACTGTTTTAGCAGTTGAAAAGGAAGTGGAATTTAGATGGAAAGGCAAATTATTTGTAAACGGACTTTTTGATGGAGAACACTATTTCAAATTCGAGAAAATTTCCGAAGAAAAAACGCGATTGATTCATGGCGAAAACTTCTCTGGTATTTTGGTAGGTTTAATCATGAAAATGATCAAAGAGGATACGCAAAAAGGGTTCGAAACGATGAATGAATCCTTAAAGCAAAAATCAGAAAGAACCGACTTAAAAAAAAATGAGAAACAGATAAGTCTAAGAGCATAAATTGATCAAAATTAATGAACATTTAACATGAATTCCATAAAGTATTTAAAGCTTGTTTTAAAAGGAAATGCTGTTTTTTCAGGTCTATGCGCGATCGTTTTGATCTTATTGCATAATCCCATCTCAAACTTGTACAATATCCCCAATCCAATTATTTTAATTGGATTGGGTGTTGGTTTGATCGTTTTTGCTTTGTTGGTGTTGAATTCCGCCAAAAAGGCCAATCTCAATCCAACGGCAGTAAAAACGATCATTGTTTTGGACTTTCTTTGGGTCTTAGGAAGTCTAATTATTATAGGATTTCAGCTATTTGCCCTTCAATATATGGCATATGTCCTTATGGGACTTATCGCATTGGCTGTAGGAGATTTTGGGGCAATGCAAGCTTTATTCCTGTATAAATCGCAAAAAGCAGCCCAATAAATGGAACAAAGCAGGTGACCTAAAGGTTAGAAATAAACGAAGAGTTGGAAATTTTAAGGATTAAAACACCTATTTGTATTTCTTTACTTATTTTTGGGAAAATCTGACGCTATAAATGTCAATAATAGATAAATCGAATTTCAGTCCTGTCAAAGAAAAGGTTCATGAAATCATTTTTGAGGCAGATACGCCTTTAGGGAAATGGTTTGATATCACTTTATTGGTTTTCATCATTGGAAGTGTTATCGCTGTGATGTTGGAAAGTGTTGAATATTTTGATACCAGATTTCACAGAATATTCTTTGTATTAGAATGGATCTTTACCATTTTCTTTACGATAGAATACTTCATGCGAATCTACTGTGTATACAGTCCAACCAAATACATTTTCAGCTTTTTTGGGATCATAGATTTATTGGCCATCCTTCCTGCTTACTTGAGTTTGGGAATAGATGGAGCACAGTACCTACTCGTTATTCGAGCACTTCGATTGCTAAGGATTTTCAGGATATTCAAGCTGGCTAAATTCCTCAATGAAAGTAATGTCATAATCTCCGCTCTAAAAGAGAGCCGTGCTAAAATCACCGTTTTTGTAATCTTTATTTTATTGCTGGTTACCATTATGGGTTCCATCATGTATTTCATTGAAGGAGGTACCAATACACAGTTCACCTCCATCCCTCGAAGTATTTATTGGGCCATTGTTACCATCACAACTGTAGGTTATGGAGACATCTCCCCTTCCACTCCGATTGGTCAATTTTTATCTGCGATTTTAATGATAATGGGTTATGCCGTCATCGCCGTTCCTACTGGAATTGTATCTGCAGAAATCGTAAATGGCAGCAACAAAAAAGACGAGGATATTACAACGCAAGCTTGCCGGAATTGCTCCAAAGAAGGACATGATGCGGACGCCGAGTTTTGTAAATATTGTGGTGAAGAATTGAATCACCACGAATAGCTTCTAACCAAAAATAATCTCCACGAATTTGCTCCGCTAGTTTTTGTCTTTGGCAAAGAAGCGTTTTTTCACTACGATGTAAGGATGAAAAGTTGGACGAACGGTGAAAGGGTTTACCACGAATTTACGGATTAAAGGTCGAACGACTGGTGAGGATTGAGAAAAAAGAAAGAACACGATTTTCCAAAACCAAAAGAATCACAAACTATCGAAAACCGTCCACCGAAAGAATCACGCTATTCGAAAACCGAAAGAATCACGAACTTCCGAAAACCGAAAGAAACACGCTATTCGAAAACCAAAAGAATCACGAACTACCGAAAACCGAAAGAGCCACGAACTTCCGAAAACCGCCCCTACCTCATCAACAATATA
>CALIAG010000031.1 GCA_938041325.1 uncultured Saprospiraceae bacterium | reverse complement strand
ATCAATAAACCCTTGATGAAACACGAAATCGTCAGAAGTGAATTTCTCATTGGTCTTGCTACTCTGTACACTTTCGCCAAAGCACAGTTCGCTATTGATAGCCAGGGCATCAAAATGGTTTTCGCCAATATTGACGCTTTTTTTGTCTAATATGATGTCCGTATCAAAGCCTTCATTGAATCCATTGAAATAACCATTTGTGAGGTGCTGAATGTCTTTCGCTTTAAGCGGAACAAAGGTCATTTTTCGGCTATTGTTTATAAAAGAAACCGAGTCGCTAACAGAACCGATAAAGCTCTTAACGTTGTCATCTAATTGTTGAATAATCCCCTTGGAAACCTTACGGAAAGGATTGACATATTTTGGATTGTTTAATGCCTTGTTCTTGGTCAGTATGAAAAATAAAAAGCACCGATGTTCCATATACTCACGTCCTTTAAAATGGTCGTGCGTAGCTTTTTCTAAGAAAGTAGTATTAGGTAATTCTTCAGAAGTGTAACTCTTTTTAAGGTAGATATCCTGCTTTTGCACTACCGTACCAATTGGTAATGATTTCAAAGCCTGAAACCAAGCACCGTGTATATCTTCAAAGTCTTTTTCTGATAGGGAATAAATTTCTGGCAATGTTCCTTCATAGCACAGAACGACGTTGCCATTATTGGCAAAAATGATATTGTCTTGAATATCCGCAATAGGTTGATATGCCGAAAGATTAATCTTGTTCATAATTGAAGCCCGAGTTTCTTTTGTTACTTATTATTCTTGGGAAGGCTTTAGCCATCTGAAAAATTTGTGGGTTGTGTGTTATTCTCGTTAAGGCTACGTATAGGGCAACATTAAAAACGAGAACACCAATTATTATCCCGAAACTGAAAGAGAAGATGATAATGAGCAGCGAAGCTAAAATGGACACCATCATTAGTGCAAATAGAGAAATAGGCAGCCCAAAAATGACCGCCCGTTTCCTAATGTTTTTATAGACCTCGAAGCGTTTCATTTACACAACAATTCCTATGAGGTAAGTGAAGATGCCGACTACTGCGCCAGCAATCAAAACAAACACAAGCACTCTAGTAATACCTTTTTTTAGGTCTGCGTTTTCCCCAAAGAAATGTCCTGCATTAAACAGGAAACCAACAAGAAAAATGACACCAAGTAAAATTGGAAATATGGTACGTATGGTATCGCCCACATCATTAACGGAATCTTCAATTCCCCCAATTTGAGCAAAAAGTGATGTTGAGAGCAACGATAAAAAAGTTGCTAAGTAGACTGATTTTTTCATAATAAAACTTTTTAGATTTTTTGTTCATTTTCCCTTTCTGAAATTTACATATATTTGTACATAAATAACTGAAAATCAAATATTTGTGAATAAAATATTATTTGAGATCAATTGAATTTAATTGTTATTATTTGGCATCAAATTCTATGAATTTTTGAAGGAAAGTTGTTGATAACACGAAAATTGAAAATGAAAAAAGTGCTTAAAAACGTCAGTTTTGTCTTTTTGCTTCTTAAAATGTGCATCATTTTTGGACAAGAAACGAGTACTCAAAAACGAATCGTAATTGATGTTGGCCACGGTGGAAAAGATGCTGGTGCAATAGGTGTAAATGGCATCCAAGAAAAGGATGTTGTACTCAATATTGCAAATAACATTTTGAAGCTAAATGACAAGTTGGATAAGCCTTTGGATATTTATTTGACCAGATATACCGATACACTCATTTCTTTATCGGACAGGACTAGGCTGACCAAAGCGCTAAAAGCTGATTTATTTGTGTCGTTGCATTGTAATCATTCGAATAATGCAAATGCGAAAGGAATAGAAGTTTATGCATATCGAAAACAAACAAACCATTTAAAAGAATCTATTTATATAGGGTATCAAATCGAAAAGATACTTTGCACGTTTATAGGTTATGAGAGCAGAGGTGTAAAGTTTGCAAATTTTCAGGTACTTCGAGAAACAATAAACTATTGCCCTTCGGTTCTTTTGGAACTGGGTTTCTTATCAAATAAAGATGAAAGAAACTTTATTTCCGATGTTACCAATATTGGATTAATTGCCAATTCTATTTTATCATCAATACAAAACTAATACGATTATGAAAGACCTATTTTTAGAGATAACCAAAAGTTTAAAAGTCGTTGTGGTACAATTTATTTCCGAAGTGATTTTATTGTACAAATCTTTCAAAAGTTAGATTACTTCCGCTTATCCCCAGCACCTTTATCAAAGGCAATCAAATTAAACAGTTCACGCATTCTGCTTCGTACACGATTGCCATAGCGTTCTTCCAATTCTTCAGCATTTAAGTTGGTGGTTGCGTGAGTTTTGATTTTATGTTTGGTCTCAAGATAGAGTTCATATCTGGATAAGAGTACTTCGCCCATTACGTTTAAATCTTTTCCATAAAACCGTCCAGCCGGTTCAACGCCCAAATCATCAAAGCAATAGAATTTAGTATTGCCATATTCTTCAACAGTTTTAAAACCAAGGTGGTTAAAACCAAAAGTTACATTCCGGCAAGGAATCATCTCGTAAGGACGTTGCAACGGAACTATGTGGCGAAGTAATTTCATAAGGCTGGTTTTACCACACCCAACAGGTCCAGAAAGTAAAATACCTTTGTCAATGTCAATACCGTAGGTAGCGCAGTTCTCTTTATCCTTAATGAAATATGAACAA
>CALIAG010000030.1 GCA_938041325.1 uncultured Saprospiraceae bacterium | reverse complement strand
TCTATAATACGGAATCGTCTCCTCATATCCTGTGCGAACTAAATAGGAATCTGCTTGGTTTTTCAAGGCACTGGCCATCCCATTATCATAGTTTATTGCTTTTGCTAAATCAAAGGCTTGCTGTGCTATTTTGAATGTGCTGTCTGGATTTGAATATAGGAATCCATCAAAAGCAATGGAGTTTAATGCTTTTACTTTCAGCGTATCAGGGATGCCTTTGTCTTGAGAAATGGCAAATAAGGAATCAATATTTATGTTGGCTGTTAAGCCCGTGGTCAGGATAAACAAAAGCAAGAAGAGGGTTGTTTTTTTCATTTGTTATTTGGGCTATTAGTATTAAAAATATTTTGTTTATTTTTTATTGAATAAACTTTAAGAAGCAAGTGGTAAAGCTATTATGAAGCTAGAACCTTTATCCTTGTGACTCGTCACCTGAATGCTTCCTCTATTGAGCTCTGCCAACTCTTTCACTAAGGTCAAACCTAATCCTGTCCCTTTTTCTCCTGCAGTCCCTCTTTCACTTTTTTTATCAAGGGTAAATAATTTTGAAATTTTCTCAGCAGAGATACCTGTACCGGTGTCATTGATTTTTATAAAAACTTTATCTTGTTTTACTTCTGTTGATATAGAAACGCTACCTCCATGTGGTGTAAACTTTATTGCATTACTAACCAAATTGCGGAGGATGGTACTCATAGCAGATTCATCCCCAAAAACTTCCAAATCTTTATCAATATTAATGTTACATGCTATGGATTTGCTTTCTGCGTTATTTTCAAACATCTCCATTGTCTGCGAGGCCAATTCTCTTACTTTTATTGGTCGTGGATGATATGGAATAACCCCTTGTTGCAATAAAGCCCAATTCAATAGATTGTCCAATAAGCTGCTCAGTCGCTTAGCCGTGACATCTACCCGTCCAGCCAATCGTTCTAACTTCCCTTTGTCTTCTTTTTTCAAATAATAATTCATCTGATCACCTACTCCATCTAGAGCAGCAATTGGGGAACGGATATCATGTGCGATGATACCGAAAAATTTATCCTTTGTTGTATTTAATTGTTGAAGTTGTAAATTCTGAGTTGAAAGTCGCTCTTTGATTTGTTTGAGTTGAAAATAAAAGTAGGTACCAATCCCGAGAATGAATACAAGTGTTGCTGCTAGTCCAAGGTATAATTTATTTCGACCCGCTAATAAATTTGCTTCTCGTTCGGCCAAAGTTTTTTCTTTCTGAAAAGTGACCACGTTTTGACGTACTTGTTCTTCTTTTAACTTGGTTTGGGCATTATCGGTATACAGTTGATCATGCAGTTTTACATAATTTTTATAATGTACCAATGCTGCCTCAAACTTATTTTGTTTTTCTAAAATTTGGCTAAACGTT
This sequence comes from uncultured Saprospiraceae bacterium, assembly GCA_938041325.1. Taxonomy (GTDB): domain Bacteria; phylum Bacteroidota; class Bacteroidia; order Chitinophagales; family Saprospiraceae; genus CALIAG01. The sequence continues at coordinate 11,581 of CALIAG010000030.1, read as the reverse complement.
TTTTCCAGTAAGGCTTCACTTTCTCCTAAATTTATATCTTCTAATAACCTTTTTGCTTCTAAAGCTTTTGCCAATGCTTTGTCCGTTTCGTTTTGTTCTAAAAACACTTGTGCAATTAAAATCTGGATATCAATAACTTCCTCTTCATTATCAAAATAAATTCCCAAACCTAACGCTTGATTGAAATAGCTCAAGGATTTTTCATAGTTCTTTTTACCAAAATAAACTTTTCCAAGTTGAGCATTAATTCTAGCCATTTGAGAAGAATCCTGAAGCGTTTGATTTAGCTCTTCCGCTTTCAAAAAATTATCGAGTGCTGAATTATATTTCGATTTTGACAATGCTACCATTCCAAAAAATCCATAAGCGTCCACAAGAGCTACAGTATCTTTATTGCTTTGCGCATCTTCAAAAAGACTGGTATAGTACTCACTAGCGATATCGTATTCTTTCAAATTATAAAACAACTTCCCTATCAAACACTTCACGGAAAAAATTTCACGATTCAAACCCAATTTCTCGTAAGTCAAAAGTGCTTTTTGATAATTTTCAATTGCTTTTTCATAATTTCCTTTCGAACTGAATAGATCCCCTAATTCCTCTTCCGCCCAGGCAAGATGTGAATGAGAATTTGTCTTTCTATAAATATTTGCAGCATTATTTATCTTTGCAGCTGCTTCGGTATAATCTCCGCGTTCTCTATAAATTCTGGCCAGATAAATCAAAACCTGCCCTTGATTCATTAGTCCTCCATCTATTTCCATGGTGCTTTGTCTTCCCAATTCTGGAAGAATGAAAGGATCTGTACCCACTCTTCGAAAATGATAAATTGCTTTGTTAAAACAATGGATGGCAAGACTGTCTTTGCCTTGTATTTCATAAGCTGCAGCTAAAACTTTATAGATATTTCCTTTATGTTTATCAGATACTGTTTCATCTAAATTAGCAATCGCTTCTGTTAATATATTCGTTCCTTTTATGTAGTTGTTTTTATCGTAAATAAAATACTCTGCGATGTGGTAATTTGCAAAAGCTTCTAAAGATTTGGAGGAAATTTCCCTTGCAATTTCAGCAACTTCTGAACCTGTTTCAAAAACAACCTCTGGTTCCTTCCCTGTAAAATATTCCAAATTTGCTTTAAATATAGCTGCCATTCCTGCACCTTTTCTATAGCCTATTTCTCCACTCAATTCTATAGCTCTTTCAAGTGCTTCCGCCATATTTTCATTGTCCCCATTAAAGTTATAAGCTCTGCTTAAACCTAAATAAATATCCACTTTTTCCAAATCAGAAGAGGTGTCTTCCAACATCAACAATAAAGTATCTACAACAAATTGCTGAGATGCAAGCCTTTCACTAAAGCATAGCAAAAGTAGGATCAAACAATAGTGCTTGAACATAGAAATAAAGTTTGTATGACGTTAAGATGCTTATTTAAAAGCTCTGGTAAGTAATTGTCTTCAAAATGTTTGGGTTCCGATCTATACACAAAATAGCTTTTTTAGTCGATTTACCCTAAAAATTCTAAATCGGTTTTCCGTTCATGACAATAATATTACCGCTCATGCTCAAAAAACCTACCATTGGTGACCATTTTCAAATATAGACCTCTTATTTATTACAATTTTACTCCAGAAGCCGATGAAATGTTTCGAGTTTATCGCTTCAAGTAAATTGAATCTTAACCCTAAATCAAAAAATTATGAAAAGTCAAAGTTCTTTTCTATTTGTACTTTGTTTCTGTTTTTTTGCTTTTCAAATACAAGGTCAAAGCAAAGTAATCAATGGTCAAAATGTCGTACAAATAGAATACAAAAAGGCAACTGGCAACACCGGAATTTTAATGCAAGTTGAAGAAAACGTCTGGCATAATATCCCTCAAGGCCACAGCCAACCCAATCATATCTTTCATTACCAAAATCGGGACGAATGGAGCGTTTACTTCACGGATAGTAAAACAGGAGAAAGATATTCCATCGATTTGTATAAAAAAGAAGTAAAATACAAAGGCAATCCTATTGCGCAAATAAAGAATGCATGCACTGTTTTTAAACCAACAATGGATAACTTTTTTTTCATTGAAACGACAACAGGCAATCGCATTGAAGTAGCTGGTGGCTATGCTGCTCAAGGCGCCAATATTGCTGTTAATTCGCCTACCACAGATCACTTAAATAGAAATCAACAGTTCAGACTATTCCAAGGAGAGAAAAACATCCCAAGATATTTTATCTCAAGTAAATTGATGAAGCTTTCTGCATTGCATCGATTGAAAAATTTTGGTGGAAAGGAGTCGAATGTTGTCTTATCTCTTTATGATAAAACTTTAGACACTCAGGGCTTTAGAATGTTACAAGGCAGCAACGGTTTTGTTTATTTTCAATCCTGGTCAAATCCTCATCGCTTCTTGAGTTGGAACGCTGAAAACAACTTGACTATGAATACCAAGAAAGCCTTTGCTTCTGAAAACTACCAATTCAAAATTGTTCCCTCTAAAAAAGCAACTAAAGTGCGAATTGATGACAGCGAAACAGACCATTTGGAAAAAGTAATGACAGAGCGTTTGGAAAAAGCCAGAATTGCGCGTTTGGAAAAAACTACCACAACGAATAAGGAAAATGTCACCATTGTAGATGTTAAAAAAATAGCGGAGCTGAGAGCTCGAAATGAAGAGAATCTTACATCTGTTCAACCAACAGAAGTGACTACAGTAAAAGCCACTATCAATAATACGAAAGTTAAATTCACCAAAGTTTCGAACAACTATTGGATGAGTGAATCTTTTCCCAATGGCTTTCCTACAAAAGGTGGAGCAAATCCAGATGGAAATGTACAATTCTACACTGTTGATGCGGTTGAAAGATTTTCTGTTCTGTTAAGAAGCATCAATGACAACACAAAAGTGGAAATCAATTCTGTAAAAAAACGATTGATAACCAATACTGGTAGCACTGCTAGTATTGAGGGAATGGGTACCAAGGATTATAGTGGAAAGATCTACAAGCTGAGCAACATTCAATGGAAAATGATCAATGAAGAAGACGGTAGTTCTACTCCAGAGATTTTTGGAAAGATCACGGTGCGTGGCTACCACGGAAATAAAACCATTAAAACGATTGTGGCTTTTAATAGATCTGATAAAGGCGGTTCGAGAGTTGTTGCCAAAAAAGGATACGTAGAAAAATGTTCCGGCTCTATGATATTCGCTATTCCAAAAGGAAAATCATTAGATGACTTTAGTGTTGACATACAAGCAAAACTATCTGATTCAGATTTCAGTGGAAACGATTTAATTGGAAATGACAGATCAGTAGCGTACGAATTGAGCAATTTCACTACAGCAAACAGATCAATTGTTTTGAAAATGAGAAGTAATGATGGTGATATAGATGTCAGTTGCACAATAGCACCTATCAACTAGTAAAAAGACGTTTTCAAACAATAGAAATAAAAAAGAGAAGGTCAATTTTTCATTTTGATTTACAACAAGAAACTTGAAAACATTGATTTGATTTAGAATTCACCAATAGCAATAATAATATTTTAGATTTTACAAATAAGACGTTAAGATGACCGCACTGGAGTTCGCTCCGGTGCTTTTTAAAAACTCATTTTTTACAGAATTTCAATTTGACATTAATTCCTGTATAACCCTAAGGAGAATAGTTCGGAATTATTTATTTCGCAACTTTTCACAAAACAATGTTTAAATTTGAGCTTTTGACAAATTCCAATGTTACCAAAAACTCCCTGCATGAAAATTTGCATCTATCTCTTATTTCCGCTTTTCATTTTACAAGCCTGTTCTAATGCTAAATCAGCAGAGCCAGAACAATCGGTTGATTCAAAAATTCAATCCCCAAAAGACAAAGACAAAGAAAACAACAACCCCAATTTAAAAAAAGTAATCTATTTAGATGCAGCTGTCTACGCAGCAGCTACTTCTTATTATTTTACTGACGAAGAAGGAAAGGACTTTGAAGTCAAAGTGAGCACAATTCCCGGAGAAGAAACTTTAAAAATGCCTGAAGGCCTTTTGGAAACCGGGGAAACAGAAGGCCCTCCTGGCCCTAATCCATCCATGATTGGAAAGCCTTTTGAAATCAGGTACAATGGCCGGGGTAAAATTATTTCTGTAAAAAATTTAAGCGGCAATACTATGCTAAAAAGCAGTATTGAACTCGGACTTTTTTCAAAAATCCCAGAAGACTACGGAGCTTGTGCTTATGCTAAAAGTAAAAATGGCCAAGCTATTTTTGTTGAAAACCAGAATGGAGATGCACAAATGATTCTAGCGGGTAAAACCATCAATTTAATTTTTGATCCAAAAATAGAAGGCTATTCTGGAGATGGCTATACAATATTAAAGGAATTAGAAACGACTCATTCTGAACATGAATACATCGAGGAAGCCGGCGAATTAATTATTAAATCAAATGACAAAATTGTTGCAAGAGTAAAAGTAATTGGCAGCTGTGGCGTCTAACTCCAAAATCATGAAACCCTTATTTAGAATCTTACCATTTTTTCTGGTAGTTATTGCTTGTCAAAATTCTCCTGAACAAACACCAAAAAAAATCAAAGACAACACCACTACTGCTGTAAAAAGTACAACAAATAAAGCGGAAGAGCTCAATGCTTTTGTTTTGCCAAAGCATGAAATCTTAGACAGCAAAAGAGGCGACCTCAACAATGATGGTCGAGAAGATGTCCTCTTGATTTTAAAAGCAATCGACGAACACGAAACCTCTGACATCGATAATCCAAGTCCTCGTCCTTTGTTATTGTTGACCCGTCAAGCGGACCATTCTTTGGTGCTTGCAAAAAGAAATGATCATTCCGTTTTGTGCGTTAACTGTGGCGGTGTGATGGGCGATCCTTATTCCAATATCGTAATAAAAGGAAATTATTTCTCTATTGAACACATGGGAGGAAGTTCGGATAGATGGACCAAAATAGTAACTTATAAATACGAAGAAGAAGAGGAAGATTGGTTGCTTCACAAAGATGGAGGAGAATCATTTAGCAGCATTGATCCTGATCAAGTCAAAACCGTTTCCGTAAAAGGAACCAAAGATTTTGGTAAAGTAAAACTGATAGATTACAATATTTATACTTCTGATAATCCATCTGCGAATCTTAAAGTAGGCTCAAGCATTCAGGAAGTGCAAGCAGCCAATGGAAAAGTATTTTATATTTTGGGTTTTGAAATAGACCGAGCCATTGCGGGGACTGTTCAGGATTGGAATGCTGGTCGCTTAGACGGGGTTAAATTGCAATTCAAATACACCAAAGATATTGGTACTGATTTCCCAAAAATTATTGGTGACCAGAAAATCTCTTCTGACGATCCTTACTTACAAAAAGCAGGTTTGGTGGTAGAATTGATTGAACGATAAAAGAAAAAAGATAAACATTGGTCGGAGGCAAGATGGATTCATTTCCACTTGCCTTTTTTATGAATCAGTGGTGACATAACAATTCGCTTTAACAGCAGAAACAATTTAAATGCCCTTTCAACTTAACTCACATATGCTTTTTCTAGTTGGAAAGTCAAACTGGTTCCATTGTTATAATCAGACTGCATTGTGCCTTGCAGTTGAGTGGTAAGCAATTGGACCAATTGTCTACCAAAACCAGTCCCTTTTGCCTCCTCATTTTCATTCATTCCTATGCCATTGTCTTCTACAGATAAAATTAAACCATTTGTATTTTCTTCTTTTAAACTCAGTTTTATTTTGCCTTTTGAATTATTTGGAAAAGCATATTTAAGAGCATTGTTTAAAAGTTCATTTACAATCAGACCGATAGGAACCGCTGTATCTACATCCAACTCTAACTCATTCATTTCGTATTCAATTTCTACTTTATCATGTGCGTCAAAGGCATCTAAAATGTTTTCACTTAAGTTCTTAAAATAATCCACCATTTCAATAGACGCGAGGTTTTCACCTTGATATAGTTTTTGATGAATGATTCCCATCGACTGTACCCGGCGATGACTTTCGTTCATCACCTCCCGTGCTGCGCTGTCTTTCGTTTTAGCGGATTGTAACATCAACAAGCTCGATACCATTTCTAGATTATTTTTAACCCGATGATGGATTTCTTTTAATAGCAATTCATTTTCATCGTTTTTAATTTTCAACGCTTGTGAATTCTTTTGAGATTTTCTTAGAAAATAAAATAACAGAGCTCCTAAAAGTGCTAATAATCCAAGAATTCCTGCTCCCAAAAGTTGAATTGTATTTTGTTGATCAATTTTTTCTTTCTGCAATACAATGGTAGCTTCTCGTTTGCCAGTTTCGTATTTTTCTTCAATTTCCATTCCCATCCGCTTGTATTTTTCCTCAAACAATCTTTCCACTTCTTCGGAATATGCCCAAACATATTGCGTGGCTTTTTCATGGTCACCGATGCCTGCATAAATGTCAGATAAATGCATATAGTTTTCCCAGAGGTTAACTCTATCATCTGTATCCTCCATTATTTTAATTGCTTTCAGTGTATAAGGCAAGGCAGATTCGTAGTCTTTTTTCAAAAGCAAAGCATGTCCAATGTTTGCAGTACTGACCATCTCCCCTCTTAATGAACCAGCAAGTTTACAAAATTTTAAATTTTGTTGATAGTCCTTTAAAGCTTCATCATACTTGTCGGTATGTTTGTAAATATTCCCACGTGCGTTGTAAAGCTTTGCCAAATAGATTGGCTTGTTTACTCCATCTAGTTCAGACAAAGCCTTATTGACTTCTAACAATGCACCATCGTAATCACCTAAAAATAAATAATTATACGCGATCTCCATATAAGCCATAGCCAGTAAGGCTTTGTGATTGTTTTTTTCAAACACAGGTATTGCTTGATTGGTGTATTTAATGGCCTCTGTAAAATCTTTTTCATAGCTGTACACTTCTCCAATGCCAACTTTTGCTTTGGCAACTCCCAACTCATAATTCTGATTCTCCCAAATCCTCAATGCTTCAAAATAACCAGCATAAGCCTCTGCATAATTCTTTTTATTCAATTGAATTTTTGCTTGATTGAATATAATTTCTGCCTGAAAAACTGGCGAAATGTATTCTTTAAAATCAGAAAGCGCGAGGTTTAAATAATAAGCTGCAGAGTCGTAATTGGTAAGTTCTATCCATGTGGTACCCGCCAATAAATTTGCTCGGCCAATCAAATCAAATTGTTCGCTCTCTTCTGCTATTTGAAGTGCCAGTTGGGTATATTTTTTAGCTTGACTTAAATTAACTCCATACAAGGAATCTGTCAGGTGTTCCAATCGCTCTATTCTTTGGACGGGGTTTTGAAGATTGGTAAGCTCCTGTTTTACTTCATCAGTAAAGGCATTGGAGTATTGGTAGGAAAAAAATAAAAACAGTCCAAAAAACACTATTCTGAACAAGAGTTTGTTTTGTTTTTGAGGTAACATAAGTGCTTTTTTTTACAAAAAAAACAAGAAATAATAACAGTAAACTAATATAACTTTTTCATAGAATATATTTAACGAAATGGGCAAAGGATACCACCTAAATTTTATATTACTTGTCGATTCAAAAAATTAAGAACAAAACAATATGTTAGCGTCTCCCATTAAAAAAAAGCAAAGTTCATTTACGATACTGAGGTAACAAATACTTATATTCAACAAATAAAGAATTGACTTTTTTTCTGAAAACTTAAATGCGTCCATGGACAGTCCAATAAAGGTATTAATTGTTGAAGATGAAACAATCATTGCTGCAAGGATCTCACTTGAATTAAACGATTTGGGTTATGAAGTGACTGGGATCGTCACCCGTGCAGAGCAAGCTTTGGCTCATTGTGAGCATTCGCCACCGGATATCGCACTTTTGGATGTAAGCTTAAAGGGGAAAATGGATGGAATAGAATTGGCTTTTATTTTAAATGAAAAGTCAAATATTCCTATTGTATTCCTTACAGCAAATTCGGATGAAGCTACTTTCAATAGAGCAAAAAAAGCACTCCCTGCAGCTTTCCTTACCAAGCCGTATAAAAAAATTGATCTACAGCGAACGCTTGAGTTGGTAGCAAGTCGACTTTCTGCAAAGACTCAGAAAGAGGAAGTCATAAAAAATTCAGAATCCTCTTATATTTTAAGCGACCGAATTTTTGTGCGTTATAAAAACCGAATGGTTAAGGTGGTTATTGAAGATATTCTTTATGTTGTTGCAGATGGAAATTATTGCCTGGTTACAACAATGGACAAAGAATACATTCTTACTGTGACTTTGAAAACCCTAGAAGAGAGCTTACCATCAGATCATTTTGTAAGAACTCATCGCTCCTATGTCGTTAACCTCAATCGAATAAATTCACTAGATGACAATCAAGAATATTTGACTTTTTCGGAAGGCAAGTCTGTGCCCGTGAGCAGGAGGTTCAAACAAGATGTATTGAATCGATTAAAGTTGTTTTAAACCTTATTAACTAAAGGAGAAAAGAAAAAACGCTGTCAATTTGAGTGTTGCATAATATCTCTTGCAAGTGACCGATATCGATTTTCGAAAGATTTTTTAACAAAAAAACGAAACAGAAAATGTGTGTATCGGGGTTAGAAAACACACAAATTCCTGTTTCAGTTAATGTGAAAACCATCGAACAATTCTGGTTCTATTTAAAAAGGTTGAAACAGAGACCAATACACTTTGGGGATCTAAACCTTTCTCTGCTTCAACAACGTTAAATAATAACCTCACTATTCAACTTTCCATAAGGCACTGGCCCAATTGGGCTGGATTGGTCCAAGCTCAATTTTACCATTTTGATTATGTATGTAATTATCCTTGTACCAGCTATTCTGAATTCTAACCCACCCACTATGCGCGGGTACTAGCTTCCACATTGCACTAGCCCAATTGGGTTGAATTTTCCCCACTTCCAGTTTTCCATTCTCATTATGCAGATATTGATCTGGATACCATCTATTTTGAATTCTAACCCATCCACTATGTGCGGGGATTATCTTCCATGCTGCCGACCACCATCCTGCTTCGATTGGTCCTTGTTCGATCACTCCATTTTGATTATGAATATAATTGTCTTTATACCAGTTGTTTTGAATCCTTTTGAAATCTTGTCCAACGGGTGCTAAGGCGCCTTTTGGAGTTGGCGTTGGATTCGAAACGGTTACCGGCGCTGGAGGAGGTGTGCTTGTCACTGGTGCAGGTGTTGTCGTCACTGGTGCTGGAGGAGGTGTGGTAACCACTGGTGCTGGCGGAGGCGTTGTTGTCACGATGTTTTCCGTATTCTTTTTCATTGCCTCTTTCATTAACTGGTTTAGATTTGAAGAACCTTCAGCAGGTACTACCGTTCCTCTTGGAAGCAAAGTTGATAAAGGCTCAGTCGTACCGGAGCGCGTAGCTGAACGTGGTCTTGACAAGGTTCCATCACCAAAGCCAAGGAATGGAATCGCCCTAACTGTGGCTTCAACTGTAAATCGTTGAGTTCCACCTGCGATGCTATGTTTCAACTGAAATTTAAAATCCTTCATCCCGTTTACATTACTCATATCCAATACAGGTGATCCTTGCATGGTCATGACATCATCATCCCACTCTCCTGGCAAGTCATCTTTTTCAGTAATAGAACCAGAAAAGCTAATTTGTAAAGGTTTAAAATTTCCGTTTAAATCTGCCTCTTGTTTTATTGTATGCCAATCTCTATTGTCCAGTTTAAAGAAATCGCCTTGTATGTCTTTTGAAAATTCAGGTCTGTTCCATAAAGCTATGCTCTTCGCTTGCGCAAGGCCAGCTACCGCTGCCGTTATATTCCCTTTGACAGATCTATTCAAGTCATCAGAATGATCCAAGACTTTTATCTCTTGTAACTTAAATTTGAAAGCACGGCTCTTTGGCGTTTTTACAATCTCCTTCATACCTGCTAGATAAGTGTCAATAGCAGCTTTAAGTGCATTTCTTTTTGGTGCCAAATCTTGCTCTGTCATTTTGGTTTTCATGATACTTGGATAAAGCAATCTCCAAAGATAAGCGGGCTCGACATCTATTGCTACTGCATCATCTGGTGTAACCTGCCAGTTGTCAAAGTTGCCATTTCCACCAACGAAATAATACTTATTGATACTGCGGTTTAAAATATCCTGAGCCTCCTTTTTGGTTTCATGAGAAAAGTTAATTCCGCCACTTCCTCCAGAGGAAGATTCTGGACTACCAGAAACTTCTTTACCTGTTTTTGTAAATGTTGTAACTTGCTTACCAGGTGAACTGATTTTCACAGATGCTGCAATGTCAATATTCTTTTTTTCTGCAGTGTAATAATCACTTTCAGAAATAACAACATAAGAATTGTAATGCCCTCCGTAAACAACATTTTTTGGATAATGAGTACCATATTTTTCAATAAAAGCCTTCAATTCTGAATTCGAATTTGGATCCAAATCTTCGACATCATCTATAAATCCTTCGTACAATCTCACATCGTCTATATCTGATAATGCAATATTATAAGCATTCAATTCTTGATTCGCAGAAAAGAAAATATCAGTCGTTTTTAAGTTGTGTTGTTTCATTTCTGAATAAGAGAAATCAAGTCCTACTGTTGCAGGTGTTTTAGGAATTGGAATATCATCCAATCCTACTCCTATCTTCCATTGCTGTTGAAAATTATCTATTCCAACAATCATCTCTTCTGAATTTTCTCCTTCTCCGATCAAATTTGTACCTGTATAGGTAAATCCCTTTACGACCATTTTACCTGCTGAAGGTTCATAGTCAAAAGATTTATCAGAAAGCCCTTGAAATATTCTTCCCGAATTAAAACTTCCTACCGCAACCATTGGATTGTATTTTTTTAAATCAATTCCATAAAGGTTCAGTTGAAAATCAACCAATCCTTCTTTTTTAACTCTTGCATCAAAGTTCTTATAAGGCTTTTTAGGATAAATCCTAATCTTCTTATTGCTGACTTCATTAATATAAATAGGTGGATGAATAAGATCTGGATTCGCAGCTTTGACCGTAATTTTGTCGCCTAAGTTTACGGATAAACTGATTTCATCACTATGTGGAATTGTACCGATTAAATTGTTGTCTTTAAAAAGTTCAAGCGGAACTTCTCCTGAATTTGTGAAAGTCTTGGTCATAGATTGAGCCATACTTTCGAAGCTGATTACCAAACTAATTGTGGTAACAATTAAACAAAATAAATTTTTCATGATTTTTTTTTTGAGGATATTAATAAATGTGAGCTGTGATTGATTCGAAGAGCTGGAACTGAAAAAGGAAATCATCAACTTTGGGGAAAACTGATTTGCCAATTCCTGCTCCAACTTTTCGCGTCATTGCACGACTTTATTCAACTTTCCACATTGCACTGGCCCAATTGGGTTGAATAGGACCTAGTTCAATTTTTCCATTCTGATTATGAATGAAATGTTCTTTGTACCAGCTATTCTGAATTCTAACCCACCCACTATGCACAGGTACTAGCTTCCACATTGCACTGGCCCAATTGGGTTGGATCGCTCCAACCTCCAACTTTCCATTTTGGTTGTGTAGAAATTGATATGTTTTCCATCGGTTTTGAATTCTTACACAAC
>CALIAG010000029.1 GCA_938041325.1 uncultured Saprospiraceae bacterium | reverse complement strand
GCATCAAATTCAAAAGAGGAGCGCTTCTTTTCTTCAACTGGAGCAATCGTCATATAGGAAACCCGTTGCGGAGATATAATCATCCGTCTTCCATCATTGACAATGGACGGGGTGATAAAAAGCATTGGGATATCAGCATTGGCTTCAGGCGCTTTATAGTCTTTTAATGTTTTTGCAAAAACCTGATTTGTATTTTCGTTCAATTGATTTTCAAAAATATAACCTCTATCTTTTCTGTAGGTAAATCCACCCGCCTCAAATTTTGCCCAAGGCAAAAACAAATCATTGGACATGATGGTAAATGCCAATGGATTCAACAAATCACTGGCTATATTATCAATGTATTTTTTATCGTATAAATCAAGGGACGGAGTTGCTTGTTTGCGCAGTTGCAATTCCCTTAAATATGAAATACCAAACATCCCTCCTGATGCGCCTGTTATTAAGGTATTGTGTTTTAAAAAATCTCCGCCTAATATACTGTCTAGTCTTTGGCTCACATGCAAGCTCCAAACAGCAGCTTTCAGCCCTCCCCCACTCACGCATACCAAAACCATTTTTGGTTTAGAAGTACCAAACTTTGATCGCCAATTATTCAATATTCCTATTGTGCTTTGCTTGTCTTCCTTTATATGCTCATGCGAATTAATGCTATCTAATTCTGCATAGGAATACTTCGCAGGCTCTGTGGTATAATCCATCCCATATCCTTTATTTCTATGCTGGAAATCTTTGAAGGTCGTCAGGTAGTTTATAAACAAAAGGAGAATAATAAAAACGGAAATTCTCCATCTATCAAACCAAAAAGAAATGGCTCCAATAACGGTAAGGAATACACTGGCCAAAATAAAAATACTCGCTCCAGCTGGAATTCTACAATATGGGTTGTCAATTAAAAAGCCCAATATAATCAAGACCACCAAACTTAAAAGTTGGACGATCAATGCGTTTAAATGATTTTGTTTAAATACTCTGAGTAAGATACTGGAGTCATAATGTGCCACACTTCTTACCAATCTAGGTTTGAAAGACTCTGTCAGATAAGTATCAACCCGCCATTTGCTCACTCCTTTTTTGATATGGTCTAAAGTGTTGACTTGTCGACCAGGAGCAATGTTTTTTAAGAGATTCGGAGGGCTTTGCGAACGGATCTTCAGAAAATTTAAAATATCTTTGTTGGTATAGGTAAAGTATATTGAAGAAAGAATAAGAAGTGTACCTGTCCCTGCAAGAAAACCTATGCAATTCCAGGCAATGGTCATCGGTTCCCAAAACTCATGATAAGATTGATAGTGAATGGCATAGACCAAATAGAATCCGAGGAAAGTTAGTGGGACAACAAGGTTATTAAAACAAAATTTTCGAAATGGTCTTTCTAAAGAAGCCAAAAAAGGAAAGTGGTGAGCATCTAGTAAATAAGTCGTTAGGTTCCAGGTCATCATAAAAGCACCAAAGCCCAGACCTAAAAAATAATAACTTATGAAGTTGACCTCTCCTAAATATTCTGGAAGCAAAAACAAATACTTAACTCCGAACATCTTTGCGACGGTCCCAGTCATCAATAGAGCAATTGCTGCCCATGTAAAAATTAGTATTAAATTATTACGTAGGTGAAGGATCACCAATTGAAGAGGAAAAGAGTAGAATATGTCATTAATCCATTTCTTCATTTGCTAAATCTAGCTTAATCACGCGGACCGTTTCGATTTTTGTATCGCTTACTATTTCAAGAATAAACTTGTATCCATCTAATTCAATTTCCGCACCATTCTCTTGTATTTCACCTGTAGTCATTACCAAATATCCAGACAAGGTGGTGTATTCTCCTTCTGGAAAATGCAAGATATCATATTTTTCGTTCAGGTAATTTATTTCCAAACGACCAGAAAAGAGAAACTCCGTATCTGACAATTGCTTTTCGAGGTAATCCTCCTGATCATGCTCATCTTCGATTTCTCCAAATATCTCTTCTAGGATATCTTCCAAAGTAATAATACCTGCCGTTCCTCCATATTCATCTACAACGCAAGCAATATTGACACTTTGTTTAATGAACTTATTCATCAAATCCTGTACCCGCATACTTTCTGGAACAAAAGGAATCTCAAGAATCAGTTTGCGAACACTGCTTGGATTTTGAAGCAATTGATGGTGGTGGACATATCCTAAAACGTTATCAATCCCTTCTTTTGTTACAATGAGACGGGATAATTTAGTGCTGACAAATATCTCTTTCAGTTCCTCTACATTAGAATAGAGATCAATGTCTTCTATCTCTGTTCTCGGAACCATGCATTCTTTGACTTTTACATTCTTGAGGTGCAAAGCTTTTTCAAAAATTTCAGTATCAATTTCTTCTTCAGAATCTTTGATTTTTGTGTCTCTAATAAAATTTTCAAGATCCAGTCTTGTTATTACATTGTCTGTTTTTTCTATTGGAGTTTTAAACAGAAAGCGTAAGATAATATTGGAAAGTCTGGTCATTATCCACGCGGGAATAGTGAGCAACCATTTTATACCTGCCAAAGGATAGGATAAATAATAGAGGATATCATTTGAAAATAGGCGGAATATAGTTTTGGGTAGAAACTCTCCAAAAATCAAAACGATAATGGTGGTAAAAATAGTCATAACCAATAAAGCCCAAACTTCTCCACTAATGTAAGCTCCTATTGAATCACGCATGAGCTTTTCCATCAAAATGGTAAAAATCACCAGTGCTATATTATTCCCAACCAACATCGTACTTAAAAAGTCGGCTGGCTTTTCGTAAAAACTGGCTAAGGTCTTGCCCATTCTGGAACCTTGTTGCTTTCTTAATTCGACTTTTAATTTACTGGCCGATATGAACGCTATCTCTGTTCCCGAAAAGAGAGCAGAAAAAAATAAGGCCAGAAATATCGTAAACAACAACATGAACTAAATATAGATGATTTTTTTAAACTTTGCGTGGGGCTTTAAAACGAGAGGTAGAAGTTATTTTATATCGTCCAAACCTTCAACGTTCATTATCCCTTCCATGGCTTTAATTTTCCAAACAGTAAAATCCTCGTTTGCTTCAAAACCATAACCATATACGACTTCTCCAGGCTTAGTTATTTTTACAAACTTACTGGAATGCATTTTTCTATTCTTATTGTCCCAAATCAATTCCTCCGTTTCCAATTGCTCTCCTTGTTTCGATTTCCAAACTACGCTGTCTTGGATCACCACTTCATCTTTATTTTCTTTGCGCATAGCATATTTGGAAGTCAGGTAACTTTGGACTTTGCCTCCTTCTCCCAAAAAGTCGATGGTTACTCCATCAGGAAATTCCTGTCTTGGATCGCCTTTATCTAAATGCCGCATCATCGTTGGGCCCATAACACGCACCCGGACTACTGCAGAATCACTATATAATAGCTCAACATCTTTGGCTACTTCCTTGGCCACCATTTCCTTTTGAATTTCAACGGGAACTGCTTCTAGATCGCCATCACAGGAAACCAAAGCAAAGCCAATAACAGAAAGGAATGATAAATAAAAGAAACCGTTCTTGATCATATATGTGATTATTTAATAATAGAAATATCACCTTCAAACAAAATGCTTTGATTGTCTATAAAATCAATGATGATCATGTAAACGTAAACGCCTGGTTCCATATCCTGGGTTTTAAATGTCCCATCCCAGCCTTCACTTTCTACGCCAATTGGAAAGTTATTGTTCTCATACATCAATGCTCCCCATCTGTTAAAAATTCGCATGACAGAAATCTGCTCAACTGCTGGTCCTCCATAAGCGGTGAATCTATCATTGATGCCATCATCATTTGGAGAAATTGCATTGGGTATAAAAATGGGGCGTTCGTCAGATACGAAGACCGTTACATCATCGCTGATCATACAACCATCTGTGTTTGCAATGGATACAGTATAAGTCGTTGTGCCAGGTGCGGTTGCAATAGGATCAGGACAATCCGAGCAAGAAAGTCCATCTGGTGGTGTCCATGTAAATTGAATCGCTGGACTATTCGGTACAGACACAGCATTGAGTTGTGTCGTAAAACCAAGTGATATCTCTACATCTTCGCCAGCATCGACGGTAATGGGTGGAGGATCGTTTACTATAGCAGAGAGCGTATCTTCGCAGCCTTTTATATCTTGAATGGTTACATCATATTCTCCGGGAAGGAGATTGAAAAAATCATCTGCTCCTGTAAAAATACTTCCATCAATACTATATTGATAACCTGGATTACCACCGCTCCCCGAGACTTGAATTATTCCAGAAGCATCTCCGGGACAAACCGGATCTATCACATTATCTAAATCTATGATTAGGTCTGGGAAAGCGCCGCAACATTCTGCTACAACAAATTCTATAATCTCTGTTACAATACAACCTCCATCACTTTCGATGGTCAGTACAATAGATTTTCTACCAAAGCTTTCATATATCACGTTATGTGGCCCTTGACCTGTTGCTGTAGAAGGCATTGCTCCTGCGCCAAAGTTCCATTCCCAATTAATGATATTCCCTGCTGTGAAACTAGATTCATCTGTAAAGGTCACTTGTTGATCACAAGTAACGCCCAACTCTGGCATAACATTGAAATCAGCTTGAGGTCCTAGAAAGGTTCCAGTTCCTCCCCATGAGATAGAAAAGCCTGCACCTGAATTTGAAAAGTTATTGACAAGAAGCGCATAACTTTGACCTGCAACCATATTAACGGCACTCACAAAATTATTATCTGAGTTCGCACAACCTGGGAATTCATCTACATCCGGATCACCTGATGCGAGTCCCGTGTTTCCAGTACAAGCTACCCAATCAGAAAGGGGTTGCCCCACATTCTCTCCTGAAGCCATACATCGAATAATCTGTTTGTTTGTACAATCATCTATTCCATTAGGCAATTCAAAAACTGCAAAGTCCAAATCATCGGCAGGATTATTAGGGGTAAGCGTAAAAGTCAATGATCCTGGTTGGTCACAAGTCCAAGTGTACCAGGCGGAAGCAAACTCTGCTTGGATACAAGAACTCGGATCTATATTATCATCCATTCCTGATCCGATAATATTTTGAACGGTGAAAGCAGATTTGTCACAAAGCAAAACGGCTGTTGGACAATCTGAAGAAGGATCAGGTACTTCATTAAAGTTATTGATACATAGCTGGAATGTTCCAGTATTTAGGTTTCTAGCATCAACACGTATGTAGTACGTTTGGCCAACAACTAATCCGCTTGCAAAGGTTTCAACGAAGTTATTATCGAAAGCATCTGAGATACATTCTATTTCTGTCAAACTCGTTCCTCCACAAAATCCACTGTACAAAGCCAGTTGAGGATCTTCCAAAGTTCCACCCGGTGTGTTTGGTACATTACCGGTCACTGAAATATTTAGAGCAGTCGCTTCTGCTACAAAAGAAAACCAAACATCCTGCTCGTCGGCGTCCGGCCAACAAAAGGGATTTTCCACTCCTGAATCATTTGCTCCGACATTTGAAAATGCTGCTCCTTCCGTTGAACACCAATTAGAAACATTAGTCAATTCAAAGGCGGTATTGCATATATTATTCGCAGGTTGGCCAATTGCAAAAGTGATGCAAAGGCAATAAAACAGAATCGTAAATCCACCTCTTAAATTATCTATTTGCATAAATATTATATTTTGAAGTTGTTAAAAAATGGAGGTTGAACCTGCCTTCCTGGGTCAGCAGGCAGGATTAATTGTAGATGCTTGATTTTCAAATCGAAGCTCCATTTTTTTTGCATAGCCATTAGCTATGGAAAACAAAATTAGCTGATGATTTGGAGATCAATGGATTACTATTAAATCATCTATCTATTTTTAAATAACTTCTTTGAATAAAAACGGATTCAAAGGGGGAAAAGTGTACGTAAAAACGACAAAAGTACGCTCTTCGTTACAAAATGGCAGCTTATTAAGGCTAAATAAGAAAACATTAAGCTTTGAACGCTATAAAACCGAAGACTTAAGCGTAATTTTTTATAAAAATACTACTTTTATGCCCTGAATCAAACCTCCTAAATTCTTACTTCAAGTGAAAAAATACATCCCGAATACGATTACGCTCATTAACCTGTTCTCGGGTTGCTGTGCCATTGTTTGCATCTTGAATGGAGCTTTTATGCAAGCTTTCTGGTGGTTATTCATAGGAGGATTGGCGGATTATGCTGATGGTTTGATCGCAAGAGCTCTTGGCGTAAATTCGGAATTGGGCAAAGAATTAGATTCAATTGCCGATATGGTTTCTTTTGGGGTTGTACCCGGAATGATCGTTTATAAACTGATAAGCATACATTTTGGTGACGGAGATAGTATGTGTTATTTTGCTTTGCCAGGCTTTATTGTTTCGGTGTTTTCGGGTTTAAGACTTGCTAGATTTAATCTAGACACCAGACAGAGCGATGATTTCATTGGTCTAGCAACACCTTCCACTACTTTATTTTTTGTGGGTTTGATGCTGATCTATCATTTCAATTCTTTTGGATGGGCGGAAGCATTGACCAATCCATACCTCTTGATTCCATTGGTTTTATTGTTTTCTTTTTTAATGGTATCAGAAATAAAAATGTTCAGCTTCAAGTTTAAGGGATTTAAATGGAAAGGAAATGAAAATCGTTTTATCTTTGTGGCAATATCGATAGCATTGCTGGTATTTTTAAAAGAAGCAGCTTTTGCTACCGCAGTACTATTGTATGTTTTAATTAACATTACTTTGTATTTGTTTTCAAAAAAATAAAAATCTACCGAATGAAGTTTATTGCAGAAATTGATGTTATGCCGCACAAAGAATTGTTGGATCCACAAGGAAAGACTGTGGCTAAAAACATGAAAAACATTGACTTGTCTGGTATTGATGACGTACGAATTGGCAAGCATATTAAAATGGTCATTGACGCCAATGATGAAAGTCAAGCCAATGAAAAAGTGGAAACAGCTTGTAAAAAAATATTGACCAATGTCATTATGGAAACTTATACTTATTCCGTAAAACCTGCTTAGGGGAGAATTTAGTACTTAGTACTTAGTGGCTGGGAATTAGTACAATCATTTTTTTTAATATTTGGAATATGCTTTACGTAATCCCTACTCCTATCGGTAATCTGGAAGACATAACCTTCCGAGCCATACGATTGCTGAAAGAAGTGGATCTTATTCTTGCAGAAGACACGCGGACTTCTAAAAAGCTTTTGCAGCATTACGAAATTGATACTCCTTTAAAGTCTCATCACGCTCACAATGAGCACCACAGCACTCCTGGTTTAGTCAACGAATTACAAAGCGATTCAAAAATCGCCTTGATATCAGATGCCGGTACTCCAGGAATATCTGACCCTGGATTTTTATTGATCAGAGCTTGTATTGAAAATGGAATCAAAGTTGAATGTTTGCCCGGGGCTACAGCTTTTGTTCCTGCATTGGTGGCCTCAGGTTTGCCATGCGATAAATTCTTTTTTGAAGGCTTTCTTCCTCATAAAAAAGGACGCCAAACCCGGTTGATCTACCTTTCAGAATTACCCGTTACTTTTGTTTTATACGAATCTCCACACCGACTCATCAAATGTCTAACCCAGCTTATTGAATTTTGCGGCGAAGACCGAAAGGTGTGTGTTGCCCGAGAATTAACAAAGTTACATGAAGAGGTTTCTACAGACACATTGGTCAACATGATTGCTCATTACAAGGATAGAAAAGTCAAAGGAGAGATTGTGATGGTCGTGGCTGGTAACAAATAAAAAAACCGACTCAATCATGAATCGGTTTAATTTCTTACACTTTGGGAAAAGTAAGAAGTGCTCTATTTATTTTCAATAATAATCCGCTTTGTTGTTTGCCCTTCATCACTTGTTAAAGTCATGAAATAGATTCCATTTTGATAAGCAGTCGTAGATAGCTGATGTATATTGTCCTTAATCTGAGTATTAATTATTCTTTGTCCTACAGCGTTGTATAAGCTGAGTGATGTATTATTCAAATCCTGTAATTCAATAGTAAGTTGATCTTTTACTGGTTGAGGATAAATTTTTACAAACTGATCAATAGAAGGAGATTGAGTGCTTACTGTTGTTTCGTATTCAATGACCACAAACGCGTCTTCTAATGGTGTTGAAATTTCAATAGGATTCCCTTCTTCATCATTGGCACCAACTACTAAAATTTCGACAGGAAATTGGTCGCCTTCCGTTTCGCGTATTCCATCGATGATGTCATCAATGATTATAAAGTTAACCGTTCCTAATCTTCCTTCTCCTCCTCTACTTTCTGCATCTGTTCTAGTTATTGCAACGTCAAGTTGCTCCGTATCTCTTACATCCATACTCAATGCAATAACTTCCTCATTATTTCCAATAAAACTACTATTATAGTTGATCGTTATAATTTGTTCTTCTTGTATAAAATCTGAATCATATCTCAATAGAAAAGAGATCCCGTGAATATTTTCCACCTGGTTACTTTGAGTCCCAAGCATGATCGCTGCGTTCAATTCTAGTGAAGTCGTACTTTCATTTATGGTAACGGTATCCGCATCAAAATCGATAAATAATAAAGGACTATCAGATTCTGCTGTTGGTGGGTCTTGTTCAATCACCGAATAAACATCCTCATTTAAGATTGGAAAAACATCTGTTGAATTTACGATTCCATCACCATTGCAATCCAAATGTTTGTAGTTGATTCCTTGCACCGTATTATGTGTCCAATCCGGAGAGGCTTGTGGCACCCATTCTGTTGTAGCCATAGGTCTTTCCGGGCCTTCAATACCAAATCCTACTCCAATATTCAGAAGATCAAACATATTTGCCTTTCCGTCACCATTTGCATCTCCTGGGAGAACACAATCTGTGATTTCACAAATATCATTGGTCAAGAGAACTTCGATTGTTTGAGTCACAGAAGAATTACACCCCAGATCATCCCAAATACTCAAAGTCACTTCGTAACTGTCAGATTGAGTGTAGTAGTGAATTACATCAGTAGTATTATCTGAATTGTAATTTCCATCTCCAAAATCCCAAGTAACATTAGTGTAATCTCCTTCAGAGAGATTGGTAAAAAGGTATCCACCAACTTGTGGATTACTACCAATATAGAGTTCATAAGAAAAAGAAGCCTCACAATTTAGAGCAGCATTCGTTGATGCACTCAAGGCCGAGTAGCTCAACAAAAAAAGAAAAACTGCTAATAAATTGTTCAATTTGCCCATAATCTTTATTTAAAACCTATTGGTCTTTAACTTCTAATACAAAAATGCCACTATTTTATGGATTTATAAAGTACAAAAACTTAATTTTGTACGGGATTTTACATTTCCTTATTTAAATTAACTTATTGGTTATCAACGACTTATTTTTCATAAAAAATGCAGCTAATAAATTAAGTAATTATGCTTAGTGAAAAACTAGAGAGCCTTCTTCTTACTTTGACAAAAGCTCAAGCCAATAGATTTAAGAAATATTTGAATTCGCCTTATTTTAATGAAAACAATGATTTAGTAAAACTGTTCAACTTAATCCTTAAAAAACATTCTTTAAATCAGAAAAGCAGTACTAAAACAGCCGTTTGGAAGCAATTGTATCCCGAAAAAAAATTCAATGATAATTGGATGAGGAGAATCTGCTCAGACTTAACAAGGCTGTGTCAGGATTTCTTGGCTTTAGAAGTAAATAAAAATCAAGCATTAGATAAACAGCTCTCTATCGTTTCGGCGGTAAATAATCCAAAGCTCAATAAGCATTTTACTGGTGCAGTTAGACAAGTCAGAGCGACTATTAAAAACCAAGGTTTAAAAAACGCCAATTACCATTATACCAATTTCAAGATAGAATTCGCTTGCCATTTACATCTCGAAATGATGATGGCAAAAAGACGTGATTTTGAAAATCTTGAAAAAGCTGACTTCCATTTGGATTGTTTTTATATCACAAATAAGTTAAAACACTTTTGTGATGTATTAGGTTATAGTAAAATCCTTTCTTCTAAAACTGAACTTTTCTTTTTTGATAATTTTTTCAGCGTTTTGGAAGATTCAAAATACCTCGAAGTTCCCGCTGTCAAAAGTTATTACTTAACGGTATTGATGCTCAAGTCACCTGATGAAGAAAAATATTTTCATCAATTAAAAACATTTTTAAATGACAACTCCAGTAAATTTTCTTTCGAGGAACAAAATACGTTTTATACTTATTTGAAAAACTATTGTATTGGTACCAAAATCAATAACGGAAGAGCTGATTATTATAAAGAACTCTTTTCATTGTACAAAGATACACTTGACAAAAACTTGATTTTTGATAAAGAACAATTAGATCCAAATCACTATAAAAATATTATTACCATTGGTCTTCACATCAATGAATTTGAATGGGTAGAAAATTTCATTGAAGATTATACGGATAAATTACCAATCGAAAATCAAGATAATGATCGGAATTATAATTTAGCGAAAGTTTATTTTCACCAAGAAAATTACAACAAAGTTATAGAGCAACTACGAGCAGTAGAATATAAAAAATTGGATTATTCCCTTGGCGGAAAACTCATGCTTTTGAAAACGTATTACGAACTGAATGAGGTAACTCCGCTAGAATCTTTAATTGATAGTTTCAGAATATACCTTCAACGCAACAGACATATTTCAAGAGATAAAAAACAACAATATTTAAACGTACTTCGCTTTACCAAAAAACTGTACTCCACCATTAAATCAGATAAGGAGGCCGTTCGAAAAGTAAAAGCGCAAATAGAAGCCTGCAAAGCACTTGCTGCAAAACAATGGCTATTGGACAAGGTCCGCGAAATGGAATAAAATACTTAATGATCAATTGACAAATAAAACATGACAATAGGCAAAGAATTATTACAAGAGTTATTATTAGAATCAGAAGTTACCAGAAGATATCTTGCCAGTGTTCCTTTTGACAAAAAGGATTTCAAACCTGCAGAAAAATCGGAGGCGCTTGGCCGCCTCGCTATTCATCTAGCAGAAATTGTAGCTTGGTGGAAAGAATGCATTGAAAATGAGCGCTTGGATTTTTTAGATTTCGAACCTAAGGCCATTCAGTCGACTGAAGAATTGTTGTCCTTCTTTGATGATTTATTGGAAGAAGCAAAAGAGTCTTTATTAAAAGTGGATGACGAAGGACTTGAAAAAGACTGGTCAATGACTTATGGTGATCAAGTCCTATTTACCTTGCCGAAAAAACAAGTACTGAGAATATTTTGCATGAATCATTTGATACATCATCGTGCTCAGCTTGGTGTTTATCTTAGGCTTTTGGACATTCCGGTTCCAGCGGCTTATGGGCCATCTGCAGATGACGATGCGGTAAGCTTAATAAATAAATTTGTGAGCTTGAATTAAGAAAAAACCAATACTTCTTAAAACTAAAAAGCGGCTACCATTTTAAAATGATAGCCGCTTTTCTATTTCAATTTTATACTTGCTTAAATATGTAATGCCCGGTCTCCCGTTGCTGCTAAAGCGGCTTCTTTGGTCGCTTCTGTATACGTCGGATGTGCATGACTCATGCGCGCTGCATCCTCGGCCGAAGCCCGAAATTCCATCAGCGTAACAGCCTCCGCAATCATATCTGCGGCACGTGGCCCCACCATATGAACGCCTAAAATTTCGTCAGTTTCTTTATGCGCCAACACCTTCACCATACCTTCAGTATCTGTACTCGCACGCGCTCGTCCCAAAGCTTTGAATGGAAACTTACCCGATTTGTAAGGTATCCCCGCATCTTTCAATTGTTGCTCGGTCTGTCCTACTGCAGCTACTTCCGGCCAAGTGTAAACAACTCCTGGAATCAGATTATAATTGATATGTGGCTTTTGTCCAGCAATCGTTTCTGCTACCAAAACGCCTTCTTCTTCCGCCTTGTGTGCCAACATTGCTCCTTTTACAACATCACCAATTGCATAAATTCCCGGCACATTGGTCTCTAAATGTCCATTCACTTCTACCCTTCCACGGTCATCCTGTGTGATGCCTACATTTTCAAGACCTAGTCCATCCGTATATGCTCTTCTTCCAATCGCTACCAAACAGTAGTCTGCTTTGATTTCCAACTCTTCTTCCGTATCTCGTTTTTTAAACTTGATCGTTGCAGATTTGGCATTGCCTTTCACTTCAGTGACCATATGTTTCAAATGAAACTTGAATCCTAATTTTTTCAGAGCTCTTTGCAATTCTTTGCTACAGTCTTTATCCATGCCTGCAATGATGCGATCCATGTATTCGACTACTTCAATTTCTGTTCCCAATCGTGCAAAGACAGATCCCAATTCCAATCCAATTACTCCACCACCGATGATGACCATTTTCTTAGGAACTTTATCTATGTTCAACGCTTCTGTGCTGGTAATTACTCTTTTCTTGTCGTAGTTAAAGGCAGGAGGTGTAATCGGCTTTGAGCCCGTTGCGATGATTGTTTTATCGGTTTCAATCGTTTCTTTTGTACCGTCAGCTTTGGCAATGCTGATTTCATTTTTTGTAACAAAAGAGCCATGTCCATGATAGACGTCGATCTTATTTTTTTTCATCAAAAAGTCTATGCCTTTTGTGGTTTGCTCCACCACTTCATTCTTACGCTTCACCATCTGAGGCATATTCACTTTCAGGTTGCTCAGGTTGATCCCATGAAGGTCAAACTTGTGCTGCGCATTGTGGAAATGTTCAGAAGAATCCAACAATGCTTTTGAAGGAATACATCCTACATTCAAACAAGTACCTCCTAAAGTATCGTACTTTTCTATTAATGCTGTTTTCAGTCCTAATTGAGCAGAACGGATAGCGGCTACATATCCACCAGGACCTGAACCGATTACTGTAACATCGTATTTTGCCATTTTTTACTATTTAAAAAAGACACCACGAGGGTGCCTTTAATTTTATTTCAAGAAATCAAAATTAAACTTTTGTGAATAATCTTACTTCTTATTATTGTCATTTTTATTGTCGTTCGGTTTCCTGTCTTTATTGACAGGTTTTTTTACTCCTTTCTTAGCAAATACTTTTTTGAATTGCTTTTCAGGCTTTTTATTCTGTTCGTTTTTACCTTTCTGTTGTTGCTTCTGCGGTTTAGAATCTTTTGCTTTATCCTTATTATCTACACGCTTAGTATTTTTTCCAGAATCAGACTTTCTGTCTTTATTTTTATTTCTGTTGTCGTTGCGTTTTTTATTTTCAGGCTTTGGCTTTCTATCTCCGCTTTTGTTATTGTTGTTATTATTGTTGTTTCTACCTTTATTCCTGTTTTTATTTCTGTTGCGTCCTTTTTTCTTTTTCTCTTCAGGAGGCAATTCAACAACACCGGTTAAGTTGTCATCAAAGTCAACTTTCTCTTCTACTTCATAAGAACTAAAGTCTATCAAACTAACGGGAAACTCCCCTTTCTTGTTCATCGCTTTGATCTCTTTTATTCGATCAACACTTGCGGTCTGTACTTTGCCCATTTTGCTTCCTTCGTCCGTCACATAATAGTACATTATCCTTTTAAAGATATCCGTTTTCATAAGAGAAGCTTTTCCATTTTGCAACTTCAAATATTCTACTTGTTTTGGAAAATCTTTAATGGCATCCATATAAGAATCCAATTCATAATTGAGGCAGCACTTCAAGCGACCACATTGACCAGAAAGCTTAGATTGATTAATCGCAAGATTTTGGTAACGTGCAGCAGCCGTTGACACTGACTTAAAGTCTGATAGCCAAGTTGAACAACACAATTCCCTTCCACAAGAACCAATACCTCCAATCCTTGCTGATTCTTGTCTTACTCCTATTTGGCGCATTTCGATTTTCACCTTAAACTCCTGCGCAAAATGTCGAATCAATTCTCTAAAGTCGACTCTGCCATCAGCAGTATAAAAGAAAGTTGCTTTTCGATTGTCACCTTGGAATTCTATATCTCCAATTTTCATATCCAGATTTAGCGTTCTCGCTATCGCTCTGGCCCGAATCAAAGTTCGTTTTTCCTTCGATCGCGCTTCGTCCAATCTTTCCAGATCTCTTTCATTCGCGATTCTGATTACACTCGTTAGAGGAGCATCTTCATTGACTTTTTTCTTCTTCATTTGAAGTCGGACCAATTCCCCTGTAAGGGAAATTCTTCCAATATCATAGCCATTTCCTCCATCTACGACTACCATATCTCCTATGATAGCACGGGTATGAGGTTCATTATGATAAAAAGCTTTTCTTGCGCCGTTTTTAAAACTCACTTCTACTAAATCGAATCCATCCGTATCTTGAATATCAAGACTGGCTAACCAATCGTATGTATTGAGTCTATTACAGCCTCCTGTCGAACAACCTCCATTGGAATTACATCCTGAAGGTTTTCCATCTTTTCCTGTTGAACAACTAGAACATCCCATCGTCAAATCATTATTTATGAATAGCCTTGTCCAGTTAAGCTGGAACTGCTATCGGTTTAAGGATTTTATTTAATTGAATTGAAGCATCAAGAAATAAAGCCTTTGGATTGGCATTCCTCTCGATATAGTACGCACTATTATTAAATAGTTTCGAAATTTCTTCAATCTGATAAAAGTCAATTATTTTACTCAGCTTCTGTGCTGCTTCTAATTCTGAAGCTTGAAGCCTAATATTAGTCTGATTTGTCATTTTCAAGATCATATATTCTCTCAAAAAATGTAAACCATATTTTAAAAAATGTTTTTGATTTTCTCTGCCGATTCCCGCAAATTCATCCACCCACTTGACCATTTCTGCCCCATTTCCTTTATAACTTATCCTCATCCAACTTAAGAAAAGAGCAGCTTGATCATTTTTATTATTCTCTATCAGAATCTTGCTTTCATTAAAGTTTCCATCGGCCAAATAGGCGATTTGCTTTGCTTGAGTTTCCTCTTGTGCATAATCCCGAATTAAGGCTTGGGAAATTTGCTCATCCTCTAGACGATTTATTTTTACCAATTGGCATCTTGACAAAATGGTGTTGAGAATTTTTTCTTGATTTTCTGCTACCAAAATGAATAAGGTATCTTCTGGTGGTTCTTCAATAAGCTTGAGCAAACGATTGCCTTCTTTACCAAGATGTTCAGGCAACCACATGATCAAGATTTTATAACTGCCTTCAAACTTCTTAAGGCTTAGCTTTTTGACAATTTGAACACATTCATCTTTGGTGATATTCCCTTGTTTGTTTTCTGCATCTAAACATTGCAACCATTGGTTAATGTTCATGTACGGATTCTCTTCAACAGCGGTTCTCCATTCTTTCAAGAACTGAGTACTGATTGCTTTTGAACCAATAGTAGGAAAGGAAAAATGAAGATCGGGATGAATGAGTTTAGAAACTTTATTGCAAGCGGGACAAGTACCACAAGAATCTTCTGCTTGCTTGTTGTGGCACAAAGTATATTGAGCGATAGCTATAGCGAGTGCCAGTTTTCCACAGCCTTCAGGGCCAAGAAATATCTGGGCATGGGGAAGCCGGTCTTTCGCAGCCATGTTTATGAGCTGTTTCTTAACGGCAGATTGGCCAAGAACTTGATTGAACAACATCTTCTTTCCTCATTTCTGTTGTTAACATAAATTAATCAACAACACTGCTATTGAAAAGAAATGTACTTCCATTTAAAGGAATCAGGCAGTAATCTGGTTTAATATTTCATCACTGGCTGGTTCGATTGCGGATGGGAAAAAGGAAACTAGATGACCGTTTTCATCTATTATAAATTTGCAAAAATTCCAATTCACCTCTGCTTCTAATTTTTGGTTTAGATCCTTTCGACAAAGCCATTCGTAAATGGGATGTCTTGGGGAGGTTTTTATATTCACCTTTGTGGTGAGCTGAAATTTGATGCCATAATTGAGGCTGCAAAATTCTTGAATCTCTAAGTTATTCCCTGGCTCTTGTCCGCCAAAATCGTTTGAGGGAAATCCAATTACTACCAAAATATCCTTAAACTCCTCGTGTAACTCTTGTAACTGCTGATACTGTGGTGTAAATCCGCATTCAGATGCGACATTGACTATCAGGATTTTTTTTCCTTTGAAACCTGAGAAATCAATCTCTTTCCCGTCAATTCCTTCTATTTTAAATTTATGTATGGAAGTCATTTCGTGACTTTGACATCAAAAATACACAATTTATCTGATAGATGCTAAAACTCTAAATATATTGGAATTCAGTATATTACGCTCAATCTGCTTATTTTTTCTGTAAAAATGATGTCGTTTAAAAATGAAGCCTTAAATCAGGTTATTTACCCTGCTTTTTGGGAGTAATATTGGATAAATTCAGTGAAATACGCCTTTGAATTAAACTATTGTACTTATTTACTTGTATGATAGGTGAACTATAAAAGATCTGAAAAATGAGAATTGCGGTATTTAGAAAAGCGCATTTTAACGCTGCGCACAGGTTACATAATCCGAGTTGGTCTGATGCCAAGAATGATGAGGTATTTGGCTTGTGTAATAACCCTAGTTATCATGGCCATAATTATGAGCTAGAGGTAAAGGTTGTTGGAGAGGTTGACCCTGAAACTGGTTATTTAATCGATTTGAAAATTTTGAAGGATATTATCAAAGAAGAAGTTGAACAGCGATTTGACCATAAGAATTTAAATATTGATACAGAAGAATTCAAAACCTTGAATCCAACAGCAGAAAATATATGTTTTGTTATTTGGAAGCTCCTGCGAGCGAAGTTGGATGAAAAATATGACTTGAGTGTTCGGCTTTTTGAAACACCACGGAATTTTGTAGAATACCCTGCTTAAAATATTACAATAAAAAAAGCCTGATCGACTAATCGATCAGGCTTTTTTCTATTTAAGAAACTAAATTTTAGCTCTTTTTCAATTTTATCGTTTTTACAACCGCATTTTCATCATCAATCATTCTCACCAAGTAAATGCCTTTACTCAAATCTGTAATATCAAAACGCTTGCCTTCTGTTACATTCGTTTCAAACATCTTTTTACCTAAAATATTGAAGACTTGAATTTGGCTTAGTTCATTGCTATTGCTAATGTTAAAGTAATTCGTCGCTGGGTTAGGAAAGATTCCTATTTGCTGTGCTTCCAACTCATCTACTCCAACAGGAGTCCCGTCTAGGATAAATTCCCATTCAGCAGATGCTGTATTTTCATCATTCCCAACTTCAGTAATACTAATTACTACTTTTCCTGTACCAGGGTTCACTAAGTCCAAATCAGCACCTGGAGATCCTCCTGGATAAGCATGAACATCAACGATTCCTTGCATTCCAGCTGCTAGTTCAAATTGCATTGAATCGACAGTATGAAAATAACATAGATTTATATCGCATACAGCAGTAGTCCAGCCTTCTGGAACTTCTTCAATGGTTCTTTTCCAAAAGAATGTTTTTGTTTCATCAGAATGATTCGTGACAAAACCATGGCCTACGATATCACCTGGCATTGTAGATACATCATCCAAATCTGCTCCAGTAGAAATAAAAAGTGGGCTCAATGAAATTGAGTCCTGAGCAACAAGGCTCATACCTGAAAACATAATAAATAAAAAAGCTAAAAGTATATTTCTTTTCATGTGTTTAAAATTTTTCAGCATTTTCAAAATATGCTGCCTGCCAAAAGTTGGCCGTTTCAATATATTAAGTGATTAATCTTGTTTAACAAATATAACGGAATCCGAGGTCGAAAGCTACTTCAAAACGACATTTTGTAATTTAGTAGCAAAAAAATAGAGGCATCAATTTTATTAACAAAATCAATGCCTCCATTTATAGAGATAATATATACTTGATTAAAGTACTTTAAAAATTATCTAGCTACAGTAACTTTCTTCGTGATTAGTTGCTCTCCAACATAAATGTGGAAAAAGTAAATTCCATTCTGCAAGTTTTCACCGTCGTATCTCAATAATTGATTTCCACCAATATTGCCATAGTTTACAACATCCATTTTTTGTCCAATCGCACTATAAACTTCCATATTTACATCATAACTCTCTGTCAGATTTAAAGAAATATTTAAAGTTTCAGAAAATGGATTTGGATAAACAGTTGCTTTTTCGTTGATGTAAACTTCTTCATTGCTAACCATAAAACCATCAATTGCTTCTTGAACAGTATTTTGTTCAGCATTAACGATATTGCCTGCTGGAGAAGTAAACAAACCAACAAGATGCATGTTTTCCATTACCTGAGCAGCAGGAATAGCATGAACTGGGAATGTAAATCTGTATCTCTGACCATTGAATAATGTATCTGGCAAACTATTAGATGATCCAGCATAACCACCGATTAATGCCTGACCTACGTGATCATATACCATTAACTCAGCAGGAACAGGAGAAGGTAAAAATTCATATCCTCCCATTGGTCCTTGACCTCCTCCAGAATATTGATTAACCTGAGCCCAATCTGCACCAGTACCACTCAAACCATCTTCAGTTAATACAGCTGTTAATTTATAATCACCAGCAATAGTCGCATTCATCAACACTTCTAAAGTCACAGTCAAAGCATTGTTCAATTCATCAAACTCAGCCATATTAGTAATAAAAGCTTGTGGATTTTCAGCCGCTTTTGTTCGAACAGGATTAGCTATTGCATCTGGGTTCAAAAATGATTCTCTTTCAAGAAGTACACTCGGAAATCCAGGGAATCCTGATTCTGCTCTAATTGCACTATCATATGCAGCAAGTTCCATAGGATCATCGTTGTGTACCGCAATTCCAATAAAATGATCTGGATAGCATTCAGACATTCTATCTAAATAAACTGCTCCTCTTGGGCACCAAGTACACCAAGTACCAGTTGCTTCTTCAACAACTACTTTTCTTCCTGCAGCAAAACCACTATATCCCTGCACAACTACAGAAGCCATATTATCTGCCATATTCGGATCTTCTACTCCATTAGGATTTGAGAACCAAATTTCAAAATTATTTGTTCCTTCACCAGCAGCTACTGTTAGTGGGTGATCTACTGCTATAACGTCTCCTATCTCAGCAGTCAAGCCAGTGATCGTTTCAGTATAAGTTTCTGTTCCATCAGATATATTTATATCAACAGAAGTAAGCATATTAATTCCACTACTTTTAACATAAGCCTTTGTAGTCAATTCGATTCCTACTTGAGAACCTGTTAATCCACAATTGACATCTGCAGAAACCATTGAGATAGATTCATTAGGCATTTCATCAATTACTAAATCATCAAAAGCAAGACCGTAATTCCAGCCACCACCATCATCATATGCGATTCGCAACATGACTGTTTGACCTACATAGTCCACAAGAGGAACTATAACTTGCTCCCAACCGGCTGTACCTGTCATATTAATCAATTCCGTCCAAGTCGCTCCACCATCATTACTTGCAGAAACTTTAGCAGTCTCATCAGCATCATAATCTAAATCTCTAAAATAGACCTCCATAAATAAACCTGGTTGAGTTGTACCATCTAAACTAATCATACCAGTAGTTGCAGTTCCATTTCCAGATACTCCTTGACCAATTGCATCATCATTTACCCATATAAAATTGGTATGTCCAGGAACAGGAAAGGCTGCATTAGCTGCATCTGCAGCAGTCCCTAATGCAAAGGCTCCATCTACTACCCAATCTGCTGGAATCCCTGATTCTAAATCTTCAGTATAATACTGGGCGTTGGCGGTAAAGCCCAGACATAAAAAAAACAAAAAGTGTAAAAATAAATTTTTCATAAGTTCGCTTTTAAATTGATAGAATGAATTTCCGAAAAAGGAGCAGACCAAAATGGCTTTTATAAAAAATGATAGTATTGGATGATACAAAAAGATTTTGTACACCTAATCATGATAAAACCTAAAAACTTTTGTGGATTTTGAACAACTCTCCTTCAATATAATATCACTAAATTAGTAAAATCTACTCATTCAAATTCATTTAAATTATTGCTTTGCACAAAAATTGACAAACACTATATCCACTTTGGGTTGTCTGAATCGGGACATGGAGGTGGGAAAACTCCTTTTTCGACAATTTTTAAAGGATTGTAGCTTTATCATTGTCTAGCAAAGCAAAAAAGATTTTCATTACCTTGTAAGCAATTCGATTCAAAAAAACCAATTGAGAAATGAATATCGTAATTCTAGGGAATGGCATTAGTGGCGTTACTGCTGCTAGACATCTCCGCAAGCAAAGTGATCATAAAATCACTATCGTCTCTTCTGAAACGGACTATTTTTTCTCCCGAACTGCACTGATGTATATTTACATGGGGCATATGCGTTTCAAAGATACCCAGCCTTATGAGCCTGAATTTTGGACAAAAAATCGCATCGATTTAAAGAAAGCTTTTATCAATTCTATTGATTTCAAACAAAAACATTTAATTGCAAAATCCGGTGAGAAAATCGAATACGATAAATTGATTTTAGCATTGGGATCAAAGTCAAATAAATTTGGATGGCCAGGTCAGGACTTGGAAAGAGTATATGGTCTTTACTCTTATCAGGACTTAGAAGCCATGGAAAAATTCAGTCCAGGATTGAACAGAGCAACGATTGTGGGAGGAGGACTGATTGGTATTGAAATGGCTGAGATGTTTCACTCTCGACATATTCCTGTTACCATCTTGGTTCGTGAAAAAAACTATTGGGACAATGTACTTCCAATCGAGGAGTCCAAAATGATTAGTCGACATATTGTCGAACATGGAATTGACTTAAGACTCGAGTCCGAGTTAAAAGAAATATTAGATGATGGTACTGGTAAAGCAGAAAACGTTATCACCAAATCAGGAGATACCATAGAATGTAGATTTGTAGGTCTTACTGCTGGAGTAAGTCCGAACGTAGCTTTTCTAAAGGAAGGTGAATTGGAGGTTCAAAAAGGGATAGTGGTAAATGAATATTTAGAAACCAATATTCCTAATGTTTACGCGATTGGAGATTGTGCTCAACAAAGCAATCCAAGACCCGGACGAAGACCGATTGAAGCCATTTGGTATACAGGCAGAATGATGGGAGAAACGGTTGCTTATAACATTTGCGGAAAAAAAGTTGCTTACGATCCAGGCATTTGGTTCAACTCTGCAAAATTCCTTGACATCGAATATCAGGTATATGGAACTGTACTTGCCCATCCTCCCGAAAACCATCAATCCATTTATTGGGAACATCCGGAAGGCCGACGAAGCATTAGAATTGTATACGACAATCAAACACAAGAAATTCTAGGCTTTAATTTAATGGGTCAAAGGTATCGTCATGAAGTCTGTGAAAAATGGTTGAGAGATAAGACACCTATAGAGACCGTTCTTCAGAATTTAAGCCTCGCTAATTTCGATCCGGAATTCTACAAAGAATACGAGGCAGAGGTTATTTCTATTTACAATAAACAAAGTGGAAAAAACCTGAGCTTAAAAAAGAAACGAAATCTCAATTCTGTTTTCAGTTTCTTGAGATCCTAATTTAAACCAACAAAACAAACTTTACATAATGAGTCAAGTTAATAAAAGCATGTCTTTGGCGAATCCAATGCCACCATTCACTGATACGATTCAAAAGCTAGCTGCTGCAGTTGGAGCCATAGGTCTTCTTCTTTTGTTTGTTGCCTGGATAGGCAATACTTTACAAAGCGGTGCATTGCTTGCACTCTCATTGGTTTTGATATCTTCTGGAACCATCATTTATTCTTGGCGTGCATATGCCGGAATTCCTGAAGGCATTAAAAACAACGGTGTGTGGCTCAACGCTTTGACCAATAAAGGTTTATGGGGTTGGATTTCTGGAATATTCATCACTGGTTTTTATGTCCTACTCTATTGGTATCCGAACCTTTTGGGTCTGGGTGTTGATGGCGCAGCAAATTCTGGCTTGGTGGGTTTCTTTGATCCACTCTCCAGAATGCTAAGCGGGAATGCTGCTAGTCAATGGTTTGTTTATGGAACCTTATACACTGTAGCTATTCTTATTTTTGGAATAAAATTCATTCTAAAATACCGACACAATAAGTACCAGCAAGTAAGAACCTTTTCTGTGATGTTCTTTCAATTGGCTTTTGCATTTCTTATTCCGGAGTTCATGCAATCGATGAATTATCCGTATTACGATTTCAAAAACATGTGGCCTTTAAATTATTATTTCTTTTTTGATTGGAATCTTAATGGCTTTTTAGAAGCTGGAAATGTAGGCTTGTTGATGTTGGTATCTGGACTTTTAATGACCTTTATTATTTCTCCTATTTTGACTTTTTATTATGGCAAACGTTGGTATTGTTCCTGGGTTTGTGGTTGTGGTGGATTGGCAGAAACAGCAGGTGATCCGTTTCGGCATTTATCGGACAAATCCTTAAAAGCTTGGAAACTTGAACGTTGGATGATCCATTCAGTTTTGGTTTTTGCAACAGTCATGACGGTAGCTGTTTTGTACAGTTACTTTAATGGAACTGGAGATATTCTTATCACGAAACCAATGTTCATCGGAATAACTTTATTGTTGAGTGCTGTTGTAGGGTTTATTGTTTGGAAAAACAAAAAACGAATTGCTGAATCTGGTAAAAACCTTCCATTAATCATCGGAGGAGTTGTTGGTGGAATTGCGATTCTCACTCTACTTGCTTACTTCACCGGCTCATTTATTGTTGATGGAAATTTACTAAGAGGTTGGTATGGATTTTTAATTGGAGCTGCGTTTTCAGGAGTTGTTGGAGTTGGTTTTTATCCTCTTTTGGGATCAAGAGTATGGTGTAGATTTGGTTGTCCAATGGCTGCTATTTTAGGATTACAACAGAAATTTTTCTCCCGATTCAGAATCACCACAAATGGCGGTCAATGCATTTCTTGTGGAAACTGTTCTACGTATTGTGAAATGGGAATTGATGTGAGAGCTTACGCTCAAAAAGGACAAAATGTGGTCAGAGCCAGTTGTGTTGGATGTGGTATTTGTGCAGCGGTTTGTCCTCGCGGAGTACTAAGATTAGAAAATGGTTCTGTGGATATTGCTGAAAGAACAACAGAACTAAAAACCATTCATATCAGTGCGGACAAAATTGGAATATTATAATTGAATACCTAATCGATAAGAACCTTTACCACGAATTCAAAACCAAAAACAATTTGAATTCGTGGTAAAGTAAAATTTATATTTCTAGCTAAAGTCTATTTCTGTATTGTCTCCTATGTTCAAGCTCTGGCTCAATCCCTTAATTGCAGCATCGCTTCCTACCAAAGAATTTTTCAAAACAACTTCATCGATCGAAGCATAGCTCCCTATTATTGATTCTTTGACTACAGACCGATTGATTATTGTATTGTTGCCAATGGTAACGTGCGGTCCAACAATAGAATTTTTAATCGTACAATTTGGGCCAATACTTACTGGGTGAATAATTATGGAATTATCAAACGGTGGTAAATTAGAAGAAGCGTATCCTTCTTTGTCCAAAAGCATTGCATTGGTCTCTAGTAAAATTTCCTTTTTACCACAATCAAACCAATTATTGACATTTACGGTTTTGAATTTTGCTCCATTTTCTATCATCCCCATTATCGCATCGGTCAGATGGAATTCTCCATGGCTTCTTTGCTCATTATTGATGTTCTTGGCAATTTCAGAAAGCAAAAGCTGAACATTCTTAATTTTATACAAACCGACTAAAGCCATATTTGACTTTGGGATGTTCGGTTTTTCAACCACCTTTTTCACAAATCCATCTTTACCCAATTCCACAACACCAAACTCTCTCGGGTCATTGACTTTTTTTGTTCCCAAACAAGAGTGCTCTTCTTCTAAGAAAATATTTAAATCAACATCTATAATCGTATCTCCGAAAACGATAAAAGCTTCTTTCGTATCTCCGATTGCATCTCTTGCTGTCCAAATTGCATGAGCAGAGCCTTCTCTTGATTCTTGAGAAACAAATTGCTTTTGAATTTGAGGATACTCTTTTTCTATATAGAGCTTTATTTTCTCACCCAGATAACCAATCACAAATATGAATTCATTGATTCCTACATCGGTTAACTGCTCAATTATATACGATATAATGGTCTTGCCCGCCACCGGAATCAACGGTTTGGGTTGAGTATATGTATGAGGTCTTAGCCTTGTCCCTGCACCCGCAACTGGTATGATTGCTTTCATTTTTTCAATTTTATACACTGGAAAGATAAGGATATTTAGCTTACCCTAAAATTATTATTCGCCTAAGTCTTATTTGACTAAATATTAATTTAACTTTCAAAAAGCAGTTTCTTTAAAAAAACTATTAATTTAGGAGGATATCCTTTTGTACTTAAATTTCAAACTAATGATGCCTAGACTACTATTATTTTTCAGCTTAATGATTCTAATTAATAATCAATCTTCTGC
This sequence comes from uncultured Saprospiraceae bacterium, assembly GCA_938041325.1. Lineage (GTDB taxonomy): Bacteria > Bacteroidota > Bacteroidia > Chitinophagales > Saprospiraceae > CALIAG01. The sequence goes on along the minus strand of CALIAG010000029.1, from coordinate 11,114 downwards.
AAAAGATAAGGATGATTGGAAAGATCTATTTAATGGCCAAGATCTCAGAGGCTGGGTTCAGCTCAATGGGAAAGCGGATTATAGAGTCAAAGATGGAAGTATCGTTGGTATTTCAAAATTCAATACTCCAAACAGCTTCTTGTGCACAGATAGATTATATGACGACTTTATTTTGGAGTTGGAAGTAAAAGTCGACCCTGACCTAAATTCCGGAATTCAATTCCGAAGCAATAGTAAGCCGGACTATATGGAAGGAAGAGTGCATGGATATCAAGCAGAGATAGACCCTAGCGACAGGGCGTATAGTGGTGGGATTTATGACGAAGGCAGAAGAGGTTGGATATACCCATTATCGCTTAACGCAAAAGGTCAAAAAGCTTTTGATAAAAATGGTTGGAATAAATACCGCATCGAAGCCATCGGCAATGAAATAAGCATTTTTGTAAACGGCGTAAATACTTCGAACATCATTGACCAGCTAAGTCCTACTGGGTTTATTGGACTTCAAGTACATAGCATTAATGATAAAAAACTAATTGGTAAAAGCATTGAATGGCGGGACATTAGAATCGTGACCAAAAATCTTGAAGAATACCGAACGAAAAAAGACAATGAAGTACAAGAGGTAAATCTTGTTCCGAATACTTTAAGCGAAAGAGAAAAAGCTGAAGGCTGGAGCTTTTTATGGGATGGAAAAAGTACGAATGGATGGCGTGGAGCAAAGTTGGATAACTTTCCAGAAAGTGGTTGGGAAATGAAAGATGGAATCTTAACTGTTTTGAAATCTGATGGAGGGGAATCAACTGGAGGTGGAGATATTATTACTGAAAAAAAATACGGAGAATTTGAGTTGTCCTTGGAATTCAAAATAACAGAAGGGGCAAACAGTGGAATTAAATATTTCGTAGATCCAGAGTTGAATAAAGGACCTGGTTCTGCAATTGGTTTAGAATATCAAATACTGGATGACAAAAACCACCCGGATGCAAAGAAAGGTGTGAAGGACAATCGTACGCTAGCTTCTGTCTATGATTTAATTGCGGCTACGAATCTTTCAGAACCCAATCGCAAGAAAGAATTTAGAGGAGTTGGCAAATGGAATTTAGCACGGATAGTTGTCAAAGGAAATCACATTGAACATTGGCTCAACGGTTTTAAGCATATTGATTTTGAACGCAACACACAGATATACCGTGCACTTGTCGCCTACAGCAAATATGCCAAGTGGCCCAAATTCGGTGAAGCAGAAAAAGGACATATTCTTTTGCAAGATCATGGGGACACTGTTCATTTTAGAAGTATTAAAATCAGAGAATTTTAAAGAGGAGGATCTTGTAAAGAACAGACACTTTTTTTTAAACCACAGAAAATTTTGAAGGAGGTTAAAAAAAGAAAGATTTAGCATGTAAGAAATATAAGAGCATATAAGGTAAAGCGCGATCGTTCGACTTCAATGAACTTATAAAAGTTATATAGTCCAATTAAAAAGCGCCTGAAATTCTTTCGAACTTCAGGCGCTTTTACTAAAATTATTGCTCTGTGTATTTTTATCCGTTTTCCAAAGCTGCCGCTCCACCCACAATCTCTGAAAGCTCTCTTGTAATCGCTTCTTGTCTCGCTTTGTTATAAGAAATTTTCAGGTCACGCAACATGTCTTGTGCATTCTCTGTCGCTTTATCCATCGCTGTCATCCGCGCACCGTGCTCTGAAGCATGTGTATCTAATAAAAATTTCTGGAAAGTCGTTTGTAAGATGCTTGGAATTAAATGTTCCAATAAAGCTTCTTTACTCGGTTCAAAGATATAGTCTGCTTTGGCTTTTTTCGCTTCCCCTTCTACAACTTCCAATTTTGCAACTGGTAAAAATTGAAAGGTTTCAGGAAACTGAACACCTGCATTTTTAAAACGACCATAAGAAACATCAATCGCATCAAAATCCTTATCAGAAAAAGACTGCATGAGTTGTTTTGAAGCACGAGATACATTATCAAAACTCAAGTCTTCAAACAAGTTTACGAATTCAGAATTGATTGTGCAATCGCTATAATAACGCTTGAAATAGTCATTGCCTTTTTTACCAACACAAAGAATTGTCAAATTACCGGTCTTTCTCAAGCCAGCATATTTCTTCTCGATATTGGCAACTGCAGACTTAATTACATTTGTATTGAACGCACCGCACAAACCTCTATTCGAAGTCACTACAACTGCACAAGCATTTAAAACAGGACGCTCTACTCCATAGGAAGAAGACATATCTCCTTCTAAATTGGAAAGGATATTCGTCAACATGTCATTCAACTTGTTAGCATATGGTCTCATTTGTGTAATGGCCATTTGCGCTCTTCTCAACTTTGCAGCTGAAACCATTTTCATGGCTTTAGTAATCTGCTGTGTTGAATTTACAGAGGTAATTCTTTCTCGTACTTCTTTTAAATTGGCACCCATTCGAAAATGAATTTTAAGAAAAGGAATAAGGAATCCAAAATTCCGCTACTCTTTTATCTTTAGTTATTTATAAGACTTTGACAAATCTGCTGCTAAGCTTTTCACTGCATCAGTCGCTTCATCTGTCAATTTACCTGACTTAAATGTTGCTAATACATCAGGATGTCTTTGTTCCAATGTTGTCAAAAACAACTCCTCAAATTCTTTTACTTTATTAACTGGCACATCTTTCAACAAACCTTTTGACCCCAGGTAGATGATAGCAACTTGCTTCTCAACTGACATTGGAGAATATTGAGGCTGTTTCAAAATTTCCACATTACGCTTTCCTTTGTCAAGGATAGATTGCGTAGCTGCATCCAAATCAGATCCAAATTTTGCGAAAGCTTCTAACTCTCTATATTGTGCTTGATCCAATTTCAATGTACCAGATACTTTCTTCATTGATTTGATCTGTGCAGATCCACCCACTCTTGATACAGAGATACCCACATTAATTGCTGGTCTAACACCGGCGTTAAATAAGTTGGACTCTAAAAATATCTGACCATCAGTAATGGAAATTACGTTGGTAGGGATATACGCAGAAACGTCACCTGCTTGCGTTTCAATGATTGGAAGTGCGGTCAATGATCCTCCACCTTTTACGATACCTGCTTCTTTTAATGAATCAGGCAAATCATTCATTTCTTGAGCAATGCCGTCATTATTAATGACTTTCGCTGCACGCTCTAATAAACGAGAGTGTAAGTAGAAAACATCACCTGGATATGCTTCCCGTCCTGGAGGACGACGCAATAACAAAGATACCTCACGGTAAGCAACAGCTTGCTTTGATAAATCATCAAAAATAATCAAGGCTGGTCTTCCTGTATCTCTGAAAAACTCTCCAATCGCTGCTCCTGCAAACGGTGCGTAAAATTGAAGAGGTGCTGGATCAGATGCTGAAGAAGATACGATGGTCGTATAAGCCATTGCACCATTTTCTTCTAAAGTCTGAGCAACGTTGGCTACTGTAGATGCTTTCTGTCCAGAAGCAACATAAATACAGTACACTGTTTCTCCTCTGTCGAAAAATTCTTTTTGATTGATGATGGTGTCAATTGCAATCGCTGTTTTACCAGTCTGACGGTCACCAATAATCAACTCCCGTTGTCCTCTACCAATTGGAATCATCGCATCGATTGCCTTGATCCCTGTTTGTAAAGGCTCACTTACCGGTTGTCTATAAATTACACCTGGTGCTTTACGCTCCAAAGGCATGTTGTATCTTTTTCCAGTGATTGGTCCTTTTCCATCAATTGGTTCTCCAAGTGGATTTACCACTCTACCTACCATTCCTTCTCCTACATCAATAGAAGCAATTTTTCCAGATCTACGAACGGTAGAACCTTCTTTAATTCCATCTCCATCTCCCATCAATACAACTCCTACATTATCTTCTTCAAGATTCAGAACGATCGCTTGAACTCCAGTTTCGAATTCAACCAACTCACCTGCTTGCGCACTTGAAAGTCCGTAAACACGAGCGATACCATCCCCTACTTCGAGTACAGTTCCTACTTCTTCTAATTCTGCAGCAGTTTTAAAACCGGAAAGTTGTTGTTTTAAGATCGCTGAAATTTCGTCAGGTTTTACATCAACCATAATGCTTAATATTTAAAAGGTTATTGATGCTCCCGGAGGAGTCGAATATTTTAATATTGTGTAAACAACGATAGAAACTATCGCTCTAAAAATCTTTTACGTAAAGATTCTTACTAAATTCTTTTTTCAATTTTTCAAGACTATGTGCTACTGAAGCATCATATAAATTGTCTCCAAACTCGATTACAAAACCACCAATCAAATCAGGATCAACTGCATTTTCTATCTCTACAAAACCTCTTGTTGCACTTGCTGTCAACAATTTATCCTTGATGCTTTTTAAAGCAGACTCGCTCAACGGTGAAGCCGTAGTCACTTTTATCGTAGAGATATCTTGATCTGCTCGATATTGCTTCATGAATTCATCCGCAATTTCTGGTAAATGATATTCTCTTCCTTTTGTCAAAATAATTTTCAAAAAGCCGAGTGTCATTTCGTCGTATTTATCTGCAAATAATGCAGTAAATATTTCTTGCTTTTTACCCGGTTTTATAATTGGGCTTTTCAGTAATAGAAATAAATCTCTATTTTCTTTAGCTGCTTGAAAATGCTCTATATCCTCTTTGATCCGCTCGAGTTTGTTTTGCTCAATGGCTAAGTCCAAAAGAGATTTGGCATATCTGGAAGCTATTCTTTGTACTGACATAATTAATTTTTATTCAAGCTATTAATTAGTACTAGTTCAATTTGATTTCATTCACAAGACTGTTGGCAAAACTTTCTTGTTCGCTATTGCCTACCAATTCTTTTCGGATCACTTTTTCAGCAATTTCCAAAGCCATTAAACCTGCTTTGTTTTTGACCTCAAGCATTGCTGCCATTTTCTGGTTGTCAATTTCTTGACGAGCAGAAGTGACGATCTTATTGGCTTCTTCTTTTGCTTTTACCTTAGCGTCTTTGATGATAGTGTCTTTCGCTTCTTTCGCCTCTTTCAATATTTTAGCTTGTTCAACTCTTGCTTGAGCTAAAATTTCTTCATTCTGAGATTTCAATTTTGCCATCTCTTCTCTCGCGTTATTAGCTTCTTCCAAAGAGTCTTTGATAAAAGCTTCTCTGTCAGATAATGCTTTTGCGATCGGCTTGAAAGCATATTTTGACATCATAAACCAAAAAATACCGAATATTACGGTTGTCCAAAAAATCAACCCGATGTTGGGTTTGATTACGTTGAAGTCTGCAAGGAAAATAAAGTCCATAACTATATTAAAGTTGATAATTTTAAAAGTTGGGTTGAACACCACGACCAACCGTCGCCCGGTCCAACCCGTTTCTTTTGGTTTGTGATTAGCTTATACGAAGAACGCAAGGATAATCGCAACCAAAGCAGCTCCCTCAATAAGGGCTGCCATTAAGATCATGTTGGCTCTAATGTCACCTACCGCTTCTGGTTGACGTGCAATGGCTTCCATCGCTTTCGCCCCGATATTTCCAATACCGATTCCAGCTCCGATAACTGCTAAACCAGCTCCAATTGCTGCTAGTGTACCTGTCATAGTAACTAAATTTTATTAAATAAATTAATGATGTGACTCTTCAGTCGCTGCTCCAATATAAGAAGCAGTCAAAATTGTAAATACAAATGCTTGGATAAATGCCACCAACAATTCAATCGCCATCATAAATAATCCAAGTATGATCGATCCAATGGATGCTCCATAAGCTGCGCCAGGAAGATCTCCAGATTTACCAAATATAAAAATCAAACTCACGAATATAGTGATTACAATGTGTCCCGCAGTAATGTTGGCAAATAAACGCAACATCAAAATCAACGGCTTCATCAACACACCCATAATCTCCACTGGAGTTAGAATTAATTTTACCCAAGCCGGAATACCAGGCATCCAAAATACGTGCTCCCAGTAATGCCCGTTTCCATTCAGGTTGGTTACAAAAAATGCAAACAAGGCCAAGACCATCGTTACAGATAAACTTCCTGTGACATTGGCTCCTCCAAAGAATGGAATTTGTCCGAATAGGTTCAATGCTAATATGAAAAAGAATAAGCACATCAAAAACGGCTGAAATTTTTGCCATTTATGCCCAAGGAATGGTTTGCTTACATCTTCTTGTATAAATAAAAATATAGGTTCTATTAAAGATTGAATTCCAGAAGGCGCTTGTCCTTCTCTTCTTGCATATGATTTCGCTATTGATCGGAATAAGAAGAACAACAGCAAACTCATCAAGATCATGGAAATAACATTTTTTGTAATAGAGAAGTCATGGAACGAGGTAATACCTCCACCCAAGAATCCACCATCCAATGTTGATTTCACATCGAGGTCGTAATGCTTTCCTTGAAAATCTATAGAATATTTTGTTTTGCCATCCACTTTTTTGTGGTGGTAAAAATGATGAACATCATCGTGGCTTGCTGTTTCAGCTAGCAATTGAACTTCTCCTTTTGGGAAAGAAGAATCCTTTATTTTCATGACTTGACCTCCGTTCAGTACATAGCCATCAATTGCCATGGTTCCGTTACCATGTCCGTGAATGTGAAATTTTCCGGAAGAAAATACATTCCAACCATCGTCTGATTTCAAAATACATGGAAGCGGTATGCTCCAAGGTCCTATTGAAAAGACATTGGCATCGTCGATGTGGTGAAAGGCGGTGGCCGCAGCATCGAATTCTCCATCTCCTTCTGCTTGAACAGTATTAAAAGAGAAGAGTAGACTGATAATAAGTAATAACGAAGTCCATTTCATATTTGGAGCAATTTTCCAGTTCATTCTAAGCTTCAAAATCGGGGTTCCTCAAATCGACTGCAAAGATACATTTAAATCGGCTTAGATAAAAGCCGTTTTTTCATTTTTTTACAAGGTTTTGATAATTGATAATGAATTGATTAGAATCAGAATCGAAGCTTGGGATTGAGGTTGAAAATAGCTTCAATTTTTAACTAAATATTTTACTACAAAAAACCTATTTTACCAAAATTAATTCTGAGAGTACCGCACCTTAGCAATTTTGAAAAGGAGAAGCATTCACTTGGCCAAATATTAAAATCAGATTAATACAAAGGAGTTGTTCAAATAAAAAAGCCACGCTTTTCAATTGAAGAGCATGGCTTTTTATCTTTTTGTGTTGTGTTATTTATCGTGCAAAGGTCGTTGCTCGTTTTTCACGGATCACAGTTACCTTGATTTGCCCTGGATATTGCATCTCATCCTGGATTTTCTGAGAAATCATGAATGACAAATCATCTGCATATTCATCAGTAACCTTTTCTGACTCGACAATTACTCTCAGTTCACGTCCTGCTTGCATCGCGTAAGCTTTTTGAACACCGTCGTGTGCCATTGCCAATTCTTCTAACTCTCCGATACGCTTGAGGTAAGATTCTAAAATCTCCCGTCTTGCTCCCGGTCTTGCTCCTGATATCGCATCACAAGCTTGAACTATCGGTGAAATCATATTATTCATTTCGATTTCATCGTGGTGGGCTCCTACTGCGTTGCAAACCACTGCACTCTCTTTGCCTTTTTTACACATCTCCATTCCCAGGATTGCGTGAGACAATTCTGAATCTTCTTCTGCAACTTTTCCAACATCATGTAAGAGACCTGCTCTTTTGGCCAACTTAGCTTGCTTAGGAGAGAATCCCATTTCTGCAGCCATGATCGCACAAAGATTCGCGGTTTCTATTGAGTGCTTGAGTAAGTTTTGTCCATAAGAAGAACGGAAACGCATCCGTCCGACCATTTTCACCAAATAAGCATCCAATCCATGAATGTCTAATTCAATTACTGTACGCTCTCCGATTTCTACAATCTGCTCGTCTAATTCTTTGCGTGTTTTTGTAACCACTTCTTCAATCCTAGCTGGGTGGATTCTACCATCCGCTACCAAACGCTTTAAAGATAAGCGACAAACTTCTCTTCGGATCGGATCGAAACTAGATATAACGATAGCTTCTGGTGTATCATCTACTACAATTTCTGCGCCTGTGGCAGCTTCGATAGCACGGATGTTTCGACCTTCTCTACCAATAATTTGTCCTTTTAAATCATCAGAATCCAAAGGAAAGACAGATACCGTATTTTCAATGGTATATTCTGCGCACATTCTTTGGATGCTTTGAATGACAATTTTCTTTGCTTCTTTGTTGGCGGTAAGCTTCGCAGCTTGAGTCGCTTGCTTAACCAATGCCATGGCATCCGTTTCTGCTTTTGCTTTTACGGCTTCTAATAATTGCTCTTTGGCTTCAGCTTCGCTTAATCTAGCGATAGATTCTAAAGCTTTGATTTGTTTTTCATTTGCAGCATCTAGATCTTCTTTCTTTTTAGCAACAATTTTAAGTTGCTTGTCCAGATTTTCACGAATTACTTTGATTTCAGCTTCATGAGATTCAATGTCAGCTTGTTGAGCTTTAAGTTTATCAACTTTTGATTGAAATCCAGATTGCTTTTGCTTTAAGTCGTTTTCGAGTTTAACAACTCCGATCTCTCTTTCTTTCAACTCAACTTTGTGCTGAGCTTTCTCTTCTCCGAATTCAGATTTTAATTTGTTGAAACGTTCTTTTGCTTCACGAATTTTCTTTTGCTTAATGCTTTCGTTTTTGGCTTCAGCCTGAGAAACAATTTTGTTTGCTTTATTTTCTGCTTCGTCTGTAATTCTGGTGGCTGAAAGTCGTGCTTCTTGTAAGGCAAGGTCTGCCTTTCGGTTAATTTCTTCTGTTTTAGCAGCGTTGGCACGTTTGATCATCATTTGTACAAGTACAAATCCGATGATAGCTCCTACCAATAACCCCACTAAAACCCCTACACCTATTTCCATTTTTTTGGATTTTATATGAATAAATATGAATGGCTTGAATTAGAAGAATCACTTCTTTACAATCCGATCATTTTAAGAATTTTCGAAAGCAAAAATTGAGAAGAAAAAATTAGATAAGAGAGGAATACCCTGAGTGGTAAAACTTTTATTTTAAAAGATCATCTAGGAGGTTATCAAGTTGAAGTACTTTTTCTGAGACATCATCATTGTCTGCAGGTCCGGTTTCTTGAGCGTTTTTATGCAAATCAACCGCGTAGGTTAACAAGGCCATAGCCAGACAATCTTGTTTGTCCTTTTTTGCATAGTTCTGTTGAAATCGGTTTACTTTTTCGTTCACTTCTTTTACAATTTCACGAATAGCAGGTTCATCCGCAGACTTTATTTTCAAAGGATAAGGTCTACCACCAATCAAAACGGTAATGTTTATCATGTCATTCCCTTCCATTCATCAACTGTTTTGTAACCATTCAATACATTTATCAACTTCTTTAATGTATTGATCGATTTCCTTTTTAAGTTTTTTACTACTAATTGAGGGTTGCTCCTTTTTCTCTACCACGATTGGTTGCACACTTTTGGCAACCTTATCTTTCAACTCGAGCACCTGGTTATTTTTTGCTGCCAGGTCAGTAACTAATTTCTCATTTTGCGCTTTAAGCGCACTATTTTCCTTCTGTATACGCTCTAACTTCAAAGCAAGTTGCCTTACTTTTGATTCAATCCCACTAAGATGTTGTGAAAGTGCTTCCATTTCGTCAACAGAATAGAGCTCAGAGGTGAAAAAATAGGTTAAATAATAAATATAATGTTTCTCTACCAATTTTTATACTGGTACAAATGCTAAGATAGTCAATTTGTTTATCTTCTAATGACTGCGCCTAGTTTCCCTTCATAGGAAGCGATCATTTTTGTCATTATTTTATCAATATCCTTGTCTTTTAGGGTTTTTGCCGCATCCTGGAACACAAAACTTACTGCATAGGATTTTTTACCTTTTCCTAATTGATCCTCATTTTCATAAACATCAAATAAGTTTAAATCTTGCAATAAGGGCTTTCCTGCTGTCTTTGCTATCCCTACAATTTCCTTAAAATTGACTTTTTGGTCAATAACCAAAGCCAAATCTCTTCTCACTGAAGGATATTTCGTTAACGGCTTAAATCGAATTTTGTGGCTTTTTAGAGCATTTAAAACCTCTCCCCAATCAAATTCAGCATATAATACCGATTGTTTGATGTCCATCGCTTTCAAAACCTTCGACTTCACAGCTCCGAATTTCACCAATGTTTTTGGTCCACGATGGTATTTTACCCCAAAGGAGAAAACATCATCTGATATCTCCCCTTCTTGGAAACCAGAAAGGCCCAATCGATTCAATACATTTCCAACAAAAGCCTTTAAAGAATAAAAATTGACCTGACTTTTGTCTTTGTTCAACCAACTTTCAGAAACTTTGTTTCCCGTAAGGAAAATACTTAATTGTTCTGTTTCCTTAAATCCTTCTCCATCTTTTAAATAAGATCGACCGTATTCATATAATTTCAAATCCGCATTTTGGCGATTTTGATTGTGTAAAATAGTTTCTAAACCAGAAAACAACATTGTCGGTCGCATAACATCCAAATGAATATTGGAGGTGTTGTTTACGTAGACAAGTTGCGCATCTTCAACTGGAAGTATTTCTTTGAAATATTTAGACTGTGTCAAAGAGACGCCCATTATTTCATTGTAGCCACAAGAGGTCAATAATTCTGAGATCGTATTTTGAACTTTGCGTTTGTCCGGAGACTCCCAAAGGCTGATCGTGCTTTTTACTTGACTGAGCATCGGCACTTTATTAAAACCGTAGATCCGAAGAATCTCTTCAATGACATCAACATCTCTGAGTACGTCTGCTTTATTGGTAGGAATCGCAACGGTCAATTCAGCATCTGACTCTTTTACAATATCTATTTCCAGTGCTGCTAAAATTGCTTTCACTTCTGTTGAAGGAATGTCAACTCCGATCAGACGGTTTATACTTTTATAACTAACGTCAATTTCTTTTTTCTCAATCTTGCTAGGATAAATATCCACAACTTCAGAAGCAATCGTTCCTCCAGCCAATTCCTTTATCAATAATGCTGCTCTCTTCAATGCATAAACGGTCAGATTCGGATCAGACCCTTTTTCAAAACGCATTGCGGCATCTGTTCTCAGAAGGTGTCGAGTACTTGTGCGGCGAATGGTCTTTGCTTC
>CALIAG010000028.1 GCA_938041325.1 uncultured Saprospiraceae bacterium | reverse complement strand
TGAGGGACCAAAGCTTGGTTTGGAGCAGTCATATTGTACCAATAAGTTCGTTTCAAAACCCGTTTTTTCTTGCGATTGCGGTAGGTGTGGTAGGTCGTTATCAATTCAGACCCCAAGCTGATGTCCTGAATGCCCGTCTCCTCCTCTACTTCCCTCACCGCTGCTTCTTTTTTATGTTCTCCTTTATCTATTTTCCCTTTCGGCAAATCCCAAAACCCTAAGCGGTGAATAAAGAGAATTTCTTCTTTTTCATTGCAAACCAGACCTCCTGCAGCCTCAATCAATTTAAATAGGGATTGAAAATCTTCCCAAAGCTTTTCTAAATCCTTGCTATACAGCACCAAACGTTCAAAACGCTTGGATTTCTCCAGCGTATCAATATAATTTAAGAGGTTTTTTACCTTACCTAAATAAGGGACTATCAATTCATTTTCCTTTGCTGGAAGCCAAGCTTTGGCATCTTCACTATTTACGAGTAGCAGAGGAGTTTCATTAATATAAATTTTGTACATTTGCTCGGCAAAATTATGGAAGTAAAACATAGAAATATCGCTGCCCAAACGGCAAGACAACTGTTACAAATTAAGGCAATTAAATTGAGTCCTCAAAATCCTTTTACGTGGGCTTCTGGATTAAAATCGCCAATCTATTGTGACAACAGAATCGTCTTATCTTATCCGGATGTCAGAAGGAAGATCATTAAAGGAATGGCTGAACTTTCTGCGAACTATGAATTTGATAAAGTTGCTGGTGTAGCTACCGCAGGAATTGCACATGGTGCCTTATTGGCAGAAGAATTGAATTTACCTTTCATATACATAAGAAATAAAGCCAAATCACATGGTCGCCAGAATCAAATTGAAGGCGAGATTACAGGAAAAGAGCGAATATTAGTGGTTGAAGATTTGATTTCTACAGGGGGAAGCGCGCTAAAAGCAGTAGATGCCATTCGGGAAGTTGGCTGTGAGGTGGCAGCAGTTATGGCCATATTTACTTATGGCTTTGATAGCGCTAAATTGGCCTTTAGCCAAGCAAAATGTCCCTATGAAACATTAACAAATTATCCCACGTTAATTGATGAAGCTTTACTTACAGAATATATAAATGAGCTTGATTTGTCTCTTCTTTTAAAATGGAGGCAAAACCCCCAGAAATGGCAATAGCTGGAAAGGAGTTTTAAAGAATAAAACCTTCCTTTCAGATTATAACTGACACTAAATATTGTATGGCACTTTTTACCAAAAAATCTGAGGCTTTCTTAGAAGCCTATCTCAATAATTCATCTCCGACAGGATTTGAAACTTCTGGACAAAAATTATGGCTGGATTATATCTCTCCGTTTATCGATGAATGGCATTCCGATAATTACGGGACGGTCTATGGTGTCATCAATCCTGGAAAAGATTATAAAGTTGTAATTGAAGGGCATGCGGATGAAATCGCTTGGTTTGTCAATTACGTTACCGATGATGGATTTATTTATGTCATTAGAAATGGAGGTTCTGACCATATGATCGCACCTTCCATGCGGGTAAATATCTACACCAAAAAAGGCATTGTCAAAGGAGTTTTTGGGTGGCCAGCGATTCATACTCGAAAATCTTCCGATTCAAAAAGCAATCCTTCTCTTGATAATATTTTCATTGATGTTGGAGCTAAGAATAAAGCAGAAGTCGCAAAGATGGGCATTCATGTCGGTTGTGTCATTACTTTCGAAGACAAGATGACTACGCTGAATAACCGCTATTATGTAGGAAGAGCACTTGACAATAGAATCGGTGGCTTTTGCATCGCAGAGGTCGCACGTTTGTTAAAGAAGAATAAAATCAAATTACCGTATTCACTCTATATTGTAAATTCTGTTCAAGAAGAAATTGGATTGCGTGGCGCAGAAATGATTGCGCATACCATCAAGCCAGATGTTGCGATCGTCACAGATGTAACTCATGATACGCATACACCAATGCTCAATCCAAAAAAGCATGGAGATATTCGTACAGGAGATGGACCGACCGTTACTTTTGCTCCCGCTGTACACAACAAGCTTTTGCAATTGATTATTGATACTGCTGAGCAAAACAAAATTCCTTTGCAAAAGGAAGCCAGTTCTAGAAGAACAGGTACGGATACCGATGCTTTTGCTTATTCGAATGGTGGCGTACCAGCTGCTTTGATTTCATTGCCTTTGAGGTACATGCACACCACTGTTGAAATGGCGGATAAAAGTGATGTTGAAAATGTGATCAAGCTGATTTATGAAGTATTGCAAAAAATCAAAAAGAACCACAACTTTAAATATCTTTAGAAGTACGGTGAAAAAGATTTAACCACAAGCATTAATCTTAATAAAGTGTGATCTATTGGATCAAAAAATTCATTGACCTTATCCTGTATGGTAATTTTTGGATTGCGTTAGGGGCATTGGCAATGGCTTTCCAAACCCAATTGATTATCGACGGTTCATTCGAATTCGATTCCTTAACTTATTTCATTTTCTTTTCTACTTTATTTCTCTATGCCGTGCATAGGATCGTCGGGATTTCCAAACTCCATGAATACTTCGAATTAGAGCGCTACTCTGTTATCACCCATTACAAATCTCATATCCGGATCTACGCTTTGGTAGGTTTTTTGGCTTCCGCCTATTTTTTCTTTTTCCTTCATAGGAATATCCAATTGGTTATTGTCATTCCAGCACTTTTGTCCTTAGGCTATGCCATTCCATTTTTGAGTGGAAAAAGAAAACGCTTGAGGGATTTTGACAATGTAAAGATCTTTTTGGTAGCAGGCGTATGGGCGATGGTAACGGT
>CALIAG010000027.1 GCA_938041325.1 uncultured Saprospiraceae bacterium | reverse complement strand
ATTCTTTTTTAAGTAATTTCCAAAGGCTTCTTCTTTATCTTCCAAGCCACTCATTATTGCGTCTATAACGTAATCATCTTCTGGAAAATCTTCTACATATTGGCCAAAGATTCCAAAGCATTCAGCTTCCGCAAATGGAGTATAGAACGCTACGGAACTCAAAAAATACAGCTTGGAAAATCGATCGCTCTCAACTTTCCATTCCTTTAAAATTTTCAAACCTTTTTTATACTCTTTTTCATTTGCAAAAAACCTTAGCATGAATAGTATCTGCTGCTTTAGTTCTTTGGAAGAAGTATTTTTTGAAACGACTAAATCTTGAGGACTCAAGGCATTCAATCCTTCCAAAGTCCACAACAAGTGAAGTTTTAAAAGTGTATTTTCTTCTGTTTGCAATAAACGCTTAATCGCAGGAATGGTCTCTTTTGAATTTCTTGATACCAACAATTTTTGTGCTTCCAATCTAATCCATGCATTTTCATGCCCAAGGAAAGTCAATAAGTCATTCGAATTAAGATCATTAAGAATTGGGATACGACTTGCTTTAGTCACGTCTTTTTTTACTACTTTATAAATGCGTCCCAAGCCAGCGGGCTTATCCAAACCGCGTACTTTTATTTGTTCTTCCAAATATTTGGAAAGAAAGGTTTTATGTTGAATAATGCCTCTATAAAAATCAGCAATATATAGATTGCCATCTGGTCCACTTGTCGTATTCACTGGGCGAAATCGTTCATCAGTGGAAGTTAAAAAATCAGGAAAAGAATCCGACTCTATGCCTATGGTACGTTCATTAGTAGTTGTAAATTGAACCCTTTTTACAAGATTTCCTGCTGGCTCAGGTACAAATGCATTCCCATAAAAATCTGCTCCATAAGAAGTGTTGAAATTTAGAAAAGGTCCACAGGCTGAAGTCGCATTTTTCAATCGTCCATTTTCGTCTAAGGTTCCTTCTAGATACGCACGATTTACGCCAGGATTAATTCGATTGGGATTTACAGCAGGAGATATTTTGCTTTCGTTGTATAAATCCTTAGCCAGAATTTGATGATGAGGATTGCTTTTTAAAACTTCAGGCAATACATTATCTCCAAGTAAAATTGCGGAGTTGTTGTTGTAAAAAAGTCGTCCAAATTCATCTTGAGTAATTCCCCATTGTCCTCTCGAAAAAGTAGAAGCGCTCTCCCACTTTCCGTTTCGGAATCGATATTTGAATTCTGATTTCGATGCGTAAATCCAATTGTCCAAACCCCACATGAGGTTATTGGATTTGTGCTCTATATTTCCACCTTCACTAAAAGTAGAATCGATTATTGTTTTTTCAAGGATTTCAAATCCGTTCCTTCTATATTCACATAAAAAAGGGGGTTCAATTGTTAATACTGAATTTTCTAGGACCAAAACTCCACGCGGCAAAATCAAACTATCCAAAAAGACCGTTGAGGCTTCGAAAATACCATCTTGATCTTTATCATGCAATACAACAATTCTACTGTTCCGCTCTTGCTCTTTTTCTGCATCCAATGTGGACATGTATCCACACATTTCCACCACCCATAGATTCCCCTCCGTATCAAATTCTAAATCAACCGGATCATTGATCAGGGGCTCATGAGCGACAAGTACAATCTCAAAGGCAGAATCAATGCTGAAGCTTTCCAAAGCTTTCATCGGACTTAAAACAGAAGAAGGTGGAATTTCTGAAAAAGGAATGGTTTCAACTGTATTTTGGCCAAAGGCAGGCTCAAATTTTGGTTTAACCTCCTTTCCACAAGAGAAGAAAAACAATAGAAGAAAAAGGAGTTGAGAGGTTTTATTCAAGATATGATTTTAATGATCGATAAAAATATACATTCAAAAGCAATTAATTCAATCTGGGCGCTGCTTTTTCAATGTTAAACAATCGCTTTGGTCAAAAAAAGTGCAGGATAATATTTGGTTAACGAAAAAGGATAATTGTATTGAAATACTCTCAGAATAATTTATTAGTTTAACAAAGAATATGCAATAATTTACAACCTAATCTCCTCCAAATGCTCAATCAATTTTCATTTTTAAAATTAAGTCTAAGTCTCATAATACTCGGTGTATCCTTTCCTTTGTACGCACAGCTCAGTGTTTCTCCACTATTCAGTGACCACATGGTCTTGCAAAGAAACGTTGAGAATCCTATTTGGGGAACAGCAGAAGCTGGAACTCAAATCCAGATTGAAATGCAAGGACAAATGCACAATGTTTTGGTTGGAAAAGATAGAAAATGGAAAATCAATTTGGCTCCAATGAAAGCTGGAGGTCCACACACCCTCAGTATTTCTAATAAAAAAGAAAAAATAGAATTCAAAGATATTCTAGTAGGAGATGTCTGGATCTGTTCTGGTCAATCCAATATGGAATGGTCTGTCATTGCTTCCAATAATGCGAAAGAAGAAATTAAAAATGCCAATGATAATCAGATTCGTCATTTCAAGATTCCTCATCAATTTAGCCTTCAACCTTCTGATGATTTTTCCGGCGGTCCTTGGCAAGTTTGCAGCCCAGAGGTAGTTGGAAATTTTACAGCGGTTGGTTATTATTTTGCAAAGCATTTGCGAAAAACAGAAGGCGTACCGATCGGTCTGCTCAACACTTCTTGGGGTGGGAGTAAAATTGAACCTTGGATGAGTCCAGAGAGTCTAGGATATTTAAATGCTGCAGAGTCAAGTGAAACTATTGGTAGAAAAATGGAAAAAGCGACAAGCGATAAAAAAGAAAATATTCGTGCTTTGCTTGGTGACTTACCATTGAAAGAAAAAGGCATTGTTGATGGAAAAGCAAAATGGGCAGAGTCATCCCATGATGTGACGGATTGGAAAAGCATGGCTCTTCCTGGGGCTTGGGAAGAGAAGGGCTTGAAAGATTTGGATGGAATTGTTTGGTTTAGAAAAACGGTTAAGCTATCTGCTGCTGAGGCAATGGAAAACAGCCATTTGAATTTAGGGAAAATTGACGATGCAGATATCAGTTATATCAATGGAATAGAAATCGGAAAAACAAACAATTACAATACCATAAGAAATTATGCTATTCCCGATGGAATTTTAAAAGCAGGAGAAAATACTATTGCTGTGAGAATTTCTGATTATGGTTGGGGCGGTGGCATGTACAGTGAAGCAAGTGAGCTTTACCTACAAGTTGGTAAGAAAAAAACAAGTCTTTCTGGAGATTGGAAATATAACGTTGACAAAGTTACATTAGACAATGGGATGGATGCTATTCGAACCGCTACCTTGCTCTACCATAAAATGATCTACCCCATTTTAGGTTGTGGAATAAAAGGGGCAATCTGGTATCAAGGAGAATCTAATGCAGGCTCTTTTGAGGATTCAGAAAAATATGCTGAGCTGTTTCCAACAATGATCAAAGATTGGAGAGCCCGTTGGAACATGGGAGATTTTCCTTTTTTATGGGTGCAGCTAGCCAATTGGAAAGCAACTACAGAAAATCCCGCTGAAAGTGAATGGGCTTATTTGCGAGAATCACAAAGCAAAACGCTTTCGCTCGCAAACACTGGGCAAGCTGTGATCATCGATATTGGAGAAGCGGATGACATTCATCCTCGCAACAAGCAGGATGTTGGAAAACGCTTAGGCCTTGTCGCGCAAAAAATTGCTTATAAAAAAGACTTGGTCTACTCCGGTCCTACTTACAAATCCATGTCCATTGAAAAGAATAAAATCCGTTTGAGCTTTGATCATGTCGGAGGCGGATTGATGCTCAAGGAAGGAACGGATGAGCTATATGAGTTTGCGATTGCAGGAGAGGATAAGGAATTTGTTTGGGCACAAGCTAAGATTGAAGGCAACGAAATCGTGGTTTGGCAGGATGACATTAAGAAACCAATAGCGGTTAGGTATGCTTGGTCGGACAATCCGGATAAAGCGAATTTATACAACAAAGAAGGACTTCCTACTTGTCCATTTAGAACGGATGAATTTGATCAGGAGTGAATAGACGGTTAGACGGTTATACTTTTGAGTTCTTTCTAACTATAAAAAAGAGAAGCTCCCTATTCACTGAATAAGGAGCTTTTTATTTATTGGATTATAATTGAACCAGTGTTCATAAATCCATCAAGAGAGAGAATTCTATAGTGATAAATGCCTTTTGATAAGTTGTCTTTACGGAATAATAATTCATGTGATTGAAGCTCTTGTGTTCTCATCAACTTTCCAGTGGGATCATAGATTTCTAATATATATTTTTCTGAGAAATGTCCGTTTATCTCGAATCTCGTCTCATAAGCAAAAGGATTTGGATAAACTTTGACATCTATATTTTTAATGTTTGGATGCTCAGTTGTTCCTACAATAACCTCTTGTAGTAATTGTCCTATTTTATGCTGCGTCGTATTGGTGTAAATGGGATCATTATAATCAAAATAAATGGCCGCTTGGTTTTCAATAACAGATCCGATTGGCAAATCAGCTCTTGGTTTTATTTTATAAGTAACAAAACCGTTTGAACCAATTGCGTTTGCATTGCTATCAGGGAGATTGATATTGTAAAAGGAGAATTTCACATAGCCTTGTCCGTCGACATCCAGATTATAAGGATGGCTGGAAGGTCCTTTTA
Organism: uncultured Saprospiraceae bacterium; assembly: GCA_938041325.1. Taxonomy (GTDB): domain Bacteria; phylum Bacteroidota; class Bacteroidia; order Chitinophagales; family Saprospiraceae; genus CALIAG01. Next base: position 5,086 of record CALIAG010000027.1, on the reverse strand, counting down.
TGAAAGTAGAATAATCCAATTGCTGATCCAAGGTGTCTTTGATGATTACGACATATGCTGTATCCGTTCCTGTATTCTGAAAACGAATTACGTATTCAATTTCCGTTTCAGGGTTGATTAAATTTTCCTCCGTAAACCCTAATGGGTAACCATTTTTATCATTTGGATCGAAAGAATTAACAGCGACGGGACAATCTGTATCCAAATAAGGATCTCCATCATTCAAGGAGAATTGATTACCGAAAAAGGTACTGATATTGCCCATTTCATTTTCACCACATCCTTCGACCACAACTGATGGAAATAAGAGTTCCGGTGCGCCAGCGACTTGATTGGCCAATAAAGCATAAGTCGATCCATTAGCAGGGTAAACAAATTCTTCAGTCTCTCCTTGATCCAAACGCAAACTATCCATGATCCGAAGAATGGCATCCTCCACAATGATATAATCCGAATTCTGATCCATATCGTCATCCCCAATATTTGTCAAATTCAAATAAACATTCTCCCCTTCGCACCTTGCAGTTGCTTCCAACAAAGCACCTGACCAACTTGCAGTACTAGGTATGCATAAACTATCCGGCGTAATATGTGCTTCTAAACAATAAGTCAGTCCTGTCTCCGCGTCACAATCTAAAAAAGTTGTGATATCAATCGTACCGCATTCAAAAACATCCAAGCTTCCTATTTCAAAAATATAAACTGAATCGTTTATGTTTGTAAAAGGCAAAGAAGCGTTAGAGAGGATAAGTTCTGGATCAAGACTTACGGAGATTTCTACTTCTTGCGCAGCCACTGTTCCATTATTACAATATTCTATTATTCCACTTCTTACTACACATGGTCTTACAGTTGGCACTTCGATATCCACTGTGAGATAAGGACAATCTACTACACCTAGTGCAACAAAATTTTGGTTTACTGAGTTTTCGAAAGTATTAAAGTTGATACTGATCTCGTTTTCGCAAACCGTCCAATAATTATTTGGAGGAGTTAATGTGATTATGTAATTTCCAGTGTCTGCTGGCAAAGTATAAGTTCCAGATTCGTCGGTATGCGTAGCGAAATATTGACTTTCTTTTCTCATTTCTACCAACCAGCCCTCCAGGGGAGAATCATCATTATTATAAATACAATCATCTTCCAGATTAAATCTAACAGAACCTGATACCGCATTTGAAAATACTACTCCATTAGGATTGGCTTGAAAAAGATAACTCTGAGTATCGTTCGCACCTTGAAAATACAATAAACCCAACCCTATTAAGTTTCCATCATCTGTCCGAATCAACTCTGTAGATGAGACATAAGCATTATTGTGATCAATATTAGATCTCCATATCAGATTTCCTTGAAAATCAATCTTAAGAATTGTAAAATACTCTTCAAAGTTGTCTTCAGTAGTAAATCCATACAAATTCAATCCATCTTCTAAAACCACCACATCACTCATCAAAAAAGTACTCTCGGTCCAAAAACTTGGGTTAGTCATCGAACCTGTTTCTAAGTCTATATTCAACATACTAAAGTTCCATTGATCAGAATGTCCAAATGCAAATAATTCATTATTCTCGAAAATTATTTTCTTTACATTAACTTCGGTATTCAAAGTATGTTCCTGTAATAAATTTCCAAAAAAATCATATTCCAAAACCTTAAGTAGAAATCCATCAGGTTCAACTAAAGAATAATATATCAAAATTTTATCATCATAGATTAAGGGAGGATTATTTATAAATGCTTGATTTGTTCTAACCTCTGTGTTAGGAAGAGTAGCCTCTAAAATCAAATTATGATTGGAGTCAAATTTTCCTAATTTATCCAATATTCCATAACCGGAATCACCGTAGTAAAAACCCATAAAGTAATGATCAGAATCAACAAATGCAGGTGGTGTTGGGATAAAGCTAGGACCTGACATGTTTTGTAAAGTAGGCGCACTATTAATCACAGTGCCATTGGTATCCATTTCAACTATCTCTGTATTCGTAAAAAACCTTATGGGAACTCCCAGTATATTACCATTTGGTAAAGTACTCAACTTATATTCCGGACACATTCTTGTCCAAAACTTATCCCCATTATCATTAATCATAGTTAAAAAGCCATGACCAGAACCAACATCAAAGCCATCCTCATCGAATCCGTCACCACTAACCAAATATTTACCTTCACCAACAGGAACAATTGATTGTGCATTTCCTGTACCAATCTTCATATCCCAACCTTGTGCAATAATTACATCTACACTTATGAATAATAATAAACTCATTAAAAAGCTCATTCTCATTAAAACCGTTAATCTGTCCATAGTCTTAGATTTTTTATTTATTCAAATATCACTTGATATACTTGAATTTTCAATAACAAATATTGATATTAGTGGAATAAATTTAAACACAATTACAACATAAATAGTTATTTATCAAATAATTAGGAATCAAAAAAGTGGAACAAAAAACACTATATTCAAGTAATAAATCTTACAAATTATACGATCTCTTTGATTCCCTTTCAAAATTGGAGGTCAAACAACTAAAAAAATTTCTCCAGTCTCCCTTTTTCACGACACGTGAAGACATCTTAAATCTTTATTTATTCCTCACTAAAAGGAAGCTAAAGAACAAAGACATCCCTTCTCAAGAACAGGTTTTCAAATCCGTTTTTCCAAACAAAAAATGGAACTCTCTTTTGCTTCGTGGAACTATGAGCGATTTACTAGAATTGATTGAAGAATATCTACTCATTCAAAAAAACCGTCAAAACAAGATTCAACGGAAGTTACAATTATCAGAGATTTATCGAAAGCGGAAGTTATCGAAGAACTATCAGAGCAATGCAAAAACCGTATTTCAATTATTAAACCATTATGACTTTCAAAACGAACAGTATTTTCAATTGCTTTTTGATCATCAAAATGAACAAGTTGAATTTCATTCCAGTACTAAGCGAACGGAAAATTTATTCCTTCAAGAGATTTCTGATACCCAAGATGTTTTATATCTCATTCGAAAATTGCGAAATGCTTGTGCTCAGATTTCTCACAAATTGGTCTTTAAACAAGAGTATGATTTTGGTTTATTGAAACCTCTTTTGAATCATATTGAAAATGAACAATACATTAAGATTCCTGCTATTGCACTATTCTATTATTGTTTTAAATTTCTTACGGAAAGAGATCAAGTAGATTATTTTTATAACTTTAAATTTCAACTCAAAACACATAAGGCTTTATTCACTTCTGATGATCTCGCCGCTCCATACCGCTTGGCATTGAATTATTGTATTCGAAAAATGAATGAGGGAAATGATGATTTTGTGAGAGATGCTTGGGAGCTTTATATAGAAGGGATTGAACAAAAAATTCTTCTCGAAGATGGCGTAATCCCACGCTTTACTTTCAACAACATGATTGCCTTAGCTTTGATTCTAAAAGAGTACGATTGGATCAATGAATTCATTAAAAATTCTGCTGGCTCCTTATCTGAAGAATTCCGAAATCAAACTATTTCTTTCAACTTGGCAAGAGTCGCGTTCGATAAATCGCAGTTTAACGAAGCATTGGTCCATTTACAAAGTTCCGAATACAAGGATCTTGTGAATATTTTAATATCTAAAGTACTCTTGGTAAAAATTTATTTTGAATTGAATGCTTTCAATGCTTTGGAATCTCACCTTGATTCTTTTCAGCAATTCATCCGTAGAAAAGAGGTCAGCGATTACCATCGAACAAACTTCTTGAATGTGATTCGTTTTGTCAGAAAAATTTTGTCTATTGCTCCAAATGATAAGGATCAGATCAAAGTATTAAAAGAATCTATCGAATCCGAATTGATCGTGTCTGAAAAGGAATGGCTTTTGAAAAAAATTAGTTATTGAAGAGAATAAATTCCCCTGATAAGAGAAAAAACCTCCAAATCCCTGTGTAAAAAACAAATTCTCATCCATCCTTAGCGAATTCTAAGCGCCTTCACCCATATAGAAGTTTGCCCCCTTTTCAAGCTCCATTCCCCTCTATCTTTGAAATAGAAATCAATATTTCGCTCACAAAAAAAAGATAGATCATGAAATATTCAATGAAAACATCCCTATTCTTAAGCCTTGTATTTTGCTTGTGTCAAATCAATCTAAACGCACAGTTTAAACCACAAACAAAAAGTGAATCTCCTTATTTTCTAATTCAAGGTTCTGGATCCGAGTTGGATCAAATGCCATTAAAGCGTACAGCCGTTGATGTCAAAGTTGCCGGCGTAATAGCTGATGTCACCGTAACACAAGTTTATAAAAACGAAGGTGTGAATCCAATAGAAGCCGTTTACGTTTTCCCTGGATCAACAAACGCTGCGGTCTATGGCATGCAAATGCAAATTGGAGAGCGGACCATCGTTGCACAAATTCGCGAAAAGAATCAAGCTAGAAAAGAATACGAGCAAGCGAAGTCGGAAGGCAAAAGAGCCAGCCTTTTGGAACAACACCGCCCCAATGTATTTCAAATGAATGTTGCCAACATAATGCCTGGTGATGAAGTCAAAGTCATTTTAAATTATACCGAAAAGCTGATTCCGGAAGAAGGGATTTATTCTTTCGTCTACCCTACTGTTGTTGGCCCTCGATATACCAATCCAAAAGAAGCAACGGCTAGCAACAATTCCTCTTTCACCAATATGCCTTTTACCAAATCGGGTCAACACCCAACGTATGAATTTGATTTGAACATGAATATTTCTGCTGGTATGCCGATTCAGGATGTAACGTGTATTACGCATGCTGTTCAGACGAAGTTTGACGGAGTCAGCAAAGCAAATATTTCTTTGGAAGCTTCAGAAAAATTTGGTGGAAACAGAGATTTCATTTTAGATTATCAATTGAGTGGTGTGAATATCAATTCAGGATTATTGTTGTATGAACATGAGGATGATAAGTTTTTCATGTTGACTGTTCAGCATCCAAAAACCATTGTAGAGAATCAAATATTACCAAGAGAATATATTTTCATTGTGGATATCTCTGGCTCGATGAATGGTTTTCCTTTAGATGTTTCTAAAAAATTATTGAGAAATCTAATTTCAAATCTGCGTTCTTTTGA
>CALIAG010000026.1 GCA_938041325.1 uncultured Saprospiraceae bacterium | reverse complement strand
GTCAAGGCATTGCAATCATTGTCTAAGCCATCATAAGGAACTTCCGCGACGCTAGAATTTATTGCAGGATTCGTATCATCACAATCGTCTGCCAAATCAAAACCATCTTCATCCAAATCATCGTCCAAGGTCAAGGCATTGCAATCATTGTCCAAGCCATCATAAGGAACTTCCGCTACGCTCGAGTTTATAGCAGGATTCATATCATCACAATCATCTGCTAAATCAAAACCGTCTTCATCCAAGTCATCGTCCAAAGTCAAAGCATTGCAATCATTGTCTATCCCATCATACGGAATTTCAGAAATGCCAGAATTTATAGCAGGATTCGTATCATCACAATCGTCTGCTAAATCAAAACCGTCTTCATCCAAATCATCGTCTAATGTCAATACATTGCAATCGTTATCCAAACCATCATATGGAATTTCGGTCTCATTGGAATTCACGTTTTCGTTATTATCATCACAATCATCCACTAGATCAAAGCCATCTTCATCTAAATCATCGTCCAAAGTCAAGACATTGCAATCATTGTCTATCCCATCGTATGGAATTTCTAAAACACCTGAATTTATCGCTGGGTTATTGTCATCACAATCTTCTGCTGCAACAAAACCATCTTGATCAAAATCATCATCGAATGTTGCTGGATTACAATCATTGTCTATTCCGTCATATGGAATTTCACTTGCATTTGGATTGACATTCGCATCATTGTCATTGCAATCTAATAAGTTGTTGAAACCATCGTCATCATTATCTACAATGATTTGATAGGAACCAACGCCACCACCTCCACCACTAAAAGAGTGGACTTTCATCTCTGCATAATGTCCTCCATTCAAAGCAGAATATTGCCAAGTAATGGTGTCCGCCAATGAACCATTGAAATATTGCCAAATGCCTTCATCTGCGCAGTTCACTGCAACAGGAATTCCAGCATGACCATCTGTTGGATCAAGGTTATAAGAATCGTCTGGATTATTGATTTTATAAAAATTCAAATCAGAATGTGTCAAAGAATTGTCTCCAATAGCGAAGCGCAAATCTTGCAAATCATTTTGAGTATAATAGAATCTTATCGAAACAGGTTCTAATGGCTGCAGGTAATTGGGCATATCTAAATCCCAGAATCTATTCATCGTTTGCCATCCATTCGGCACCTGCACATAGGGTGCGGGTGGATTGGTTATTAAACTTGACCCCGGACTTCCACCACTATAAGCGATGTTACTAATTTGACTATTCTCAATTCTTTCATAATCTTCAACAGATAAGATGAGATAATCCTCACCTCCTATATTACTAGGATCAGAATAATAAAAATGCTGCCAACCATCCCGGTCTCTACACATTTTATTAGATTGGTAAAACTGTCCGTTGGTATTGGGTATAATTCCTTGCGGGCCATCGTGCTTGCCATCATATCGGTAACCATCCGTTACAAATTCAGAAGGTCCCATTGCTTCTACAAAGTAAGAACCATTATTGAACCCAGGAATTCTGTGGTTAGCCATTATGGTATAAGATTGCCCGGCTACCAAATCTAGCTCAAATTCTAAAGGTTGGTTATTTTGATTTTCAAGTTCGAAAATAAGGTTTTGATTAGGGCTTTGCTCCACAAAACTATTTTGATATAAGCCAAAGTAAGATCCAGTTGAAGAAAAGGTAAACGTTCTGAAGTAATAGGTCCCCGTTTCTGTCACTGTGAAGGGCAACAAATCATAAGGAATATCATTCGTCGGCGTAAGCGTTCCACGGTCATAAGTCGGGCTACAAGCGCCTAGTGAACTTTGTGTTCTATATTCAGAAAGCGATCCTATTTCTGGAGTAAGGCTAGCCTCTTGCCAAGCGCTGTAATTGTCTTCTGCACATCTTGATCGCACATATATACTATATGCAAAGTCAGGATTAATTGCAACGATACTATCTACATTAATTTCTATTTCTGTATTCTGATAAGTATTCTCATAAAGATAATCGGTAGGACCTTGCAAAGCGCATTGGTATAAATAATATAGATTTTCATGAGCCAAACCAATTATAATATCATATCCCATCGCGCCAACTGTCTCCTCCCAAGTAACCGTAAAATGGCCAGCATTAGTTGCAGATGGACTTGCATCCAAATTCACAACTGGTGTACAAGGGTTTTCACAATTATCGCCACCGACAATCAGTCTTGTATTTGGGCTAGCAGATCCACAACCTCTTCCATAATAATCCAATAAGATATAATAGGAAGAATCTTTTTCAACTTGAATGGAGAGGCCTTCATCAAAATTATCATCATGCGTCCAACAACCAATATAATTCCAACCGGTCAAATCACAAACCGTATTAGCAGATTTGTAATAGTATTGAACTAAGTATTCGGCCCCAGTGCAACTGCCTCTTTGTCCTGGATTCAATTCAAGCGTTCCGGTCTCCAAAGCATTGTAAAGAAATACTCTTTCCATTTGCGGATCATAATCCAAATCGGTACAACTTGTCGCATTATCATTTGGAAACAAATCATCGTTTGCAGCAAACTCATCAGGAACATTTGAATCTTCTCGGTAATCAAATTTATTTCGATAGCATTGTCCGCAATACAAATTTTCAACTTCAACAAAGCAATCTCCATTCGTCTCAAAAGTAAAAGGACCTTGCCATCGTTGAGACGTTTGTTCTGTTCCGTTACAAAAAAGTTTCAAATAAAAATAGTAGGTTTTATTGGCTTCCAAACGAGTGACGAAGACATTGGTGCCAAGCGTTGAAGAAACATTTTCTGAATTTACAATGATGTTATTATCTGGTTGAGGAAAAGGAGCATCTGCATATTGCATTCTGATATTGGCTTGAAGAGAAGCTGGATATTGAATCCAAGCAGTTGTAGCTGTTGAACTTATCACTAAATCATTTTCTGTTAAGTCTCCGCAATTTCTTTGTGTAGCAAAACTGAAAGGTCCGATCCAACAAGATTCTCCATTGCTGCAATTTTGTCTAACATAAATTTCATATTGGGTATCGTCAGCTAAACTTCCTTGTGGCGTACTAAACTGTCCGTCTGTTAATTCTAAATTTGAAATGGTCGGTGTGGAATTTTCGTCCGGAGCAGGGTTCCCGCTAAGGTCATAATAGAAATCAAAGTTTCCAACTAAAAGAGCGTTATCCTGTTCAAACTCAAAATCAACATAAAAGACATGTGGAGTATAATCCGCCAAATCAACTTCCATTATAGCTGGGCAATCTCCAACCTGAAAATCAAATGAAGCACTGGAAACGATGGAAATTTTATAGGTGGTATCACTATCTAAATTTTCCATTAAAACATCAAAATCATTTACATTTTGTAAACACCTCCAACCAGTGGAATCACATTGATCTATTTCCTCTTGTGCTCTGATCGCAATGCTTTCGATATAACCACTATTTAGTTTTGAAAAATAATAATCTCCATCCTGCGGTGGTGTAAAATTAAACATTCGTTGACGATGGTAAAGAGGCTCACTTGCACAAGGATCAAAAAAGGCATTTTCATAAGCGGTGAAACCATCGTAAAAAACAGTTTGACAAGGTTCTATTGTTTCCGCATTTGCGCAAATACCAGTTTCTGTTGTAAAATAGATTGGTCCTTTCCATCGACTGACTCCTTCATTCGTTGCAGAACAATTTCCTCTATAGTAAGCTGCATATCTTTGATCATAAGCCAGCCCACCAATCACAGGTGAATTGATGGTATAAGTACCAGATGCCGCCGTATTAAAATCAACAATAGGGTCTTCTTCCGTCTCATCATGTGGCACATAATACACATCCCAAACGGTATGATCATCGTCCTCCCATTCCAAGTTTACTACATTGCCCTCTAATCCATTTACGTACAAAAACTCTGCGGGTCTTTTGCAAATTGGAGTTGGAGAAGAAGTTAAGGTAACGGACCATTCATCCATGTGTCCACTTCCAATATCAACGTTGTCATCAACAATATATAATTTCCATTCTCCATTGGGATTGATATTTTGCAATCCGTAAAATGTGGGATTGTAATGCGTGACATTTCCTAGGTATCTAAAAAAATCAGTAGGCTCTGGATTGGCTGGCAAATATTCATTTCCATTAAAAAAATTATCCTCACCAACTCTACTTGAAGCATCATCCGATAAAAAGACATGGGTATATTCTATGGGAGATTGACTCAAATGGATATCAGAAAAGATCGTTATTCTTTGTCCATCAGGTGCCTCCAAAAGTATATCTAATTGGGACGTACTTAATGGATGGTTAAATCCATTCAAATGGACTTTGATGTTGGAAAGGTAATTGGGCATCCCACTTACTGGAATGATTGATGGATAATAAAAAGCCGTATCTCCATCTGCTACAGAGTTGGTATTGCTATTGGTAAAAGTTTGTTCTTGTAATTGTGCATTTGTACATACACCTAGTAGCATAGAAAGGCAAAAGAGGGTAAATTTTAATCTCATAGCTTAGAATAATAGGTCAAGGGAATTTGTTCAACAAAGTTATTTCTTTAGTAAAAAACAACTTCATTACATATAAACAAAAATCTATCCGTTTAATTGTCTCCTTTTAAATAAAAATAGCTTTAATAGACTGCTTATCAGTATTTTAATTGTAAAACCTAATCAGCTGGCTTTTCAATCTCCTAAAAGTATACTTGCCTGCGTACTTTTGCTACATGTTTTGCCAATCTTATCACTTGACAAGAATAGCCATATTCATTGTCGTACCAAGCATAAATGACTGCATTCATTCCATCGTGAGAAACCAAAGTAGAAGGTGCGTCTAACACAGAGGTAGCGGTCATTCCAATCGCTTGAGAGGAGACATATTCTGTCGAATTGGAATAGTGGATTTGTTCTACCAATGCCCCACTCATTGCTGCTTCTTGAAGGATAGCATTGAGTTCTTTGACAGAAGTTCCGAGTTTAAGAGACAGATTCATGATGGCCAAACTTACATTCGGAGTAGGGATTCGAACAGCATTTCCAGTTAATTTTCCAGCGAGATGTGGGATAACTTTTGCAACGGCTTTTGCGGCACCTGTTGAAGTCAAGACAAGATTTTCAGCTGCAGCTCTACCTCTTCTGGGTTTTTTATGAAAATTATCCAACAAGTTTTGATCATTGGTATAAGAGTGAACGGTCTCTATATGTCCCTTTTCGATTCCATAGCGTTTTTCTAAAACAGAAATAATGGGAACGATGGCATTGGTAGTACAGGATGCAGCACAAAGAATAGATTCTTTTTTGAAATCAAAGTCCTCGTGATTCACACCATATACAATATTCGGAATATCGGCAGCAGGAGCTGTTAGCATCACATTTTCAACCCCAGGGCGAAGATGTACACTGAGTTCTTCACGATTTCGCCAGACTCCGGTGTTGTCAATCAACAATGCATTTTGAATTCCATATTCCGTATAGTTAATATCAGTAGGTTGTTTTGCATAAATAAGTTGGACGCGATTTCCATTGATTATTAATTCGGAGCCATCCTCGGCCACTTCAACTATTCCTTGAAAATCTCCGTGAACGGTATCGGTCTTGAGTAAGGCTGCTCTTTTTTGTGCTTCTTCTTTTTGGTCTTTTAATTTTGGACGAATAACAATTGCTTTCAATCGAAGTTGATCGCCACGGCCAGTTAATTCAATTATTCTTCTGGCCAATAATCTCCCAATCCTTCCGAAACCATAAAGGATTATATCTTTTGATTCAATACCGTTTTTTTCGTTGCCCGAAAAACCATCCAATTTATGACCAATAAAAGCATTGATATCTTGGTGGTTTGCTGATTCTAATAACCATTCACTAGCGAGTGTACCAATGTCGATTTTAGAAGGAGCTAGGTTTTCAATAGCGGCAATTTGCTGCGCAATTTCTAAGGTTAATTCAATGGGAATTTCTTGATCAATATAATTTTTCGCAACCAAATGATGGTTCAAAACTTCAGAAGGTCGAAAGTCATAAATATCTCTTCTGAAAATGACCAGTTCTATTGCGCGATCGAAACGGAGTTCTCCGACAATCTGAATTAAATCCAAGGCAGATTTTTCTTTTTCTCGCCAAGTGTTGAGGGAAACTTCATTATTGTTGCGGATCAAAAGTTCTTTCTCTTTCATGTCTTTAAAAGGTTTAGATTTCGCACCTACGGAGCTTAAAAAACGCTTTACGTATGTGCTACAAAGGTGTCGCTCCTCTGGAGCTTTTTATCGATTTTTTTAAGCATTATTTTGCCATCATATCTTTATTCAAATAAACTAGTTCTAAAAAGAGATACGTTTTTGTAGCATTTCTTTATTATTTCAGACCAAAAGTTCTTTCTTTTTCATGTCTTTAAAAGGTTTAGATTTCGCTCCTCTGGAGCTTTTGATCTGATTTCTATTTTTTTAGCAAAGCTATTATATTATTATTTTTGAATTATGGCTAGCTCTGTAGGAGCGACATCTTTATGGAAACAAAAGCAAAGGGTTATTAAGCGCCATCGGTGCGAAATCTAATTCTTCACTTTCTTTCCATATTGCAAGACTTCTACCAAGCTATCAATTTTTTAAAGTGCTGCGCTACAGAAATTCTTTGTTTATAATAATCTATGATTACGCAAAAAACAGCAGCAAAGTTCTTAAAATTCGCAGGATTATACAACTATTGGTAGAAGGATGGTTTTTAGAAAAGAAAGGATCGAATTAATTCGATGAAAATTTTAATGGGAAGCCTACACTTGGGAATCAAAGTCTTTGGCAAAAAAAAAGCCATCCGGAGACCGAATGGCTTAGTAATTTCTTAAGGTAAAATGCAATTAAGCGCCTAAGTAATTCTTTAACAATTTACTTCTGGAAGTATTCCGAAGCTTATTGATAGCTTTGTCTTTGATTTGTCGAACACGTTCACGTGTCAAGCCAAACTTCTCGCCAATGTCCTCTAAAGACATTGGGTGTTCAACACCTATTCCGAAGTACAATTTGATGACATCACATTGACGGTCGGTCAATGTACTTAAAGAACGATCAATCTCACGACTTAAAGATTCATTGTATTCCAAGCCAGTATCTGTACCTGGAGTGCCTGCGTTTTCGAGTACATCCAATAAGGAATTGTCTTCACCTTCAACGAAGGGAGCATCCATGGATACGTGACGAGCGGCAACTCCTAAAGTAGTTTCTACTTCTTCGGTTGGAATTTCTAATAATTCTGCAAGTTCGTCTGATGATGGTTCACGTTCGAATTCCTGCTCCAATTCTGAAAAGGCCTTGTTAATTTTGTTTAATGATCCAACCTTATTTAACGGAAGGCGTACGATCCTTGATTGCTCGGCCAGAGCTTGGAGTATGGATTGTCGAATCCACCAAACTGCATAGGAAATAAATTTAAATCCACGAGTCTCGTCAAAGCGCTGTGCGGCTTTGATCAAACCTAAGTTTCCCTCGTTGATGAGGTCACTTAAAGAGAGTCCTTGATTTTGGTATTGTTTTGCCACTGAAACGACGAAACGGAGATTAGCTTTTGTTAGTTTTTCAAGGGACAGTTGGTCTCCTTGCTTAATTTTTTTAGCTAAATCCACTTCTTCTTCAGGGGTCAACAAATCTACTTTACCAATTTCTTGTAGATACTTTTCAAGCGACTGACTTTCTCGGTTAGTAATAGACTTCGTAATCTTAAGTTGTCTCATGCAGGTATCAATTTATATTAGTTAGCAATAGTGAAACCTTAATAATGTTTCAAAACAATGTTTTGAAATCGGTTCTGACAGATGAATTGATATGTGTGGGATTAAAAAGTCTTTGAAATTCTCTCGATTTTCGCTTAGAGGTGGTAAGTATGGAATGGAAAAATCTTATTGTTGTGTTTATTCCTTAGTTCTTGCTCCTCTTGTAATCTGAAACAAAAATAGAGGAATTATGACTCAGAGTCAAGCCTTTTAGGCTATTCCTGTTGTTTCTTCTTATAAGAGGGCTTAACCACTTAAGATTTAAACCCAAAACAATTGACTTGAAGGTGCTTATGTACCTAAATAATTCGTATAATTATTATTTTACAAGTAAATTAAAATAGCACTTTCCCGGTAAATACTTTGTTTTGGTTTAATTGCCTTTTTATTCTCTTTGTTGGTCCTTTAGAACCAACCATATCATTAGACTTCATGACAAAGCCTTTTTGTTCATTTTTTTTGTTTTAAAACGCGATTTACATCTCTATTAACGTTTTAAATTCCAAATTCGTTCATATCAGTTCACAATGAAGTACTTATATTCTTAAAAAAGCAGTAATACTTAGAATATTGGCAAGTCGCTTTGGCAGCATTCAGGGGATATAAAAAAAGGAATTAATAATTTGTGGTTACTTATTTGGAAAAACCGTTTTTTTATTTTTTATTGCGATTGTCTAAGTGTTAAAACAAGTGTAAAAACTTTTGATTTTCAACTCTTTATGGACAAATATTTTTTTATCACGTACTACAGATTAAGAGAAAACTGCATTTCTTTTTTTCTGAGACTACATTAATTAAACCACTCTTAAGAATGAAAAGAGTAGCCTTTGACATGGAGTTTATTTTTAGAGCTTCACCAACAATTTTATATCAATTTTTAACGACACCATCTTGTCTTATTAGATGGTTTTGTGATGAAGTCGATATTACAGAAGACCAATATGTCTTCTCCTGGAGTGGCGCTGAAGAAACAGCCCAAATGATAGATGACATAGAAGACGAACGGATTCGATTTAGATGGGAAGACGCCGATGAGGGGGAATACCTAGAATTTCGTTTGCGAAAATCTCCTGTCACTAACGAAACCATCTTTGAACTTACAGATTATGCGGATGAGGACGAAGTAGACGACCAAAAACAACTTTGGGAGAGTCAGATCAAAGTATTGCGTCAGGAGACCGGAGGATAGTTCCCATGGCTTTATGCCTTTCAACTGAAAAATCTAAAACCTTATAATAAAAGGCCTGGCTACTTTGTCAGGCTTTTTTTATGCTCTGTGGATAAGGAGTCTGGTTCTGTATTGGTTTCCCTTTCTACCGCTCTCCTCTCCTTTTCGGCATTGTATTGTTCTTCGCATTTGTATGCCCCGATCATGAATAATAGAGCGAGGATCCATGGAAGGATTCTGATTTTTTTCATTTTCAAAATTAGGATAAAATTGTAGAAATAAAAAAAGCCTTCCGGCTTAATCCGAAAGGCTTGAGTAAAATCAATATTTTTAATTCTTATTGTATTGTTTTATTTCTTTTGAAGATTTGCAATTTATCATTGTTGTTCCCAACTATAAACAATTCGTTTGTTCCTTTTACTCTTGCAATGCTTCTGGCATCTTTAGCAGCAAAGAAACCACTTTCCGAAATTGGCAATGCTTTGAATTCGCCGTTTCCTTGTCCAAGCAAACAAACACCAATTCCTGCATCGTAACGGATGGTTTCGACTTCTACAGGATACATATTTCCAACGCCCACAATATCCATATTTCCATCTTGATTGATGTCTAGAATTTCAGTATCTCGCAAAGGAGCGAATTGAGCTTGTACGGGTAGTTTTTTGGTTTTAAATGAACCTTCTTCATTCATCAAGACTATACTTTGGAAATTTTTAACTTCGTATTTAATCGCAGATTTTAATCCTTCTTCTGGAAGTATACTTTCTACTGTAGCATTTGCGAAACCTTCAAAGGTTGGGAATTTATCGCCGATAAAAGGCATTTGTTCTGAAGAACATTGCCTCCCTCGCACAGGCACCACGTTATCACCATAATAATTTGCTAAAACAATATCGTTAGAACCGTTATCATCAAAGTCATTTCCATAAACGATAAAAGGTTTTTCTTTGGAGGCTTTGAATTTTTTATTCTTGCCCATATTTCCAATGACATAATCCATGTCGCCATCGTTGTCGAAGTCTCCTTCATTTATGCTCCACCACCAACCTCGTGTATCACTCAATCCCATTTCTTTTGTGGAATGAACGAAGCTTCCGTTTTCATTTTTAAACACTGAAACTTCCATCCACTCTCCTACTGCCAACAAGTCCATGTCTTTGTCTCCATCCACATCAGAAAAGATGGCGTCTGTAATCATTCCTATATTTTTCAATTCGGGTGCTTTATCATTCGTAACATCTTTGAAAATTCCCTTATCATTTTCCAAAAGGTAACTCTCCGCAGGTGAAGGATATTTTCCTGGGATAATTCTTCCTCCAACAAACAAATCTAAATCGCCATCGCCATCAAAATCATTCGCGATGACTTTTTCTCCCGATGCAGAGATCCTTGGAAGTGCATTGCTTTTTTTCGTAAAATTTCCTTTGCCATCATTCAAGTAAAATCTATCTTGATATCGAGTATCTCCAGCCTTGAAAGCTGCCCCACCAGACACAATGTAAAGGTCCAAATCTTTGTCGCCATCTGCATCAAAAAACAATCCTCCTAGGTCTTCGCTTTCTTTATCCGCAGACCATGGATTAGAATTGCTGGGTGAAAATTTTCCTTCTTTGCTCTGTAAATAAAGCATACCCGCAGATCCACTTGCTCCTCCGACGAAAACATCTTCTAACCCATCCTGGTTTACATCACCAGCGACTACATGAGGCCCATGTTGAGATTGTTTGTGCGGCAAAAGAATTTCTCTTTCGTAGTCATCAAATTCGTTTTCTATGTGTTTAAAATCTATTCCTGAATCATTTATTTCAGCAAATAGTTTTTCTTGATTTGTATTTGAAGGGCTGGCTGTTTTTGCATCAGATAAATTGATTGTGTAAGTTTTATTTGCTTCCAAATCTTTCATTTCTGACCTTTGCCCATTGTTCCAAATAACGATGACTTCATCTACTTTAGTTACATCACCTAGTCCGAAATGAGCCTTATTTTCTGAAGCAGAAAGATATCCTCTGGACCTGGTCAATTCGATAATTTGATTTTGATCTCCATATTTGATTTTCACCTTTGCATTGAGTGCTCTATTTTCATTTTTACCACTATTTAAAGAAAATCGGATATAGTTATTTTTATTTCCTTGAATGTTTTCATAAACAGAACCAAAGTCACTTACATTATTGAGTACGAAATCTAAGTCGCCATCATTATCAAAATCTGCGTAGGCCATTCCGTTTGAAAAACCGGGTTGATCAACACCCCATTCATTGGCTTTGTTGCTGAAAGTTAAATCCCCATTGTTTTTAAATAGATAATTGGGAACCGGAACGGAGGGAACTAAATTAACAACATCCATGATATTGAATTGCGTTTGTCCTTTTTCGTTAAGTGCTTTAATTTTATATTGGAAATCATTGTTCCGCATATCTCTTTGGATTCCATTCGTAATGAATATATCCTTAAAACCATCATTGTCGAAATCAGCCATTAAAGTACTCCAACTCCAATCTGTTTTTGAAATCCCTGCAATTTGCGAAACCTCACTGAAAGTATTGTTTCCATTATTCAACTGTAAGGTGTTGAACATGTATTGGTAGTTGTCTCCTCTCTCAACAATATCCCAGAATCGTTTTGGATCCATAGATCCCATATTGGTTTTGGATCGAAAATGATCCTCCGCGGCCATATCTACAACAGAAATATCTAATAAGCCGTCATTATTGAAATCCGCAATATCACATCCCATTGCAAAATTGGAGATGTGCTTAATTGATTCATTTATTTTGTTTGTAAAAGTTAAGTCTCCGTTATTGATGTACAAAAAATCTCCTGCATCATAATCATTTGAAACATAAATATCAGATAAGTTATCTCCATTCACATCACTAACTACGACACTTAGAGCATGGCCATATCCTGAGACCCCAGCTGCTTTTGAGATGTCGACGAATTTTCCATTTCCTATGTTGCGAAATAGTTTATCGGTGTATTGGGCTTTTTTTCCTGGTGCATTCAAGTCAATTTTCAAACGAGACAATAACCTGCCATCAGGTGGCTGATTCCCTAAAAACACATCCAGATCTCCATCATTATCTAAGTCAAAAAAAGAGGCCTGCATTGAATACCCTCCATCGTCTAGGCCATAAGCTTTTGCCTCTTCCTTGAAGGTATTGTTTCCTTGATTGATGTAGAGTAAATTTCTTTTGTTGTTTGGATTATCCGTTTTATCAGATCTACAAACATAAATATCCAAATAACCATCTTGGTTGATGTCAACAAATGTAGCTCCATTGGACCATCCAGCGTTTGCTCCTACTCCAGCGCTTTGGGAAATATCTTCGAATTGCATATTCCCTTTATTCAGATACAAAGCATCATTGACAATGTTTCCTGAGTAGAAAATATCCTCAAGGCCATCGTTATTGATGTCTCCAACAGCTACACCTGCCCCAGAATACACTGAATTCCAGACCAAATGATTCCATGTTGGGCTTTCTTTAATGTCATTTTTAAAAGTAATGCCAGATTCGGATTCACTTAGTTTTTTAAAAAGAGGTCCATTTTTAATCCCAGTCTTTTCGACTGTATCAGAACAACTTATTAAGAGGAAAACTCCTATTAAACCCAGAAGTATTTGATTCAACGATTGCATATATTATAGAATTTACTCACATAAATATTTCAAAGACCGAACCAAAATTGATGATTCTCCCAATTGTCCTCTTGAAATGATTTCATATTTAATAATCAAAATAAAAAAGGCCTTCCGGAGTGATCCGAAATGCCTGAGTTTTGGAAATTCAAAGGGCTATTGTTTCATAACTCTCTGAGTGATTTTCTGAACACTATTTTCCAAACAAACAAAATAGACTCCATTCCCAAATTGGTTTAAATCCAATTGGTAGGAATTATATCCGTTATTTGCTTCGAACGATTCAGTGAACATAATTTTGCCACTGATGTCCATAATTTGCAAAGTAACTTTCTCGTTTTTAGTCGTTTCGAAATCCATTGTAGCTACGTCTGTGGTAGGTACTGGACGGATGCCGATGATACCGAATTGTTGATCGTCTCTTTCAACAGAAACAATCTCAGATAATTGATCTTTGCCATCAAAATCTACAGAACGTAATCTATAAAAAGAGTTGGTCAATGGTCTTTCATCCATCCACTCGTAGTCAAGCTTAGTTTGGGAAAACCCATTGGCTTTCACTTGTCCTAGTTCATTCCAATTTGAAGAACCATCAGCTGATCGTTCAATTGCATGGTATTCAGTATTTTCTTCTGTAGCTGTGGACCAAGAAACTTTATTCAATTTTTCCATAGGCTCCACACCGAAGGATAAAAGCTCAACTGGAGCTGCAATTGCATCAGGACAACCGTACAGTGTAATTGTTCCCCCTCCAAAAGTTTGATCAACTACTCCAGCTGCGTCATCAAAGGATTCATAACCCTCCCATGCGAATGTACCCGTAGCGTCAGTTGTAAATTGGAAAGCCCCCAGATCCATATATGCTGCTGTGTAAGGTGATCCAGGGCATGGCCCTGCTACATTATCACCACCTCCTGGACTAATTCCAACAACTCCTCCGAATGCAATTGCAGCCTCACTGCACCTGGAAGCTCCAGCAGGGTTTACTATTGCGCCTTCAACAGAGAATCCTATGACATCTATCTCTACTCCAGAAGCAAAGGAGAGCGTACCTGCATCATTACCTGCAGCTCCGAAGACATCTTGTGTATTGATTCCATTTAAATTAAACGCAATGCTTTCAACTGCTGATCCATCTGCACAAACTTGAGAGGTTACAATTGCTGGTCCAACGAAAAATAAGATTAAAATAAAAGTAAATTTAAAATTCACAATTCTTTGTTTTGGTTAAAAAATAAGTTCAGAAAAAAAATTAAACTAGGGTTATACATGAATCACAAATGTTAACCGTTGGAATACAATCCTGCATAGCAGAATTTTTGTTAGTGCTATGTGGTATTGAGGAGATTATTTCTCTCTCCTTTTCTTAAAAATTTGCTAAGAATTTAGTGCTTGCACTTGAATGGAGACCCTTCACATTATATGAAGGTGAGCACGCTCACATTATTTGAGCGGCTTTTTGAAGTAAAAAGTAGGCATTAACCAATAAGGGCAAAACACAACAAGATGCTTTGCGATATCAGTTCTTTTGAAAGGCCATACTTTACATAAAGGGAATTCTCTCTTTTCTCTTTTTGTTTTACTGTTTGGTTAAAAAAATTTTCGTTTCGTTTTATTTTTTTTTAATACACAAGGATAGAATCTGACTAATGGTGCAGTCAAAGAATACTTAAAAAAGGTATTTAAAGTAACTGGGATGTGTGAAAAAATCCTAAACTCGTATTTAGGTTCTATTTTGTTAAATGATATACGTGCAGTGAAGGGAAATTAGCAGAGATGCTTTAGGTAAGTTTTAATTGGATACATTTTTCTCTAACTTTCTCTCTGCCATAAAGTTAACAAAACTAATTGCTATTAACAAAATAAAACTCACATTAATTCAACATTAAATAGAATTAAATTTTGAAATAACAATACAGCTACAGTGCCTAGACAGAAAAAAAGAAGAAATAACCAATTTTTATTCTGTGACGAAGTGACAGGGTATTGAACCTAAAAAAAGGGCTTTATTGACCACTTATTACCCAATATATTCCACTTCTCTTTTTTTAAATCTATCTCAAGTCAATAATATTAATTCTATATTTGCCTATCTAAAATAGATTTCTGTGAAAAGAACTTTTATTCCACTACTTTTTCTCTTTGTCATTGGACTGTTGTCTCTTTATTTCGGCTATCCGGAGCAATTTTCATTCACTCCTCGCTCTACGCATCAATGGCGTCAGGCGGATGGTGCTTCCATTGCATTGAATTATTATCAAGATGGAATGAACTTTTTTGAACCTAAAATACACCATGTATTAAGTGGAGGTGGGCACACCGTTGGGGAGTTTCCTGGGATCTATTATTTAACTGCGATCTTTTATAAAATTTTTGGTGTCCATGAAGGAATTTTTAGACTTATTAATTTCGTCATTTTTATTTGGGGATTGTGGTGTTTGCAAAAACTAAGTTTTGCTTTTACTACAGATCGTTTTTATAGTTTTGCAATTTCGTTGTTTCTTTTTGCGTCGCCCGTTATTACATTTTATGCTTTCAACTTTATTCCCAACACACCTGCATTGGGATTGGTATTTGCAGCGAGCTGGTTTTTTTACAAATATTATAAGGATCAGCAAATCAAACAGCTTTGGATTTCTATGCTCTTGTTTTTATTCGCTGGCTTACTGAAACCAACAATCCTCGTTGTATACTTTGCGGTATTAGGTGCTTACTTTTTGGAGCTGTTGTTTAAGATTGATTTTGGTAAAGAAAAGGCTTTGGTCAGTCACCGTTGGAAAGCACTTCCTGCTTTTCTTTTAGTGCTTTTAGGAGTAGTACTCTGGATGGTTTGGGCACAGCAATATAATGAGAGTCATCACACGGGATATTTTTTAGCTAAAGTAAAACCTATTTGGAGCATTGAGGAATGGCAACGAAATGCAGTCTATAATCAGGTGATTTATTTTTGGTCATGGGCCTACTTTCATCGTTTGCTCTTTTTTGCAACAGGGATCCTCGGCCTAGTCCTTTTTTGCTTTCCTAAAAAATTACCAAGATTTATTTACTTCCTGAATGTACTTATATTATTAGGTGTCATAGCAATTGTTGTTTTGTGGTATCCGCAGTTTGAACACCACGATTACTATTTTACAGAATTGATTGTCTATCCAGTGATGGTTTGGTTGTCAGCAGTTCTCCTGGGTCAGCGTTTGTTACCCAAATTGGTCAATCACTGGGGCTGCAAGGTTTTAGTCGCTGCCTTTCTTGTCTACAATTTGCATCACGCCAAACTGCAAATGAATATCCGTTATAATCCGGAAGGTGATTTTCTGACTCACTTCAACCCTTCTTTTTATAAAACGACTGAATTGCAAGCTTTTTTAAAAGACATTGGCTTGGAATACCCTGCTCGTGTAATCAGCATTCCGGATCAAAGTCCGAACAATACCTTATATCATCTCAACTTAATGGGTTGGACCGAATTGTTCATGCCCACTCCACTTCCTGCCCATAAAATCAAAGAATTGTCGAATTCAGGCGCTCGTTATTTAATCATAGGAGATAAAGCTTATTTGGAAAGGGAAGATTTGCAGGACTTATTGCGAAAGCCGGTTGGGGTCTTTGATGGGAGTATTTTTGTTTTTGATCTGAGGTAGGGCGATTTTCGGTAGGACGTGATTCTTTCGGTTTTCGAATGTTCGTGTGTCTTTCGGTTTTCGAATGTTTGTGTGTCTTTCGGTTTTCGAATGTTTGTGTGTCTTTTGGTTTTCGAAAATCGTGATTCTTTCGGTTTTCGAATGTTTGTGTGTCTTTCGGTTTTCGAATGTTTGTGTGTCTTTTAGTTTTCGAAAATCTTGATTCTTTCGGTTGACGGTTTTCGGTAGAACGTGTTTCTTTCGGTGGTTTGGTTTTCCTCATCCTTTTTCTTTATCCGTGCCTCGGTGGTTCTTATTTTTTTTACCAAGGATGCACGGATAAAAAAACGATCGTTCGTTCTTCAATCTCTTGAATTCGTGGTCAACCCAAACACGTTTTTTCGATAAAAACCATCCTCCTCCCTTTTTGTGGTACCCACCTTTGCCGTTCTACCATAGTTTGTTAAATTGCAGTAGAATTTAAAATTATGCAACTCACCTTCGGACTTCACCTCGACGATCGCTATTTCCCTTTTACAGAAGATACTTTTCATGGACATGTTCTAGCGGGGCCAAACACATTGCTACAGACGCTTGAAGAATACCTTGGATTGGCTGGAATCCCGGAAAACATCAACCACATCAGAATTGAACAATTCCGCCAAGCTTTGTTGATGCATTCAGAGAAAAGTGAAACGCCTTTCTACCAAAAATCCTTTGATGCGGATCAGTTTGCAACAGCTAATCGCTTGTTGGAATGGAGAGATGAGTTAAAAGCAGCTGGCTGGGATTTTAAATTGAAGGACAAAATTCCAAATAGATTGCAAGTCATTGCTGAGCTGGAAGTGCTGTTCAATAGTGAACTGGAACTTTCTCCTGGGAATGTGGATAGAATGGAAGAAGTCATTCAAAACCTGAATGCGGTACAGTTGCCTTTTGAGAAAATCAATTTAATTGAACCAACGGAATTATTGCCGCCTCAACTAAAAAGATTGTTTAAAGGACTTGAAGCTTTAAATTTTAATATTGAAAAAATTGAGTTAAAACATAATGCAGGAAAGAGTTCAAGCCAAGCCATCAATCAATTGGCCTTGAGTTTTGATGAGCCTGCACCAGCAAGCAAGTCTACCAGTGATTTGCATAAGTTTCAAAATAAAATCAGAAATGGGAATAGCGCTCAAAAAGAGCAATTAAGTGGAGATGGATCTTTGATCATTCTGAAATCAAAACGAGAAACGGAGGCCGCACTGTTCCTGGCCAAGCTTTTTAAAACCAATAAGGACTTACAACCACTTTGTCTAATCCCAGAGAAAAATAGAGCTTTGGACAATGCCTTTATTCAAGAAGGCTTGCCAAGTTTGGGTATTCTTTCTGCCTCGCTTGCAAGACCGAGTTTACAAATCTTAAAATTGGTCAGCACCTTTCTTTGGAAACCAATCGATCCGTTCAAAATTCTGGAGTTCATTACACTTACTATCAAACCTCTTGCACGGGATTTGTCTTTTCAACTGGCTGCAATAATGGCTCAAAAACCAGGTATCCACAACGACAGCTGGTTCATTACCAAAAACAATTATTTCAATTATCTAGTAGAAAAAGCAAAACACGATCCGACTATCGACGTGGAAGAAATTCAAAAGCAATATGATTTTTGGTTTGATCGCCCAAGATATGATTCCGGTAAAGCCGTTCCGAAAAAAGACGTCATTGAGGTTTTTGATTTTTTACAAAAATGGGCTTACAAACAATTCGAAGATTCCAAAGAAAAAAACAATTCACTTTTGGTTTTGAGTGGTCAATCCACTAGAGTAAAAGATTTACTGGAAGCATTGCCGGAAGATCAATCTTTTTTATCCTTTTTAGAACTGGAAAGAATTGTACGTACCATATACGAACCGTCGCCTATTGAATTTCAACCTTGCCAAGTGGGTCATTTATCCTATGTTCACAAAAACGGAAGTATTGTTG
Source organism: uncultured Saprospiraceae bacterium (assembly GCA_938041325.1). Taxonomy (GTDB): domain Bacteria; phylum Bacteroidota; class Bacteroidia; order Chitinophagales; family Saprospiraceae; genus CALIAG01. The sequence goes on along the minus strand of CALIAG010000026.1, from coordinate 10,459 downwards.
CTCAGACTCCGCAATTGCTTTGGTGGAATTTTATTCGAAAAGAACCCAATCATTTTTTCTCAAAATGGTATCAAGATGAAATCAACTATTTTAAAAGTTGTGGTTTAAAATTAGAAAGTCCTGAGGATCAGAATAACATTTTATTGTATCACCGCAATAGACCCGTCTTGCTGACGAGTGAACAGTTGATATTGATTCTCCCAGAGAATGTTGATGGAGCTGGTGTTCATCCTCATGCTTTACATGATGAACTAGAAGCCGTCTTTGATAACTTGCCCTCCATCAGTTTTTCTGTAGATAGTGAAGAAGACCGAAACAAACTAAAAGCACATTTAAAAATTCCGGAATACAAAGAACTGGAAATTCAAAGTCCAGTTAAATCCAAAGCCATCATTCATTTGTCGCGACCGGAAAAGTTAGACCAAGAAGAACAGGAAACTTTCACGAGTTTGGAAAGCCTTTTCTACTATCCTTATAAGTGGGTTTTTAAACATAAAATTAAATTGCGCAAATCCTCTATCCTTAGCGTTGTAAAGGATGTAACTTTAAAAGGAAATTTAGCGCATCGATTTTTTGAATTGATATTAAAAGATGATTTTCAAAACTGGTCAAAAGAGGAAGTTTATTCCTGGATTGACGAGAAGGCAAGTACGCTATTGGCTCGAGAAGGAGCTGTGCTTCTAATGTATGGACGTGAACCAGAAAAAGTAGCTTTCATCAATACTGTTAAAAATGCGATTTGGACTTTAATTTCGTTGATTAAAAACAATGGCTGGTCGGTAAAAGAAACCGAAATGAATTTGGAAGGACAATTCAAAGGAATTAAAATAGTTGGAAAAGCGGATTTGGTATTGGAACGAGGAGATGAATTGGCGGTCGTAGATTTGAAATGGAGAGGCGCAACCAGAAGAAAGCAAATGATCAAAAACGAAGAAGATCTTCAGCTCGTCACTTATTCCAAGCTATTGAGCAAAGGAAATAAATGGGCGCACACCGCTTACTTTATCATTCAAGATGCTGCCATTATCGCCCGTGACACCAATGCATTTAAAGAAGTGCTGCCTGCAGGGCAAGAAGAAGATTTTGAAATAGTCAATGAAAGAATTTGGCAGAAGATGGAACGTACTTTTGAATGGCGAATGAATCAATTTAAAAATGGCGAGATTGAAATTCGAACCAAAGCCAATTCCGATGAACTCGAAGAAGCTTATACAGACCAACTCATTGATTTATTGGAAATGAAAAATGAAGACGCACCCTTCGATGACTACAAGACATTGATTAATCAATTGAACTAGAATTAAAAACGATTTTATGAAAATTTCAAACATCTTGATTCCCTTTCTTTTTTGCATTGTCATTTCTCTTGCTGGAAGTTGTAAAAAAGCGGACTATATTTCTTGCAATAGTGATCGGGCTGTAGACAGCACAATGACAGATACGGAGGGTACGATTACAAATAGTGGAAGCCTTTGGTACATCCAGGTCGGTGAATCCAAACGATTCGGACCTTGCAATTGGAAGGAAGGGGATAAAGTGGATCAACAAAAAGTAATTTTTTCTGGAAAGGTATTGCGCATTCGTCCAAATGAAAGGCTGGCCTCTACTCCGTTTGAATTGGCTAAAATGACCAAAGTAACTCCCTAGTAATCTGTCCATTATCAAACTTAAAATTCATTTCTGCCAAAGGCTTCTTTATTATAAAAAAAGTGCTTCCTTTAAACCTCTGTTTTAAGGCTTGTTATTCTAAACTCTTTTGAAAATATTTTGCACCCCGTGCAACCCATTTCCATGATCTTGCACTTGCTAAGAGTATAAAAAAATTAAAACCTTCTTAAAATATGAAAATTTCAAAAGTCTTACCCTTCGCTTTTTTAATATTATTCGGAATAAACTTCCAAAGCTGTGTAAAAGATCAGTGCACAGAAACCGTTAGATATACGCTCAAAACACCAATATTCCAAACCTTGGATGAATTGCGTATAACCTTAGAAGCAGAAGCTCCCAGAGAATTAAAACGACCAGGAAAAATATTCTTTATCGACAACTTTATTTTCCTTAACGAAAAAGAAGAAGGCATCCACGTCATTGACAACAGTGATCCTTCCAATCCTACGCCCATTTCTTTCATCAATATTCCTGGCAATGTGGATATCGCTGCCAAAGGCAATATTTTATATGCCGACAACGCTGTTGACCTCGTAACTTTCGATGTCAGCGACCCTGGTAATGCGGTAATGCTCAATCGAGTGGAAGATGTTTTCCCTGCGGACAGAATAGATCAAGACGGTCGAATTGCGGTATCTTATATTTATGAAGATATAGAAGAAGAAATGCCATGTAATGCGGATTTTGGTAGTATTTTAAATCAACGTTTTGTAAACGAATCCTTTGACTTGGCTAGCCCAGTTTCTTCCACTGGAAGTAATTCTAATGATTTGGATGCGAATGGCGTTGCTGGTTCTCAAAGTCGATTTGGTCTAGCGCATAATAGATTGTATGCAGTATCTGAATTTGATATGCGTTTATTTGATTTGAGTACACCCGAGCAGCCTACTTTTGAAAGCTCTATACCTATGAGTTTTTGGGGAGGAATCATAGAAACCATATTTCCTCATAACAATCATTTGTTTATTGGAACATCAAGTGGGATGTTGATTTATGAAAATAGCGATCCAAGTAACCCACAATTTGTTTCTTCTTTGGTACATGCCACCGGATGTGATCCTGTGTATGTAAAAGACAACTTTGCATATGTTACCTTGAGATCAGGAACGGCTTGCAATGGCTTTACGAATCAATTGGATTTAATAGATATCAGTGACATTAATAATCCTGTTTTGAAAGAGAGTTTCAAAATGGATAATCCTCATGGCCTTTCTATTTTCGGGGAAACCTTATTTGTCTGTGAAGGGAAACACGGAATGAAAATTTTCGACATAAGCAATCCTCTAAATTTAGGATCTAACCGCCTTGCGAAAATCAAAGACTTCTTCGCTTACGATGTGATTACGATTCAAAACGATAATCAAAATGTAATGATGGTGGTTGGAGAAGATGGATTTTATCAATACAATTTTGATGATGTAAATAGTCCTAAATTGCTTTCTCAAATTACTGTTGAAAAATAATTATGAATAAACCAAAACCTAGCCCTAATCCGGTTAGGTTTTAGTTTTTAAAAAGGTCAATATGAAAAATCTACTAATTATTTTTCTCGCTCTTCTTTTTGCAGCACCACTATTTGGTCAAGCAGATGTTTTAAGATTTGAGGATCGAGTATATATGAAAGATGGCAGTTTTCTAAAAGGTGAAATTATAGAAGAAAACCAATGGGGCGTCATTATAAAAATGATGGGTGTATCTGCTGAATTAAGCTTGCCCTCAGATGCTATTAAGAATATCATTCATGATGATGAAAAAGGATTCTTTTTTAGTAATGGAAAAAGGTTAAATTTAGAAGGCAGGTATTTGGCTTATAAATTCAGCTCAGCTTGGGGAGCGTCCGAATTTAATGAACATTTTAAAGGGATGCATTTTCAAATCTCAGGTGGAAAAAGATTGGGGCCGAAATTAGCCATTGGAGGTGGAACGGGGTTTGACTTTCAAGCAGGTCCTAATTGGGAAACTTATACCTTCGCCCCGGTTTTTGCAGAAGTCATCGGAACTCCGATTACAAAACCTTGGAGTCCTTATTACCGAATGGCTTTAGGCTATAACATCCCGCTTCAAATAGGTCCTGATTGGGAAGGTGCCAATAGAAAGTATTCCGGAGGTATTCTTGTTCAACCTTCTGTAGGTATACGAATAGCTAAGAAGAAGAAATCCTCTTTGCTTTTAGAAGTTGGGTATAAATTTCAAAATACAACTGCAAAAAGAGTTAGTCGGAATTGGCAAGGAGATGGAAATCGGGAGACAATTCAAAAGATAAACTTTAAGCGGCTAGAGTTTTCTATAGGGTCTATTTTTTAAAAAACGATTTAAGATCCAAACAATCAGGAGTCCTAAGAAATTTGGCTTCTGATTGTTTTTTCTCTACTGTAAAACTTAAGAAAATCGCCAAACCATATGCGCCGGTATTTGGCAGAAGTCCATTCTTCCACTCCTCCCCTTTTGTTGACCACAAGCATTCCGATCCCCGCTGCTCGACAAATTTTTTCTAAATTATTTCTGTGTTTTTTTGTCAAAACTTCAAGGCTGTCTTTTGAACAAGCGAGCCATTGTTCATTTGCTGGATAATTCCGAATTTGATTCAGCACTTCTACACGGTTGTTTTTATAATTGCCAAACAAAAATATAAAGTAGAGTAAAAAACCAATTAAGAACACAAAGGTGGGGAGTAAAATTTTATCCAGATTTAAAACCTGGTCAAATAACAAGAAACCAGTACCGGAAATGATACATAAAAATATCCCTGCTTTCAGGGCATTGAGATAAGTGAGTGCAATGCTTTGAGTGGGTTTGATGGCATCCAATGTTTTGTAGGATTTAGCTTCCATAGACACCACATAGGTGCCCCATAATAAATGTCGGAAAGCAATCAAGCCATCCGCGCGTTGACCACCATACTTTGACCGTACGCGCGCTTCTTTTTGAGAGAAAATTCGCCCTCCTTTCGCACGAAATCTGTACTTGCTATGCAAATATTTGATTGCATAATCCTGGACTGTGGATTCATTTAAGTGTTTCATAATTTAAACTCATACTCTGCAAAAAATCTTCTCTTCACTGTGAAGCAGGTAGTCTATACGTTGGATGAGAGTTTTAAGTTACTTTTCTATTGATTCAATAACTTAAAATTCAATCTAGTTATTTTGTAAACAGATTGATTTTTTTTAAAACCAAAGAACTTGAAAAAGGATTATTTCTTCATAAGAGCCATGAATTCATCTAAATCCATTTCCTTTTTATTCCATTTTGGCCAATCCGTTTCTTTTTTAGTTGCTGTGGCAAAATCACGATTGATTAGACCTTGTACCATGCCGTATTCCACCTTCAATTTGTAGGTTCCACAACCGGGCAAGGTATATTTCCCATTGCTTTCTTTTATAGCCAGCATCAAATCTTCTGTTTTCTTATGCCACTTTACCGTCCCTAAACAATTCGCTCCATCGCTTCCATAAATCTTAATCTTCTTTCCTTTTTTTAAATTTCCGGAAAAGACTTCTTTGATTTTTACATCAATCGAAGTGTATTTACCATTCGCTTTTACACTAATGACCTCTGCATAAATAACGGCATCAGCTTTAGAAGCAACTTCAGTAAATGTACCACCATAACCACACATGCAAGCCATGCCTGCGAAAGGGCTGAGAATGAACAAAACGGCTACAATATGTTTGAATTTCATATGATCTAGTTTTTGAAAACATTTTTTAATCGTTTTGTAAGATAATGATTTTTTCAGAGTCCGAATACTATACACTTTTTGAAAAAAAATATTAACATTTAAGAGCAAATAAAGAAAGATTGTATAATTCTTTCCATTTATACTGTTAGATCATTAAAGGGAATAAAATTTGAGCAAAATATATTATGTTTGGTAGTATAGAAAATACATAAAACAACAACAACACAACCAAAGATGGATTTGGAGAAGAATGCCTATTTGGTAGGAGGAAGGAAAGGTCCTAAAACAAAGGAGAAGATTCGTTTAAAACTTCGCTACCTACTCAACAGTTTTTCGAAGTGTGTCATAGGAATTTCGGACGCACCGCACGACAATCAAAAATTTTATTTCGAACAAAAAGGCTATCGATATCTTGCCTATGTTTACAAATCATCCTCATTGGAAACCGCTCAGTTTTTTGTGGAATTCTTTAGAGATCTTTATGTAAATGAGCTTGAGGTTGATGAATCTTCCGATCAAATAAATGAAGATGCCAAGCATCATTTTATTTATTTGGTAGGAAAGAAAAAGAAAAAAGCTTTTTAAGTTTTTGATTTAAAATCTTTTGCTGTCAATAGTATTTGCCTGTCTTAACAATATATTTACCTCCCCTTTAAGAAGTGGGTTTAATATGCATATGCTCGAATGTCAATATTCGTTTAGTCATATCTTTGTGCATGCTTCATCGTTTCAATACTTAAAAAGACTGGTCTTGGAATCAGTGAATAATAGAAAGGTTTAATTCCGTCTACCTCTTTAAATAGGAATAGATTGGTAAAAATATTACGTTATAGCTCACTTGGTAATTGGTGGTTTTATCTCTCTAGCAACAAAGTCCTCATAAATCTGAATTAATTTCTTTTTCACTTAGCGTAAAACTTCTTGGATAATCTATTCCCCCGAAAAATACTACAGTCAATACATAGGAGCCCTCCACCTCATACAAAGTGTGATCCCAGCGATGGCTGCTTATTTTTTTGATCGTTTTCATAAGTTTCATTAATCAGATATTCTAAAACAATCAGATATTCTAAAACCCTCTCCTTTTATTGTACATCTGGTATGAATTATGTCTTTTCATTTGATAAGTGGAAACTTATTTCTTTTATCTGGATTGCTAAGTAAAGGAAGATAATTTCAATCTGTTCTCACAAAACCGGAGATTCAATTGATTTCCCTAACACTCAATATTACGGAACAATATCTAAAAGAACTAAGGCTTTAAGCGTATATAATTTCAGATATTAGCTTAAAATCAAATAAAAATTAATTTTTTATTTACTATTACTTTGTAGTTTATGTGAAAATCTCTAATTTTCAATCATAAAGTGTTCTTTTTCATTTCTGGTATTTTTTCTGATATTATTTCCTTAATCTTTTTAAACATTATTAGCTTATGAATATCACCTTCAAAGAGTTGAGAAACATCAAACACAGCCTTCCAACGGGTAGTATATCTAGAATTGCCAAAGAGCTTGACATCGAAGAACAAACTGTTCGAAATTATTTCGGTGCAAAAAAGTATTCTGACGGAGCAATTATCGGAAAACACATCCAACCTGGCCCTAATGGAGGTATTGTTTGCTTGAAGGACACTGCGATACTCGATCTTGCGAATAAATTCATTACTGAATCAACTACGCAAGCAGTATCATAAGGAAAACCAAAAAGAAGGGAAACAATTAACTTGTTTCCCTTCTTTTTTTGACTATCCTATTCTATAAATACGCTCCGTTTCAAATTTTCATTACATCTTTAAGTAGAAATCGCCTGTAAGGCTGATGTAGTCTTCCGTGTAAGTGCGACTTTTATCTTTTTGAATGATGAGTTCGTCCTTTTCCAATGGTTTAGCTTCCAACTCAAATTGAAGCAATAATCTTTCAATGGATTTTTCAGGATGACCTTTCACTTCTGTTATCTTCGTGCAGTACAAATGGTATTGTTCTGCCATTTCCTTTAGCCTTAGCCCTTCAATTAGAGGAAGAATACAGCAAAATTTGCCGTTCTTAGCCAGTAATTTTCTGGCTGATGAAAGCATATCTCCATTTGGAAGCTTCATTGTATGCCGTACATCGTTGCGATCCTGATTCTTAGATAAGGTCCCTCCGGTAAAGAAAGGCGGATTACAAACGATTAAATCAAAGCTTTCTCGACTCAATTTGGAAAAGTCCTGAATGGAGCTTTTTTCAATTTTTAACCTTTCAGACCAAGGACAGGACTCTATATTTATCTTTGCCTCTTGTGCTGCAGCCTCATCCACCTCCACTCCAAGTATCTGAGCTTCTTGGTTTCTTTGGCTTAGCATAATGGCAATTAAACCTGTACCGGTCCCAATATCTAGAATCTTTTTTTTCTCGGAGACATCTGCCCAGGCTCCTAACAAGACTCCATCTGTCCCAACTTTCATACTACAATTTTCTTGTTTGATAGAAAACTGTTTAAATTTAAAATCGGGAATTACATTTTTATCTTTTAAATCTGGCATAAATAATAGGTTGTTCTATTCTTTGAGACTCAAATTTAGGCAAAAGTGACCACTAAGAGGTTCATATTAGGGTCAAGAAAAAGTTAAATTGGTATTTGAAAGCTGTTCGTCTATTTTTTTACTAAAAAACGAGGGTTTATTTATTTAGATCCTTATTTTTTTGGCATCTTAGGATTGCTAAATTATCTTTTCGCTATGAGTACTAATCAAGAAAGTTTTTTTCAGTCTCTTATTGAACGGCGATTTTTTCGCTACATTATATCTTATCTAGTAACAGGTTGGGCACTTTTGCAATTTGTCGAGTTCATCGTTTCTAATTACAATTATTCCAGAATTTGGATTGATGGTACTTTGGTATTCCTACTTGCTTTGTTGCCTAGCATCATTTTGCTGACTTATTACCATGGACGCCCGGGGAAGGACAGAGTAAGAAATATCGAGAAATTCTTTGTCCCTCTGAATTTTGTGGCAGCCATTTTTGCTGTGGTCTTTTTATTTAATGGAAAAGAGTTAGGAGCCGTTGTCAATAAAGTAACGGTCACGGATGAAGAAGGCAAAGAGGTAGAACGATTCGTTCCTAAAAATTCCCAAAGCAAAAGGATTGTTGTTTTTCCGCTTGATATAAAAGGAGATGATCCAGAATTAGAATCTCTTCAGTTTTCTATTCCTCTTCTACAGTGTACAGATTTGGAGCAAGACAATAGGATTTTCACTCTTTCCCCTGCTGATCTAGATTATGAATACAAATCTTATGGATATCAGCTTTTTGATAAAATCCCATTAAGTATTCAGCGAAAGATTGCTGGAGACAATTATTCTGACTTTTTTCTTACAGGAACGATTGATAAGAAAGAGGATACTTATTTTCTAAATGCAAAACTTATTTCAACAGAAACCGGAAAACCCTTTTTCACAAAAGAATACAGTTCCGCAGATCCTTTTGAATTGATTGACATCCTTTCTACGGATTTCAGAAATGAAGTCTATTTGAAAGATGCTTCTAATGAAACCTTCTTGGATATGCCTGCCACTGACTTATACTCCTCCTCTACTGAAGCTATCGATGCCTATCAAAAAGGAATCAGAGAAATCGTAGTCCATAATAATTATAGTTTAGCTGAACAACATTTGAATGAAGCGATCAGCCATGATAAAAATTTTGCAATGGCACATTTCAAATTATTTGATGCTTTGATGATGGATTCCAAGCAAACAGAAGCCAAACCACATATTGAAAAGGCGATGGATTACTTGGACGCTTTATCCGAGCGTCAGCAATTGGAAATCAAATACAATTACCTTGATCTTACAGATGTTGACAAATCATTGTCCTTATTGGAAATGTGGACAAAAATATATCCTGCTGATGCAAGGCCTCATTTAATGCTCATGAATGTTCGACAAGGGCGTATGGAGTTTGACAAAGCCATTAAGACAGGAGAAGAAGCTATTGAGAATGGTCATACCGGTAGAATCTTGCTTACTATGGCAAGAATTTATACCCAAAAACAAGAATCAAAAAAAGCCTTAGAATATTACGAACGCTTCGAAAAAGAATTTCCACATAAAGCTAGTGAAGTTGCAAATCTGGCTTACATCTATATGACTGACGGAGAAAATCAAAAGGCCAAAGAGTTTTTAGAAAAATTGAACACGCTGAATCCCAATGATGTAGAGACACTTATTGGATTGGGCAATGTGGCACGAAACCAAAGTCAATTTAAAAAAGCATATGATTTTTATAATCAAGCTTTAGAACAGAGTAAACAAGCTAAAGATTCTATGATGGTTCTTCAAACTATGGAAATGACTTTAATGAGCACAGGAAGAATAAAAGAATCAATAGAAATTATGACTCAACGTTATTCTATTGCCGAAAGAAATGTTCCTCCCATTATGTTTGCAAATTTAAAAATCTCCTTTTTTACGCTTCAGAAATACATCTTGATAGGAGAAGACGAGAAGTTAATACCCATCATTGAAGAATCTGTAAAAGATATTGATTTCGATAGAGTTGATCTTAAATGTTTGGCTTACCTCAATTATAATATCCTTAAGGAAAATGTTGAAGAAGTAGAAAGGTATTATAAGAGCTGTGAGGAAAATATTAAAAGTCTTCAAGGAGGGACCGATCTTTTGGTAGGAGCTTTTATTGATTTTTTAAAAGGCAATTATGAGCAATCAATAAATGGATTCAATGAATTAACCGCACTGACAGGAATACCTGATCAAGGGATTTCAATGTATAACTGCAGATCTTATTTGGCGCTTGGAAAAATAGAGGAGGCAGAGAAAATTATCGATAAAGTCTTGGTAAGTAATCCTACCAACACTGAAGTATTGCAACGAAAATTAGATGTTCTGATCGCTAAAGAAAATAAAGAAGAAGCTCAAAATGTATATGACCAACTTATGGAAATATGGAAGGATGCTGATCCTGAATATATTTATGCGAAGGAGGCGCGAGAGAAATTTGCGACTTTGGATTGAGGGGTGACCACGGATTTTAAATCGAACGGTCGTGAAGGGAGATTATTGAGGATGATCGGATTAAGATTAAACGCATGTAAAAAAAGTAAACCACG
>CALIAG010000025.1 GCA_938041325.1 uncultured Saprospiraceae bacterium | reverse complement strand
ACAAATTATAAACAATATCAATTATGCAGAAGGCGCACTAGCATGATAATTGTCCCCAATTCTTCTCGCATAATCAACCAGCAATTCTAGAACCCTTTCCTTTTTCTTGGTTTTAACAATAAACCCGATATGGTGATCCATTTCTAGTCGCCACCAAATTTCTTTTTCCGTAAACTCTGTAGTATCCGGGTTTTGAAAACGAGACAAAGAAACAACAATACCTGCGTAGTCTTTCTTCACTTTAGGCGCTTTATACTTTTCTCCCTTTGCCGCTGCTGATTCTAATTTGGCCCATTCTGCCCATAAGTTGAGCCCAGAAGAAGCTTCAACCATTTCTGCCAAATGTGCTCCTCCAACTCTTGAAGCAGTTTCTAAAAAGTAAAATTCGCCCGTTTCATTGTCCTTGATGAATTCGGTGTGCGAAGCGCTGTATTGCATTCCAAAAGCCGTCATGACTTCTGCATTCATTTTCGTCAATGCTTTGTCGTCTTTGGATCCAAAAGTTACAATATGTGATCTGAATATTCCGCCACCATGTGCAACTTCAAAAGGGGTATTGATGTATTTTGAAACACGAGAAAATTGAACTTTTCCTTCGAAGCTTAACGCATCAACATGGTAAACTGCACCAGGTCGAAATTGCTCCACCAAATAGTTGTGTCTGTACTCTCCCAAGGAATGTACATGTTCCCAGAGTTCCTCTTTATTTTCAATTTTTCTAATACCAGAGGCAGAAGCTTCGCCTCGTGGTTTTACGACCCAAGGAGCAGATACGCTATCCGCAAAAGCATTGATTTCTTCATCATTGAATAAAGCACTAAATGCAGGTACTCGCACGCCTTCTTCTTGCGCTTTTACACGCATTGCCAATTTGTCTCGAAAGAATCTGCAAGTGGTTTCACCCATTCCCGGAATTCTAAAAAATTCTCTTAGGTGCGCTGCTTTCTCTACATCAAAATCATCCAAAGCAACTATCCGGTCAATCTTATTGGCGCGCATCAAATGAGCCAAACCAGAAACAACATGTTCCATATTCCAATCATCATCCACTGCTTCTATAAAGAAGATGTCATCGAGGTATTCTCTAGGCCATTCTTTATTTTCTAAATGTTTGGAGGTCAATAAAAAAACTCTGTTACCAGCTTCTTTACAAGCTTTGATAAATTCTCCTCCTTTGTAATAACCAGATACGCATAAGAAGGTGAGTTGGTTTTCGTGGTTCATACGGTATGCTTATATGATGTTTAGAAAATATTGTTTTTAGCTGATCGTAATGCGATTAGATGCTACTTTATTTTTCAAATAGCCCCACACTTGCTCCGACCCAATCTTTGTTTTTATTGTACTTTACGCCTATCATTTCTCCTTTGCTCAATCGGGCAAGGTTGTTGATGATTCTTGGTCTTGCAGCTCCTTTTTCCCAGATCATCAGCATTCTGATTTCGCATTTAGCGGGTTCAGACGGTGTTTGGATAACCGGTGCATATTCTACCTTTCTTTGAAGGATATAGTTTTCACGATCCTTAATCGCATCAATATCGTATTGATTCAAATTAATAATTACGCCAGAACCTGCAAAAGAATAAAGTGGTTTTAAAACGTAATTTTCAATATCAAGCGGCGCTCTATCAATGTCCTTCAAAAAGATGGACTCTGGATTGTATTTGCTTTTAATTAAAGGCAAAGTGTGTTTGCTGATTCTGAAAAACCAATGCGGGTGACCGATCCATTCTACATTTGCTTCTTGAGAAAAATAGAAATCTCTTTTGAGATCTTCTCGGTTCATTAGCTCATCGAAAATTACCCGATTAAGTATTTTTTCGACTCCAATCTTTTTACCATTATCATCGAGATAATAAACGTCTTTTCCTTCCTTTTTCAATTTACTTATGCAAATGGTTTTTACACCAATTTTTTGCTCTGCACAAATAAAGTCAATTCTTGTGTTTTGCTTCTCAGGTTCAACTTCGAGTAAGATAACGTTTTCCTTTTGACTAGAACCGACAATGTTTTTTCGAAGTATTTCAATATACGAATCGGAATCAAGCCCTCCAAAATAAGAAGTAAATCCATCTGGAATATCAAAGCTTTCTCTATATCCTTCGGTCAAGAGTTCTTGGAAAAAATACAAAGAAGGAAAACCTTGAACTTCGATCAGTTGAGGGATGAGTCCACCATCTTTATCTTTGCAAATTCCAAAATCCATTTGCAAAAATATAGTATGATCGTCTTCATTGGGAACGACCTGACCTTTCAAAATAGCATCCTTGGAAAGTTCTTTAAAATTAGGTTGGCAAAGAACGTCTGTGATTTCTTCACAGGCTTCTAAAAGTTGATCCCGAAGCGAGGAGGGGACAAAAATAGGCGTTTCACCCAATCTGAAAGTAGGTGCATAATTCGCCGATTTTGCCACATACTCCTTGAAAGCTTCGTACTTCTCACTTGTAAATTGCGAGTTAAAATGTTTGCGCGCTGCAGAATGCATGTTTAAATTGGTTTAGAGGGTAAACACGAGGTTGACCGGTTGTTGGATTTACACTAACGTGCTGTTTTCGGGTAATGTCAATTCTTGAATCGCTTCATTTATAAATGAAGGTAGTATTTTATCGTAAGTTGCTGGAATCTTGGATTCGTCTTTCAAATCGTTCATCATCTGTTCAAACTTTTCCACTCCATGTTCTGCTACAATTTTCTCTTTCAAATCAGGTTTGTTGAAATGAAAAAGCATTCCCTCTGGATCCGCTTCTGGATGAAATTGTACGCCAAAGATTTCTTTAGAAAATCGCACCGCCATGATCGCTCTTTCCAATGGAATATGAGGTCTTATTTTTTCTAAAGCTAGGATTTTCGCTCCTCTTCTTTCAAATTCTTCTTCGTCTGGTTGAATCACCTGCCATAAACGAAAGTCTGCTCCACAAAAAGGATCATCTAATCCTTCGAAAAATCGCTCACTTTTTCCCAACTCTGTTTTGTGGATCGGAGTCGTTCCAAAAGACCGTGACTTTCTTTCAATGACCCGTGCCAAATCATAATGGTCACAAGCCATCTGGAAAGAATGGCAAATAAAGAAAACGAATTTTTTAGGATCAGCTTTACTTTCGTTATAAAGCCAAACTTCATCCATCCATTTGTAAAAAAGGGCATTCCATTTTCCGTCACCATCGAGTGGACTTCCCGGCCCACCTGATGAAATAAAAATGTCGAAGCTCAAATCAGGAATTTCCATTTTCTTTCTAACATCAAAAATTTTAAAGTCAACTTGACCTTCAAAACGTTTGACGATCTCAGTGATGGCCCTCATACCTTGATTAGGCTCCCCGTCGTATAAATCTAAAATTGCTAATTTGAGTCTTCTCATTTTTATACTATTCTTAAGTGACGAAATAAAATGAATTTATTCCATCAAACTACCTAATTGTTTAAGCTTTTCTCTTGGCAGAAGTTTTCGTGATCTTTTTCCCAAGCGTACTATTTTGCATATAAGTCCCCCAAGTCAAATTGTCTTTGTTGTCCTTGTGCGCTTTTGCTTTTGTAATGGCCATGTTCGCCGCAGCCTCTACGACCCAGTCAAAGTTTTCTTGCCCTACTGAAGTCAATTCTGCATCCGGAGCTGGGTTACAGAAGTCTATAGCATAAGGAATGCCATCTCTTACCGCAAGCTCAACAGTATTAAAATCGTACCCCAAAGAATGGTTGATTTTTAATACGATATCATGCATTTTTTTATGCATTTTCTTTGCTATCGGTCCACCATCCAATACATAGCGCAAATGGTGTGGGTTCCGTGGTTCGTACTGCATCATGCGAATGTCAGTGCCGCCCAAACAGTATATTCGGTAATACTCTTCAAACTGAATCTCTTCTTGTAACATCATGACCAACTGATTTGTTTCAGCATGTTTGTTAAACAAATCTTCAGGAGATTCAACTTTATACACACTTTTCCAACCACCACCAGAATAAGGTTTCATGTAAGCAGGAAATCCACCGATGTATTTGAAGACTTTTTCCCAGTCCATAGGATACTTCATATTGCGAAACGAATTCGCTGTCGTATCAGTTGGCATTTGGTTCGAGGGTAAAAGAACGGTCTTTGGAACTGGGACGTCTATTTTTTCCATTAAGCAATTGTTGAAAAACTTTTCATCCGCACTCCACCAAAACGGATTGTTGACTACTGCTGTTCCGTTCAAGGCTGCGTTTTTCAAATAAGCTCTATAAAATGGGACATCTTGAGAAATACGATCTACAATTACTGCGTATGGCGTTTTTTCGCCTTGCATCAATTCTTCCACTTTTACGAATTCAGCACTAATTCCTTTGATCTTTTTTTCATTAATGCGATCTACAAAAGCTTTTGGAAATGTGTTTTCTTGTCCGAAGAGAATACCGATTTTCTTCATTGTGTATGGTTTAGAAAAGGTTGTATAATTTTTTTTTAGACTGTTAGACTTCAAGACATTAGACTTCAAGACTGTTAGGTTTTAGACTATAGGATTTAAAGTCTTTTCGTCTAATGTCTTCTAGTCTAACATCTAACCGTCTCACCATCTATTCTATATCATCGAAAGATAGTGTGGAAACATTTCTCTCCAAGTCGTCCAATCGTGTTTTCTGTTTGCTCTGCAATCTAACCAATGTTCAACACCTTTTTGGTTTAGTAAGTGAGATAAATGAAAATTATCCTCTTTGCATATATCAGCATCACTCGTACCCAGTATGATCTTCATTTTATGCAGCTCATCGTTATTCATTCCTGGAAGAAAATCTGCAGGATTATTGAAGTAGACATTGTCATCATAGTAACCATTGAGAAAGGACTTAATGTCAAAAGCTCCACTCATTGAAAACATATGGCTAACGAGATCAGGATGACGGAATGCAAAGTTAGAAGCGTGATAACCGCCAAAACTTGCGCCACTTACAGCGACTTTTCCTGTGCCCGTATTCCATCTTACTTTTTCTACAATTTCCTCTTGAATCATCTTATCGTACCAGATGTGATTTTTTACTTTGTCAGCAGGGTGGATAGATTTGTTGTACCAACTGTAAGAATCAATGCTATCCGGACAAAAAATCTGAACCAGTCCTTCGTCCACAAACCATTTGACAGAATCAATTAAGTGGAAGTCCTTACTTTCGTGATATCTTCCCATTGTGGTAGGGAAAACAAGGACTGGGTATCCTCGATCACCGAATACCAACATTTCAATATCTTTACTCAGATTCGGCGAATACCATTTTACATATTCTTCACGCATAGTTTTAATGGGTTTGGTGTAGTTTTGACAATAAGTGCGATAAGCGGCCGCAAAGATACGTCAATATCACCGAAAAAACTAGTCTTACCCGCTGATTATCAATATTTTATAAAATTTCTCAGATTTGGTTTTCAGAATTTTATTCGAAAAAGAAATAGTAAAACAGAATAAAATTCTAAGTTTATATTATAATCCCTTTTGATATTACTGAAATGTGGCAAAAAATAAAAATAGAATTCAGAAGAATATTTTGTGAAATAGTCAAATATTTAACATTTGCAAAACAAAATATTGTTTCAGAGGAGATAATAGACTTGGATTCTGAGCATTTGAAAAGGCTTGTAAAGCTTAGAGTCTTCAATATTCAAGGCAAGTCCAAGCTTGCTTTGCCGCTTTTATTGATCAATGACGGTCAGGATCTGGAGCGTATGGACTTTAAAGCTACTTTACAGACATTGTATGACCAAAACAAGATCAAACCCATCCTTGCAATTGGAATTGATGCGGGTGATCGCATACAAGAATATGGTACGGCCAATCAATTGGACTATAAAATGCGGGGCAACAAGTCGAAAGCATATGAACGCTTTATCTTGAAGGAATTAATACCATTTTTATCCAAAAAATACGATATAAACCATTCCGATATTTCTATTGCTGGGTTTTCTTTAGGCGGATTATCTGCTTTTGATCTTCTTTGGAACAACAATTCTGTTTTTAAATCAGTTGGAGTTTTCTCTGGTTCTTTTTGGTGGAGATCAGAAGAGTTTGATGAAAAAAATCCGGATGCAGATCGGATCGTTCATGAGCAGGTGAAAAATGCCAAAGCGCAAAGAACCAATCGTTTTTGGTTTCAAACAGGAACACATGATGAAGCATCTGATCGGAATAACAATGGGATCATAGATGCGATTGACGATACGCTGGATTTAATTGAAGCATTAAAATCAAACGGAGTGTCTGAAAAATCTCAAATTCGATATCTTGAAATTGAAAAAGGAGAGCACAATCCGGACACTTGGAAAATAGCAATGCCGGATTTTTTGATGTGGAATTATTAAAATATTGATCTTTAAACCTTATAAGTGAATTGTCTCAGCTAAATTGGTTAATTTATATATTAAAAATTAGTCTTATTAGTCTTCTTTTTTTGGTAAACTTCAATTAAATTTGAACGAAAGCACCTGGGTAAAAATATTATGTCTAGGTTTTTTATAAATATTCACTTTTTTAACCTTGGTTGCAGTTAGCAGAATAAATGTTCTGTCCTCAAATCACCAGCAACTTGTTTAAATCACGCTTATGAAACTTCCCTTATCGTTTAGTGTCTTTTTTATTTCTTTTCTGCTTGTTTCTTCCGGTTGTATCTCGAAGAAAAAACTGTTGTCTGTTCAGTCTGAGCTTGATGCTGCCAATATGGAAGTCGGCAAATGTGGTGAGCAACTCAATGACTATATGACTAAGCTTTCTACTTGCGAAAGAGAGAAAGAAGATTTAAAAAATTCCATGCAAAACAACAGCAATATCCTTAATTTGAAAGAAGAGCAAATTAAGGATCTTAAGGATCAATTGGCGGATGCAAAGACGCTAAGAGATAAGCAGTTGTCACAAGTTGGCGACTTGACTGTTTTGTCTCAATCCGCAAGTGAAAACATGAAAGAAACTTTGTCGCAATTAGAAGGCAAAGACAAATACATCAATCTCTTACAAGCTGCAAAGACAAAGGCAGATTCTGTGAATCTTGCTCTTGCCGTAAATTTGAAAGGCGTATTGGCGGATGGTTTAGCAGATCAGGATGTTGAAATCAAAGTAGACAAAACGGTCGTTTTTATAAACTTATCTGATAAAATGTTATTCCAAAGTGGTTCTTCAAATTTAACTGGAAGAGCATCTCAAGTGTTGGGTAAAATAGCTAAGATCGTAGAATCTCGTCCTGACTTAGAAGTAATGGTGGAAGGGTATACGGATAACGTTCCGATCAAAAATTCATGTCTTTCGGACAACTGGGATTTGAGTGTGATGCGTGCGACTGCTGTGGTTAGGGTTTTGCAAAAGAACTATGGCATACATCCTGACCGTTTGATTGCTGCAGGTAGGGGAGAATACAATATGCTCGCTGACAATGCTACAGAAGCAGGCCGTGCAACCAATCGTCGAACAAGGATTATAATTTTACCGAAATTGAATCAGTTTTATGATTTGATGAATCCTAATAATGTACCGAATTAATAATTCGTTCTTTTTTATATTTTAGAATTACATAATAAGTTTACTAAACTACCTGGGTTATATTGACTGGGAAGTTTAGTAGACTTTTTTTGTGGCTTTTACTTTCGATCTCCAAAAAGTCCTACTCTAATTCCCTCTTTTCGCTACATTTTTATAAAAAATCAACTATTTCGATTCAAAATGTAACTTCTGCTAAAGTTGATACACTATATTGGTACAAGCACTTGACAGACTAAAATATTCCTTCTTGAATAATAGGTTTTGTCTAATTGCTTAAATTCAATTTATACGTAAATTTCAGATAGCAAATCCTTATTAAAATTCACAATACTCAAAAATTAATTCAATTCTCAGGTATTGATTTATGAAAAATAAGAAACATCAACAATTTATTGCGCTTTACGAATCGGTGCACGCACGGTTTGAGAAATACTGCCTAGCGAATGCCTACGGCGATATGCCGCACAAAGATTTGTTGAATGAATCTTTACTGGTTGCCTATCAAAAATTTGATACAATTGAGAATAAGAATTCCTTTCTGTCTTATTTAATTGGGATCGCAAGAAGGTTATTGTCAAATGCAAATAAAAAGAAGAAAGCAGAAGCGATGACTGATGAGGTTTTGTTAATGACAGGAAGTGAAGAGAAAGAAATAGAAAAGAAATTTGAAATCGATTTCCTCTATGAATCTTTGGCTAAACTTCCCGAAAAGCAACGCGAAGCATTGGTGTTGTTTGAACTGACGGGTTTTTCAATTAAAGAAATTATGGAAATTCAAAAGAGTGGAGAATCTGCTGTCAAGCAAAGGCTTGCACGAGCTAGGAAAAGCTTGGCAGAAATAATTCAAAGTGCAAATTCTTATAAAAAGAATTCTTAAATATGAACGAAGCAAACCTTGAATGATAACGAAGGGCAGAGTGTAAACTCTGGCGGAGTGAACCGCAACGCGGATGGAGAAACTGTATGTATTAGTTACAGAAAAATTTTATAGACATGGATCAAGACAAACAAATATCGAATCTTTTTTCGAAAGCCCGGGCAGAAGAACCAAGGGTTTCGTATTCAGATGCCATTGAGCATTTTGAGCAAGGTCTGTCTGCAATTGAAGTTCCGCAAAGCGTTCAAACAGATGTCGTTCCAGCAAACAATTACCCAGAATTTATCAATGTTTTAATTAAAAATATAAAGCTAAACTCAATTTTTATGATCACATCAATTAGTACAGCCATAGGCATAGCTATTTTTGCGATAGCTCCATTCAAACCTGCCACAACCAGTGTGGACACAAAAAAGAATGATCCCATAGAAATCGTCAAAGAGGATCCCGTTAAGTTGAATGCAATTAAGGAAGCAGTTCTAGATCTAAACCTAGAAACTGATACTGAAAATGCAATTGTTACTTCTGAAAATGAATCAAACACTGCAACGGAAATAGTTCTATCAGAGGATGTTCAAACATCTTCAGAAGAAGCCGCAGAAACTTTTTCTACCAGAGAAAACACACAAACTGTAGAAGTAGATGAATTGAATAAAGGACAACAGGTGATTAAGTCAAAAACGGATTCTCCTCAGGAATTAGAAAGGCCAGAATCAATTTCTCAAATTCCGATTCAAAATCAGCTTACAATAGATTCGGAATCTAGTCCAAATGTAGTGGTTTTAAAATCCACTAATTACGACAAACTAAGAAAAGAACTTCTTGATAACTTAATGGATGATAAACTTATTCAATCAAGAAATGAAATTCATACATTGAAATATTTAGAAGATTGGGTCGTATTAAATGACAAAATTATACCAGACGATTTTGAGCAAAAGTATTTGGGAATACTTGGTGCTTATGAAGTTGATTCATCCGATGACAGCCACATCCAAATCGATAAGAATACCATAGCAGTAGGAGTGAATAATGCAACAGGTTTTACTGGAATTGTTCAGAAAAAAGGCAAGCAATTAAAAATCAATAAACTCAACGGGTATTTTAATGTTAATGGGATTGCCTTCGAGTTGAAAGAAAAACCATCCACGCGATTTGTAGGAAAACAGGATCCAGAGCTGAGTACTATCTTGAACGTGATGTTTGACAACGATCTTTCTCATGAGATTTTGGAACAGTTTGCGGACAGCACTTATAAGCCTTTAATTGTCCTTTCAAATTCCTATTTCCCAAATGATTTTACCTTTACTTGCAAAGGTCAGACGGTAAGTATGTATGATGGAGATTGGGATGATTTAAATCATGATGACAATAACGTTGCAAAAGTCATGAGTTATGAACAATCCAATAAAAAAGCGAAGATTGAATTCCATATGAATTTTAAGAGATATAGAATCACTGTCAAGAAAAATGAGGAAGGTTGGAGACTTGTAAAGTTAGGTCGAAAAGGAAAAGGAGATACTTATTTTTACAATACTTTTTAGAGAACTATTTTCCTGGATTTATCTTTTCAACAATTTAGTTTGATTTGGGATGTAAAACTTATTTTTAAGATAACATTCAATGCCGTATTCGCTTGCATCAAAATGAGGTTGAGGTAAGTTCAAAGGATCTACCCATTCCCAGCTTTCGCATTTGTTTGGTTCCATTGTTTTTGGAGTACCTTCGAAATCCTTGACAAGTAAAATAACGGATACAAAATGAATCCCTTCTAAATCAAAAGTCCTCAAGTTGTTTGTTACACCAATAACTTGAGGGTTTTTAATTTGAATTCCAGTCTCTTCCATGACCTCTTTTTCTGCTGCCTGTTCGAAGCTTTCCCCCATTTCCAAATGTCCACCTGGAACAGAATAGTAAGGAGCATGGCCACCTTTCCGCTTTCCAACCAATATTTTTCCTTCTTTGTTAACGATGATTACTCCAATACCAGTTCTTGGTCGCTCCATTTATCTTTTCTTTTATGGTTATTCTTACCATAATAAAGCAGAATTGTCCATAAAGAGTTCAAAACGAGCGGTAATTAAATAAAAAAGAGGAACACAATGTGTCCCTCTGTCACCTTTTTTGAGAGAGTAAAAGGTACGTGTTATAATAGAATTTCTTAAATATTACTCGAAGACTGGTCGTAATTCGTTGAAAATCAATAAAAAAAGTCCTAGTCCAATTGTTTATACCATCACAAAGGAAAAGGTAACATTGGTTTGATCTTTTTTTTATAATAAAATAGGATCAATAATTCGTTAGACATAGGAATTCAATATCAAAACCTATTTACCCAATTGTAGGGTAGTTCCTTCTCCAAACGTTATACTATAAAGCCTTAATTTTGTAACTTTTGGAGTAATTTATGATATACTTTAGCTATTCCACTCACTAAATGAAAACTTATGGTCGTTGTTAATTGCGCAACCGGTACTTTGAGTCCATACACTGATTCCAGCACTCTTCCTTGGAATACTCGAAGAGCTACACATCTTTTCCGTAGAATAGGATTTAGTGCGACCGAATTAGAAAGAGAATCTGCCATTTCTCAAAACCCACAATCCTTAATTGATGATTTAATTTCAGCTGCCTCAAACGCACCACTTAGTCCTGCTCCACAATGGGGATTTTGGTCCTATAATGATTATATGGCGAACGGATTGGATTATTCAGCAGAAAGAGATTCTAGCTTGGATGAAATGGGCCTTTTATGGTTTAAAGATTTAATGGATAATCCAGTTAGAGGAAAATTGTCTATTTTTTGGCACAATCACTTTGTTGCGGAACAAGAAACCTATGATTGTCCGTCTTATCTTTTTCAATATTACAGAAAAATCCAAGAAAATATTTTTGGCAACTTCAAAGAATTTACAAGAGCAATCGGATTGGAACCTGCGATGCTTGTTTACTTAAATGGTGCAGACAATACGAAATTAAATCCTAATGAAAACTACGGAAGAGAATTGTTTGAATTATTTACTTTAGGAGTTGACAATGGATATACTCAGCAAGATATTGAAGAAACTGCACGTGCATTAACTGGTTATAATAATTTCTCAGATTATTGTGGGACAGTTTCTTTTAATGAAGACAATTTTGATGATGGTATAAAAACAATTTTTGGACAAACTGGTAATTGGAATTACGATGATGTTATCAATATTTTATTCGATCAACGAGCCAATGAAATTGCCAATTTTATTTGTGGCAAATTGTATAAATTTTACGTGCATCCTGAAATAAACGAGACGATTGTAGAAGGATTGGCAAATACGCTTATTGCAAATAATTTCGATTTACTGCCTGTTTACCAACAACTTTGGAAGAGTGAGCATTTCTTCGATGAAAAGGTCATGAACGTAATTGTAAAAAGCCCGATTGATACCATCCTTTCTACATCCAAAGAAGTAGGTTTTGATTTAAGTACAGATGAAAGAAAATTGGCTATGTGGTGGTATTCTTCTTACATGGGCCAGTATATTGGAAATCCGATAAACGTTGCAGGTTGGCCAGGAAACCGCGCTTGGATATCGACCGAAATGTTGACGATTCGATGGGGACTTTTAAGTTGGTTTGCTTGGGAGGTCCACGAAGTTACCCCACAAAGAATGTATGATCTTGCGATCCATCTTGTAGGCGGAGATGATTTGACGAGTAGCGCAGAATTGGTTGTACAAAATGTCATTGACTATTTCATTCCCGGAGGTTTAAGAGATCCGGTTCATTACGAACGAGCAACCCTGGTATTTAAAGCTGATATTCCTTCCAACTATTATGATAATGGACAATGGAATTTGCAATGGGATACCATCCATTGGCAAATGGCTTTGCTTATCGATCACATTGGCAAAATGCCTGAAATGCAATTGATGTAGAACTCAATTGTCAGTTTTAAAATTTCAAAAAAGTCAAGAAATGAAATCAGCAAAGAATAAAAAAATAAGACACGGAAGTTCATTGGATCACGGTGAAGCACACGACCATGATCACAAAGGATGGAGCAGAAGAAACTTTTTAAAAAGCATGGGCATTGCTGGCGGCACCACTGCCATGCTTGGTGGCTTACCACTTTCCGCAATCCATTATTCCAGATTGAATATGCTCAATTCTGGAGTGGATGACCGGGCAATGATAATTATAAGAATGGATGGAGGAAACGATGGTTTAAATACCATTATTCCTCTCAATCAATACAGTACTTATTCCAATTTGCGTCCTACTTTGGCAATTCCTCAAAACCAATTGTGGAATCTGAGTCCAGAATTCGCAATGCCGAATTATATGAACGACTTGGAAAGCATGTGGGGAGATGGAGCGATGAAAGTAATCCATAATGTAGGCTACGCTAATCCGAATTTATCCCACTTTCGATCAATGGATATTTGGGAATCAGCAACGGAGTCAAACGAACAAAGGGGGAGTGGGTTTTTGGGAGAACTGGCAATGCAACAACATCCTGATTTGATCTTGAATCCACCAGAACATCCTGTTGCCATCCAAGTTGGAGGAAATGGATCAATCCTCTTTAATAATGAAGATTTAATCAATGTTGCTTTCTCTGTTACGGACCCAGAGCAGCTCGCTGATATTGCGGAGAATGGGCAATTGTATGATCCATTGGATGTACCGGATTGCTATTTGGGGGAACAGTTGACTTTCCTTAGAGCGACTACAAATAATACTTTTACTTATGCAGGGGTACTTCCTGAGGTTTACGCGAATGGACTTAATGTCGTTGAATATGAAGGTGAATTGGGCGCACAATTGGGGGTAATTGCAAGACTAATAAAAGGCGGATTAAAAACCAAGTTGTTCATGATATCCATCAGTGGATTTGATACGCATGCAGAACAGGGAGATTGGCATCGTGAACTCGTCAGTCAAATTTCTTCTCAAATTAAATTGTTTTATAACGACCTTCAACATGCCGGACGACAAGATGATGTGCTGTGTATGACTGTTTCAGAATTTGGTCGTAGGATTGAAGAAAATGCTTCACTAGGTACAGATCATGGCGCTGCGGCACCGATGATGTTATTTGGGCCTGGATTGAATGGAAGTGGCTTATTGGGCAACGGGCCTGATTTGACGAACACAGATGAAGTAGGAAATTTACAATACGAATTTGACTTTAAATCTGTGTATGCAACTGTGTTGGAAAAATGGTTGTGTATTGATCCGAGTTTGGTGGATAGTGTTTTGAGTGGGACTTATGACCGACTGGATTTAGGATTTGATTGCATAGCAACAAGTGTTACGGACAATTCTCCGAAACCAACGCTGGACTCACAAGTTAGGTATATGCCTTCTGGAGATTTGGCTTTGCATTATAAATTACCAATTGGTGGTGAAGTGAAAATTGATCTTTATACCATTGTAGGCCAGCAAATCAAAAGCTTATTTTCTGGCTATCAATCGGCAGGTGAACAGGTATTGCCTTTCCGTCCAGGTGCCAGGTATCCGGGCGGCACATATATCATCCGTTTGGCTTTGAATAATAAGGTAGTAACCGAGAAAATACATCTCATCAGATAAAGTGGGTTTTACTGATAAACCGTGTAAAAAGGTAAACCCTATAAGGAATTTAAGTTCATGGAAGTCGATCGACCGCAAATCATCTTAAATGATTTTAGATGTTTTATGTGGTAAGAAAAAATTGATTGATTCTACCGGACAAATGAATTCGCCCAAGTGTAAGCAACTACAGCAATGACAAGAACATTGAGTGGATTAAAGCCAAAAGGTTCCCAGATAAAAGGCAAGATCGCAACAACTCCGCTTAATAAAAACACACCAATGAATGCACCCAGCATCATTTTTCGTTTCGGTGTAAAAGCGCTGTCTAAATGGTAAACAGGAATGGTACTTACGAAGCAAGCCAATGCTAGAGTGAACCAATTTATGCTCAAGGTAAATCCAAATAAGCAACACACTGCTGCAGCAACCAAAAGTCCAATATTGATTCTGGTAAATAAAATTTCTGATTCAGAAAGTAAGTTTTTTGCAAACTTATCAAAGTAAATAAAGACATCACTCAAAGGAACCGTAAACCAATTCCAAAATAAAATCAATAAATAAAACGGGATCAAAAATGGGACAAGGTTTACTAAAATAATAATTCCGAAAATTATTGCGAATTGATTTTTACGTCCAATCCGTTCCATGAAGAAAGAGAATTCAAGCATTTTTCTAAAGAAAATATTCCCTGCCTTCATGCAGTTGAGCATTCCTCCTCTAGCATTCTCATCATTCGGGTCTATTTGCAAAGCAACAGCATAGTGTTCCTTCGCTTTTTTAATATCTCCTTTTTGTAAATATTGATAACCGAGGTTGGACTGTGTAAAAGCATTTTGAGGATCTTTTTCCAAAGCGACTTTTAAATTTTCAATCGCAATTCCAGACTTCCCTTGCTTGGTTTGAGAAAGAGATAACATGTTTTTGGTAAACACATCTTCCGGGTCTAGTTCCATTCCTTCTTTAGCGGTAGATTCTGCTTCTTCGAACTTTTCGGTATCGATTAAGATCAACGATTTGATTCCAAAGTATTGAGAAATTTGAGGTTCCAAATCGATTGCTCGCTCTATTGAAACCATCGCATCTTTGTATTTCCGTTGCGCCAATTCAATCTTTGATTTAAGGTAAAAAAGGCGATCGCTTTCTGGAGCATAGGACAAACCTTCTTTCAAAGATTCCATTGCATTTTTATAATCTTCCTTGCAGTAGAAAATATGCGTTTTGTAATAATGCAATTGATTGGTCGTTGGAAAAATAGTCAAAGCTTCATTGATCTTGTCCAATGCCATGTCGTACCGCTCTCTTTCGATCAATACCCGTATCCGTTCAAATTGCTCCAGTATATTCATTATAATTTCAGGTATTTAATAATGTCATCGTACAATCCAGAAGAGTTCGAATACAAAGCATAATTTTTAGCGGTATTGAACCATTCTTTTGTTGACGGACGAACCTTCTTTGCTTCACTGCTCAGATCGTTGGTCGTTAATTTTTCAATCTTGCCCGTTTTCATGGCAGATTTTAGTTTGCCTTCTATAGCAAGGTCGATCAAAAGATTCATATCTGCACCACTGAAGCCATCTGTTTTTTTCGCCAACTTTTCAAGGTCAATTTTTTCGGTAGGCTTGTCTTCCAGCAATATTTTAAGAATGTCAATTCGAGCTTCAAAATCTGGTGGTGGAACGAAAATGATTCGGTCAAATCGACCGGGTCTAAGAAACGCCGGGTCCATATGCCAGGGGGAATTGGTTGCTCCTAATATCAACAAACCTTCATTCTCCGAATCGATTCCATCCAATTCTTTCAAAAATTGATTGATTAAATTTCGTGAACCACTTGCTCTAAGGTCTTGGCGTTTTGATCCCAACGCATCGATTTCATCAAAGAACAAAACACAAGGCGTATTTCTTCTTGCGGATTCAAATTTTGATTTAAGGTTTTTCTCACTATTTCCAATATACATGTCCAAGACTTCTTCAATTCCGATAGACATAAATTGGGATTGAATCTCTCCAGCAGTAGCTTTTGACAAATAAGTCTTGCCACAACCAGGAGGGCCATACATCAAAATTCCACCACCGGCTTTTTTGCCATAAGCTTTATAGAGATCCGGATTAGACAAAGGAAGAATAATCTTCATTCGAATCTCTTCCTTTATATTATTCATTCCTCCAACATTGTTGAAATTAATGTCGGGTTTTTCTAAGAAAGTCTCTGGTGGTTCTAAGTCGGCATGAATTACGGGGATTTTTAGACGATGCTCCAAATCCGGATCCTCATAGCCTGCAGTTGCACTAAAAAACTGGTATTTTTCAACGGCAGAGGTCAATTGACCATCTTCAATGAGAAGATTAATGTAAGTAGATAAGAATTGAAAGTCCAGATATCCTTGCGCAGCCAATTCTTCGCAAAGAATCAATCCAGCGGTGTAGTTCTCTAGCATGAGAAAACATTTGGCCAAAGCCTTTTTATTTTCTCGGGTAGATTCCTTTTGAATTAGGATATTCAAATGGCCTTTTGCCAATTCGAATTCTTCGATTTCCATGTAGCCAAGTGCCACTTGTTTCCTAAGAATGGTGTTTTCCGGCGAAGTTGTCAAGGCCAACTCTAAGGCTTGTATAGTTTCTCTATTCACGAATATATTTTTAGCTATTTCGTTTTTGGGAAAGGAATAAATTAAGAACTGCCAAAAGTAGGTAAAATTGCCCTAATGCTCAATGGGTAGAGGGATTATTCGACAAACTTTAATATGGGTGAAACTGTCTGAACTTTGGTTTTGGTCTAAACTGTGATTTTAATGATTATGGGGAAACTATGATTGCCTGAAAATTCGAGAGTACGATCGTAATCATAGCCCATCATTTAATCAAATTTAATCATAGTTCAAGACAGTCTGAACTATGATTGCACGAAAATTCAGGAGTACGATTATCATAATAACCAAGCATAAAAAAAAGATCACACTGCAAGAACAGTATGACCTTTTGGAAAACGTATATATTTCTTTCTTAGAAAGGAAACCTTTCTTATTTTTTACACTGCGTGTATTCGTAAATGTGCGTTTCAAATTCCAACCAACGTGGATTGTCACCATACTTTTTCATCACTTCTTTGCAATCTCCAAACATTGATTTGAAAACTTCATCGTAATCTTTTTTCTTCAATTCTGTTGCTACCTTTTCTCCTTTTCTTTTTACAAAATAGGATTTAGGAACACCACCTGCTAGTTTAACACCACCGATTCCTGCGCTTGCAGTTTCACCAGTAATTGGATCGTGGTAAACCAAGTATTGACTTGAGAAAGATGGATTAGCCAATTGCAGCATTAACGTTCTTGTTTTCTTTTTGATTCGAACATCTGACTTTTCTAAATAAGTCAATCCTTTGGAAATGATATCTTGATCTAAATCTGTATTGTCCCATTGTGTAGCATCATTCAAAAAGGAAAAAGTTTTGCTCATTTTTGACCAGCCATTTGGTGGTAAGTACATGTGAGAAATATCTTCCGGTTTGATTTTGATTTTTTTGTCATTCATGTCAAGAAGTTTGACTTCTTCAATGAGTCCTTTTTTCCAATCTAGATCTTTGATTGTACCCTTGATTGTTTTCCCTTTTTCCATGTGAATGTAAGAAGTCTTCTTATGGGAAAAGCCACCAAAAGCAGGTAGAAACTTCTGTGCTGACGCAGAAAAGCTAATGCTTAGAGCGAATATTAATACAAAAAAATTGAGTTTTGATTTAAACATTTTGAATTGAGTTTAGCGTAGATTAACTGGTAATTGCTTTTTTAAATAGCCCTGCAAATGTAGGTATTGCTTTTCAATAATAATCTTAAGGAAAGTTTAAAATTTCATTTAAGTTAAAATTCTATTTAAAGCAGGATGAAATGGACTTTGAATTGAAAAATTGAGGTGAGATTCCAATCTGCTTTAAATGGAGTAGGAAACTGGGAGGTTTTTTTTTCTTAAGGGAGAATAAATTCATCCGATGCGGCTGGGATTTCAGACAGATTCTGCAACTACTAACTCAGTAGTGATTACTTGTTTCAGATCAGGCTTACTGTGGCCATTTATCAATTCCAATAGCACCTCACAAGCTTTTTGGCCAACATCGTAGCCGGAATGCAATACATGGGAAACATTGGGATATAGAAAGTTTGGAGCTTTACCGTTGCTTATTGAAATGAGTGCAAAGTCTTCAGGAATTTGATACTTGTACTTTTTTATCAAATGATAAGCGTTGACCATTAAGGTATCCGACATGGTAAAAAAGGCAGTGGTTTCAGGCATTAATTTGACAATTTGAGGAAAAGCAGCATCCATTTCTTCTGGCGTATCAAAGCAGATTATTTGCTGAGGATTATAAGGAATTCCATTGTTTTTGAGTGCTTTTTTAAAGCCTGCTATCCGCTTGCGGGTCATATCGAGGGAGAGGTTACCAAAAAAACCGACAATATTCCGATGCCCTTTTTTAATCAAATGATCGATGGCCGTAAAAGCGGTTTTAACTCCGTCAATTGTAATGTAAGGAAAATCATTATTTACTAAAATCCGGTCTAAGAGCACTACTGGAATTTGCGCCCTCTTCAGGATTTGCAGATGGTTTAAATTATCGCTTTTCTCGGTTAAAGAAAGCATTACGCCATCAACGCCCATTGTGTAACAGTATTCTATGATTTCTTTCTCTTTTTCGAAAGTGTTATTGGTCTGCAGCATGACGAGGTTGTATCCATTATTGTGGACCACTTCGTTGGCAGCAGTGATGAGGGATTGGGTGAAAAACATGGGAAGTTCAGGCAAAATCAAGGCTATAAGACCAGATTGTCTAGTTCTTAGATTTTTCGCCGTAAAATTAGGAATGTAATGCATGCTCTTCGCAACCTCTTTAACTCTTTGCTTTGTCTTGTCAGAAATATCAGGATGGTCTGATAAAGCCCTTGATATGGTTGAAGCGGACAGGTTCAAAAGTCCTGCTAAATCCTTGATGGTTATTCTTTTCACGTATGATTGGGTAGAGGGTTAAATGCTCAAGATTTCGACCAAACTATGAAATATTAGTCAATTGCTAGGCTAAAAGTAAGAAAAAGTGAAAAGTTTTCCACCGCAAACGATTGCGGTTACGTTTGCGGAGAAAAGGGGTTACTGATTCAGACTTTTCTTTGTTAATATTATGTATCAAATAAGGAAATTGGCTAAAAGGAGCCGATTTGGAAATAAAAAACTGAATATGGATTTGTTTTAATTAATCAATACCATCTGTTGGAGGATTTAATTCTTCCAACAGATTTTTCACCTGACTTTTTAAAACAATCAATTATAATGAAATTTTAGCCGGTGTTTATCGGCATTTGAATTAGTTCGAGAATTCAAATATATCCAAGTCAAAAGAGATTTGGACATTATCCGAACCAGTCCATTATATCATTAATTGGCAAAACAGATGGAAATGCAAAACCGCCGATATTGATGGACTGGTTTTTTTTATTTAGGAGGTATAACAATGTGCAGTCAAGTTGTTTATTTTGCGTCCCAATGTTTGTTGTATTCTTCAATGATGCTTTGTATATTTTTTAGTTTGTATCCTTTGGTGCCAATTTTTGCGGCTATTTCTGGATAGTCAGCAACAATTCTTTTTAAAGGTTCATTGCTTTGCAAAGAAAGCTTATCTCTGTACATCATCTCCGTTTCTTGATCTCCTTTTTTTAACAGATAGACTTTGTAATTTTCGTAAGTCATGATTCCGCTTGCGTCCGGTATCATGATGGATGACATAGAAGAGGTTGCGTATAAATTGATCTTACCCGTTTTTAATATTCTGGCAAAAGAGAAAGTAGGCTCCTTTTTACTTTTTGATTTTTTAACTACCACAAGATCTGTTCTAGGAATAGACATCCCAGTGTATTCTTTCCAACCTTTTTCTTCATCGAAATAATTGAATGAAGTGATTTCACTAACCGTTTCTTTTTCAGGTTTTTTATTTGGAAGTACATACTTTACTCTATCCAAATTATGGCTCAAGATGAAGCAATTCAAGCTGTCTCCGTTATTGAAGTACAAGCAACCTTTTTTCGTTTCTGATTTGAAAGCTGTTTTAGCAAACCAGGATTTAAATCCATTTGATGTAATTTCTCCATAATCGATCAAATCTTGTTTTTCATATTTTTGTGGTTTTCCATTTGTCTTTAGGCTAACTGTTTGCATGATGCCTACATTTAATGTTCCTGAAATGGTATCTTGGGCGGCTGTAATGATATAGCCTGATTGGATTTTTTGAGCATTAGAAAATACGATAATGCAGAAAAGGAATAATAAGGTGCAGAAATATCTGAGCATGCTAGGATTGGTTGTTGATTTTTAATATCAAGATTCTTAACGAAAAAGGCAAGGGATTCTTGTGCCCGAAAGAGATTTGCTTTTGAAATATGTTTATGTTTTAACAAAGAGAGTTGGAAAAAAATGAATATTCATGAGATGATCTATCTAAGATATCGCACCTACGGCGCTTAATTGACTTTAAAACATATAGCTATAAAGTTTTCGCTCCTCTGGAGCTTTGGCAAAACTGTAGAGCCAACAACAGTATGAATTTGATAACTATTTTATTCTATCCCAGCTAGCTAAGGAGAAGCGAAATT
>CALIAG010000024.1 GCA_938041325.1 uncultured Saprospiraceae bacterium | reverse complement strand
CGTGGAAGGGGTTTTAAAAGAATTAAACTTGGAAAAAGGGTACCTCTACACTTTAAAAAGTATGTTATTGG
The DNA here is from genome assembly GCA_938041325.1 of uncultured Saprospiraceae bacterium. Lineage (GTDB taxonomy): Bacteria > Bacteroidota > Bacteroidia > Chitinophagales > Saprospiraceae > CALIAG01. The sequence continues at coordinate 24,609 of CALIAG010000024.1, read as the reverse complement.
ACCCTAGACAAGCTGTAAACGAGTATTTATACACCAATCGACGGAAGCTTCATACAAAGCCTTTTTCCTTTCTTATTCTAAATGTCGCAATTGCTACTTTCATCTCTTTCTATTTTTTTGATGCAGATTCACTGGGTCAGACCTGGAATCTTGGTGAAATACCCTTATTTTCAAAAGCTAATGGAGATAAGATAGAATTGTTGATGAAAGAATACCTCAGTGCTTTTCAACTAATTAGTATTCCCTTTGTAGCCATTCTTACAGCTTTGTTATTCAAAAAACAACAACTAAACTTTGCAGAGCATTTGGTAATAACCTCTTTTTTAATAGCAACGCAAGCCTTTATGGTATTGCCAATGTTACCTATAATTTTGATACATCAAAAAGTTGGTTTGGGTATTTTAATGCTCCTTACAACTTTGTATTTCTTCTACTATATTACAATGGTCTTTGATGTTTCTAAGGTAGAAGGGATATTAAAAGGATTGGTGGTTTATCTTTTATCCAATTTCCTTTATGGCTTATTCATCATTATAGGTTTCTATATTTACTTTACTTTTTTCAAATAAACCAAATTTTATATTCTAAATAATTTTTTCCCTTCTTTCACGTTTAGTCATCATGCAGAAAAATATTATCACCTTCCTTTTTCTGTTCTGTAATATAAATTTTCTAATTGCTCAAGATACATTCTCAGGATTGGTCTCTAATAACGTTGGAGATCCTTTGGCTTTTGTGAATGTTTTGATAAACGGAGAAACCTCGAACGGGGTGGTAACGGATATTGATGGAAAATTTTCTATTGAAAATAAAGAAGCGATTTCTTTCCTTGAATTGAGATATGTAGGATATGAAACTTTACGGGTAGAACCGGCAAAAGAATCTGGCGTATTGAAGATTACTTTGATTGAAAAGACTTATAAATTAGAAGAAGCAGTTGTCGTCGCAGGGGAGAATCCTGCGCATCGAATCATAAGACAAGTTACACAAAATAGAGATTCCAATAATCCAGAAAAAAGAGCGGCCTTTAGTTGTCAAACTTATAATAAAGTCATTGTAGATTTTGTTGGTGAGAAATCCGCGTTAATAGCCGATAGAGCTGCGAAAAAAAAGCGACTTAAAATTTTAGAATTTAGAGACAACAATATGATGAAAATGATGGACCAGATGGTCGATCAACATTTTTTGGTGATGGAATCCTTGACAGAAAGGAAATTCAGATATCCAAAAGACAATGAAGAAACTGTTTTGCAGAATAAAGTTTCTGGTTTACAGGAACCTCGGTTTGCAGCCTTGGCAAATCTTATCCAACCCTTTTCATTTTACGAAGACCTTGTTGCTCTTGGAGACAAAAAATATTTAAATCCAGTAAGCCCCGGAAGTACGAATAAATATTTTTTCAACATTGAAGATACACTTTATCAAAAACAGGATTCCGTTTTTATTATTTCTTTTAAATCTAAAAAAGGAAAATCCTTTGATGCACTGAAAGGTGTATTGTACATTAATACAAATGGATACGCGATTCAAAATGTGATTGCTGAACCAGATCGAAATTCTTTTCTAAATATTAAAATAGAACAGAAATATACTTTTGAACAAGGGCGGTTTTGGTTTCCCAATCAATTGAATTATGAAGCCGTATTCAAAAAATATCCAGACAAATTTTTAAGCACCAAACTGAAAGGAAGGAGTTACATTAAAAAGATAAACTTTGATCCCGTTTTTGAAAAAGAAACTTTTGATGAAATGCTTTTTGAAATTTCAGACAAAGCGCACCATGCTACCGATTCGGTTTGGGAACTCGAACGAAGTGAGGCTTTAAGTACCAAAGAAAAGGCAACCTATGTTTTTATGGATTCGGTCGGTACAGCTAAAAAATTTGACAGCAAACTGCGCTTTATTGAAGGCATCAATTTTGGTAAAATTGCTTTCAAGAAATTTGACATTCCTATTGAGGATGTAATTCGCTTAAATGATTTTGAAGAAGTCCGCCTTGGTTTCGGCATAGAGACCAATCGTTACTTCAGTAAAAGGCTGTTTCTAAATGGGAATGTAGGCTATGGTTTTTTGGATGAAAGTTGGAAATATGGAATGGGACTTACGTATAAAATTTCTCGAAAAAAGGACTGGACGCTAAGTGCATCTGTTGTAAAAGATTTGCAAGAACCAGGAAACAACTATTTGTTAGAGAATTCAGGTTTTGTGAGTCGGCAATTTTTCGCAACAAGAATGGATGGTTTAGAAGAACAAAAATTGACGATTCAAGGTTGGTTGTTTAAATATGGCCAATTGAAAATGGGAATCAAAAGACAGGAACTTCAGCCTTTATATTCTTACTCCTACAATCCAAACAATTCAGATGCAATCAATACAGAATATTCCATTACAGAATTGCATGTTGGACTCCGGTATGCTTTTGCAGAACGTTTTATAAATGCTTTTGGTAAAAAGATTTCCGAAGGAACGTCCTATCCAACCATTCAATTTGTATTTGCAAAGGGCTTGAGTAATGTGCTCGATGGCAATTTTGACTACAACAAATATTTGTTTCGGTTGGATCAAAATCTAAGTTTGCGAAACTTAGGCACAACAAGAATTAGGTTGGACATGGGTTATGTTTCAGGTGAATTGCCCGCTTCAAAATTATTTAGCAGCAACGGGATCGGTTTGGAGTTTAGGTTCTTAAGTCCATTCCTTGAATTTCAAACCATGGAAGCTTACGAGTTTCTTTCCGACCGTTACGTTCATTTCTTTTTTAAACACAAATTCAATTCTTACTTATACCAAAGTAAATGGTCTTCTCCTCAATTTGCAATTGCACAAAATATTGGCTTTGGGAATTTAGAAAACCCGGAAGCGCATCGTTTTATGTTTTTTGATACAATGGAAAAAGGCTTTTACGAAAGTGGTGTTTTATTGGAAAACCTAATCCGTATTCCTTATTTGGGCGCCATGTATCTTGATTTATCATTTGGTGCATTTTACCGATACGGGCCATATGGAAAGACGGACTTTAAAGACAATGTGGCATTGCGGGCGAGCTTGGCGATTTCGTTGCTTTGATCAATCGCATACTTGAATTGGGTAAGAACAAAAAGCCGACGAATCCGAACCATATTTTTTTGAACCATATAAGCAATATAAGTTCATTGAAGTCGATCGACCGCGTCCATCCTTATATGCCCTTATATTTCTTACATGGTAAACTCTTTCTCCTCCTGTGCCACGTCCATTTTTTACGCAAGCAAAAAGCCTTCTTCTGTGTCCTTCTTATTCTTTCCGCGACAGAAGAACTCCAGTGATCTTCTGTGCATCTTCCGTGGTTCAAAAATACGAATAAACGATTCTTTCTTTTAAAAAAATAATAATAATTGATGTTGAGTTCTTAACCCGAGACGAATTCCTACCAAGTAGACCTCACCCCAAAATTAATCGTACTAGGCTGTATATCCCTACTTCCGGATCCCAACGACGTATATCGAGTAAACAAAACTTCCAACTCTAAATTTTGACTGATTAAATATTTTGACCCAACACCAAATTCCGTAGGAATAGAAGTCATAGCATATAGGGTTAACCGTTTGGTTGGGAAATAAGAGTAAAAGATTTTAAAGAAAACACTGTTTCTATAATTCGGTGCTACGATTGTCCATGCACTAGCTTCTACAAATAATTGAGATTTTGCACCGATTGGTTTATCAAAAAACAATTGTGTAAATGAAATGTAATTGCCATCGACAGATTTTTTAATAGGGATGTAAAATGTTTGCTGCCAGCTTAAGCTCTTCCATTTTTTTACAGGATTGATTTTAAACTTAGGCCCAAAACTAGATAAACCAAAATCAGCTCTAGTTTTTACAGCCGCTCCGTCAAACGTTCTCAAAGTATCAATGCGGCTTTCTGGATTTCCTTGCGTTTCATGGCAAGGGGAATTGCTCGCTAAATTATTCGAACCACTTTCGCTGCAAGGATAAGTTTTATACTTCTCGTATCTTCTAAAATTGAAAGCATGAAACGCAGAATTCCGATCAAAGTCATTCAATAAATTGGATCTGTAAACAAGGTCAAAACCAATATTCAAATTATTATTTACACCGTGTAAATACTGACCAAACATGGAGTAATAAGTACTTCTTGAATTGAAAGAAGTGAATCCGTCTTTCATTCTTTGCGTATAAATGGAATTGAACAATTTGAGTTCATTTTGCCCTTTTTGCATAAGCTGAGAAGTACGGTAGGGTTGAAGAGAGGTGCTTCTTTTTGCTGAATAATCGTTCAACGTCCAATCGTATTTTCGGTACTTTATTTTACAATCCTGAGGAATCTGTTTTTCCGTATACTTACTTATAAATGCTTTTGTATCTCCAAAATCATGAACATACCATCTGAAAAATTCTGGCAATTCAAGATCACCGTTTTTAGTAGTTAGAAAACCTTTTTGATTAATGGCCTTCTTGGATTGCTCTTCTAATTCACTTTCCAAAGTTTTAGGGAAATAAGCAGAATTCCGAATAGGAGGACAACTTTCTGCTGCACACACCAATACCAAATGCAAACGCGCATCTTCAAAACGTTTAAAAATTCGGTTCTTTTCCAGCTGATCTAAGCTTAAAGTTTCACCTGCAAAGTTGAGTTTTATTTTTTCAAAAAAACCAGGAATATCATAAGGAGATTTTACAGGATAATGATCCACTACAATTTTTATCGCTGCAATATTGTAAGCATTGATCCAAAAAGCCTTTAAGTAATTTTGATCAGAAGATTGATTTAGATCGAACTTTTCTATCAACAAAACCAACTCATTCAAAGTACTGGGATCAGCAGCAATGGAAGTATAGTTGACTTTGCCTTCTTTTACATATTTAGTAAAAAAGTCGTCTGCTTTTTGAAAAAAGGGACCACCATCTGCAACAGCAATAGTCGAAAGAAAAAGAAAACTTAGAATTAATAATAATGGTAAGGTCCGAAACATGAATTCAATACTTGGTTTTTCTAAATGCCAAACAACTTGATTAACAAAGCTGTTTAATCTGAGTAATTCAAATATTTAACCAAATGTTCATTATTTGAATGGCGTAGATTACACAGCGTATTAAAGAAACGGAATATTTAGAATTATAATCTAGACCGCCGCGTATAAGGCAGGAAAATGTCTTAGTACAAACAAAGGTTTCGTTTTAATAATTTACTTAAGAATGGTGACGTCACCTTTATAGGTTTGTCCATTTCCAGTATTCAATCTTAATACATAGTAATAAGTACCATGAGGAAGCTCTTGTCCTTTTTGGTTGGTTCCATCCCAATCGTTTTGATAAGGCTGTGCAACAAAGACTTCATCACCGTATCTATTGAATACAATAAGTTCAGCATTCGGATAAAGTTCTGGATTCAACTCGATGTCATCTATTACGAAAAGGTCATTGAGACCATCACCATTTGGCGTAATACCTCCGGGAATATTTACTTTTTCTGCTTCAAACGCCACATCTATTCGGACTGTAGCAGTAGCACAAAGATTCTCACAATCGATTCGGCAAATTTCATAATCAAAACTAACAATGCCGTTAAAAGATTCTTCAATAGAGTAGGCCACCATATTGTTTTCGAGAATCGCTGTACCGATTGTTGGTTGAGAAAGTAGTCTGATATTTTGACCTGGACTATCAAATAATTGATCATTCTGAATGATGTCAATTAAAATATTTTCTTCTGTAAGAGATTCTGCATCATCTGCTGCGATTGGATCACGCTCTGTAGAAATGAATAAGGTATCACTTGAATAATCTCCACATAACTCTGTTGATAGCGTCCATATAATAGTGCTCTCTCCTGCAGGCAATTCACTTGCAAATGTTTGAGCGAGGTCTTGATTCTCTATGATTGCTCCGGAGCTAGTAGTCCATTGTCCCAACGCACCGCTAGGAAGGTTTGCATCAAGTGCTATTTCACCTCCACATTCATCACCGTTATGAGAAGCGGCTGCAAATTCCAAGCTGCTGTCCTCAATAACTTCGAGGTTTAAAACCACCGTACTGTCACAGCCTTGCGCTGAGCCATTAGGGATGATTTCGGTATAAGTTCCTTGAGCATCATATTCAGTACCGTTCAAAAGATAACTTGCGCCGTTACAAATACTTTCATTGATCGTAGAACTTGGATTGGAGAAGGTAAGATTAACATTGATAATAGAATCACAACCGTAAAAACTACCATTCAGAATCATTTCTTGTCCCATTGTATTGTCCGCATCATATACGACACCATTCACTGTAACCGCTTGACCATTGCAATAATTTCCACTAATGTTTTCTACTACTTCATCACTGAAAGTAAGGTTGACATTTATGGTAGAATCACATCCATAAAAACTACCATTCGGAATCATTTCTTGTCCCATCGCATTGTCCTCATCATAAACAACGCCATTTACAGTAATCGATTCACCAGAACAATACGTTTCGATAATGTTTTCAACGGCCTCATCTAAGAAAGACATCGCTACATTTATTACAGAATCACAACCAAACACACTGCCATTCGGAATCAACTCCTGTCCCATTGGGTTGCCTGCATTGTAAACACTGCCATTAACGGTAATAGATTGTCCATTACAATAGTTGCCATTTATATTTTCAACTACTTGGTCATTAAAATTAAGGTCTATATTTATAATAGAATCACATCCATAGAAACTACCATTGGGAATGGTTTCTTGTCCAATGGGATTTCCTGCATCATATACCACACCGTTTACAAGAAGAGATTGTCCAGTACAAAGATTTTGAATGATATCTTCTACAGCTTCTTCTTGGAATGTCAAATCAATATTTACAATAGAATCACAACCACGGAAACTGCCTCCCACAATGGTCTCTTGACCATCTTGATTGCTTTCGTCGTATACTACTCCGTTTACAGAAATAGAACCACCACTGCAAAATGTATTATTCAAATCAAAAGAGCTTGCGTTGTAAAAAGTCAAATCAACATTTACCGTTGAATCACAACCCAGATAACTTGAATTACTTAATAGAACCGTTCCGCTAGGGTTGGTCTCATCAAAAACATCTGTTCCGACAATTATGCTTTCACCTGAACAATAGGTTTCAACTAAATTAAAAGAAATATCTTGAACAAAAGCCAAGGTAACAGTAATGATTGAGTCACAACCAGAAGAAGAACCTCCTGTGATTGTTTCTGTACCTGTTGGATTACCTTCGTTATAAATTATCCCATTTACAGTAATCTCTTGACCCGAGCAAAGCGTCTGATCAACTTCTTCTAAACTGAAATTTGTAAAGGTCAAGTCAACTGTAAATGAAGAATCACAGCCTTGATAACTTCCGTTGGGAATAGTTTCTAAACCAGAAAAGTTTGTTTCATTGTAAACAGTTCCATTAATAGAAATAGTTTGACCGAAGCAAAGCGTTTGTGTAAAAGCACCAGTAGGAATAGAAATGATATTGACCAATACATTCACAGTTGAATCACATCCTGTTGCACTGGCGTTTGCCAATACTTCCGTTCCACTTAAATTACTTGCTCCATATATAGTTCCATTAACCATTGTAGTTTCATCTGCACAAAGAGATGGTGAGAAATCACTTACTATTGGGTCATAAAAGTTGAGATCAATCGTAACCAATGAATCACATCCTCTCCAGCTACTTGTAGTCAATGTTTCAGTTCCCGTACGGTTACCTGCATTGTAAATAGTTCCGTTGACAGTGATCGATTCATCTAAGCAAAGGATACCATTTTCACTGCCTTCTGGCATATCGTAAAAAGAAAGACTTACAGAAATTACAGAATCACAACCTAAATAGGATCCACCAGTAATGGTTTCAGTACCAACCATATTGCCTGCGTCATATACCGTACCGTTGATATTGACAGATGTTCCTTGACAAAACGTTTCGAAAAAGTCCATCGTAGAAATATCATCGAAAGTAAGATCAACCAAAACAGTTGAATCACAGCCATGAAAACTTGCATTGGTCATGATCTCCGTCCCGTTAGGATTTGTCGCGTCATAAGTTGTACCATTAACTACGATCGCACTTCCAGTACAAAGCGTGTTATCTATAGTGTTGAGAATCGGTGAATAGAAGTTTAGGTTTATAGATACAGTAGAATCACATCCTTGGAAATTGGAGTTTGTAAGGATTTCCGTTCCAGTTGGATTAGCAAAATTGTAAACCATACCATTAATAACCACGGATTCATCTTGACATAATGTAGCGTTGTAATTACTAGAAGCGATATCGTGAAATTGCAAATCAACCGTTATCGTAGAATCACAACCATACTGGCCTCCTCCTGAAACGATTTCTGTTCCACTAGGATTGGCAGCATTGTAAAGCACACTATTCACAGTCATGCTTTCATCATTACACAATATAGAATTGACAGTACTTGTCGCAGGAGTATGGAAAGTAAGGTTTACACTCACGATAGAATCACATCCAGTATAACTTGCGTTAGAAAAAATTTCTGTTCCAGTAGGATTGCTGAAGTTGTAATTGGTTCCATTGACAACAACAGATTCTGTTTCACAAAGGATTGGGTCATAATTCAGAGTAGCATCATTGACCATAATTACAGAAATCGTCACCGTCGAATCACAACCTCTGAAATTAGCATTGTTCAATACTTCAACCCCAGTAGGATTTGCTGCGTTGTAAATGGCGCCGTTAATCGAAACGGATTCATCAGAGCACAGACGTGGATTTGTTGTGCTGCTAGCAACAGGAAAAAAGGATAAATTGACATTAACGGTAGAATCACATCCTCGGAAATTGGCGTCATCTAAAAATTCGCTTCCAGTAGGATTGTTTTTATCGTAAATAGTTCCATTTATTATAACTTGATCGTCTTCACAAATAATTGAATTCAAATTACCAACTGCTGGCGCATGAAAATCAAGCATTACATTTATAATTGAATCACATCCTAGGTCAGTAATCGCAAAAAGGGTTTCGGTCCCAGAAGGATTAGCCATATTATAGGTTGTACCATTTACAACAACAGATTCCTCAGGACAAATAGTACTAAAATAATTTGAACTTGCAATAGCTGCAAAACTTAAATCCACATTTACAATTGAATCACAACCTCTAAAACTTAGGTTCGTTAAATTTTCGGTCCCAGTAGGGTTTGCCGAGTCATATCTTGTCCCGTTAACAACTATAAAACCATCCGGACATAATTCATCTTCAATTTGATTGACCGGATTGCTGAAAAAAGTAATGTTGACCAACACTGTAGAATCACATCCTTGGAAACTCGCATTGGGCAAATTCTCTGTCCCGCTAGGATTGCCCATGTTATAGGTTGTTCCATTCACTACTACGGATTCGTCTTCACATAACGATTGATTAAAATTTCCAGCGGCAATAGGCGTATAAAAAGAAAGATTGATATTTACAAAAGAGTCACAACCCTGATGACTTGCATCAGGTAAAAATTCAGAACCAGAAGGATTACCTTGGTTGTACATCGTACCATTTACCATCAAACTTCCTCCATCACATAGAGTATCCGTTACCATTCCCGTAGGAATAGTATAAAAGTTTAAACTAATATTCAACATAGAGTCGCAATCATATTGATCTCGACCAACAGATTGAGTTCCTGAAGGATTAAGAGAATTATAAGTGATTCCGTTTATAACTACTTCTTGATCATTACAAACCGTTGGGTTTATGTTTTCAATGCTTACGCCACATTCAACCACAAGTGTTGTTGTTCTTGAATAGAGGGTAAGTAGAGGAGCTCCGTCATTAGTTACAACACATCTGTAGTCTCCAGCATCCGACCAATGTACTCCATTGAAGGCAATATTATTGTCATTGGTTTCAAAAAGCCAAACATTATCTTTATACCAATTGTATTTATTGTCTGTGATGCCATCGTCAATGTCAAGGTCCAAAATGAAATTAGATCCTGTTTGAGCGGTCAATGTTTGGGTTAACCAGATTGAATCTTGTGGACGATAATGCACCCCCATTTGGAAACCCATATTGGGTAAGATGTCATCAAAGGTCAAAGCATTATTTTGCATCCGGAGTTTATTTGGAAGCAAGCTTGTAATCGTTAGCAGATTAGGAACGCTATCAATATTATTGTTGAAAAACTGAAAATCTTGCAAAGAAGACATGGTTGCCATGGAAGTGGGTATGTTTCCTGTCAATTCATTATTGTCCATAAATAGAGTAACCAAACTATTTAGGTCACCCATTGATTCTGGAATATCACCGACCAATTCATTGTCGTCAATGAAACAAACCTCCAAAGTGCTCAGGTTTCCTATGGAAGAAGGAATACTTCCATTAATATTATTATTATCAATTTGTAGTTTTTCCAATCGGCTGAAGTCACCAATTTCAGTAGGAAGTGGCCCAGTAAGATTTCGGTTGTTCAAAAAGATTTCGGTGACATAGCCATCACTGTCTAATGTGATTCCCGACCACATACATACTTTTTGCCAAGTCTGCCAAGGTTGTCCAGTCCATGCCCAGCCTGCTGTTTGCTGATACAGTCTTATCAAAGCAAGAGAGTCAGTCACATTACAAATAGGGCACATCGCTGTGCTTTCATATGTTGATCCTTGATTGGTAATTTGTAATTCTTCTTGGCTTGGTGTCGGAGGCGTTTCAATAGAACGATTACTGGTGTCAGGAGACATCAGGAAGAACATTCCAATAAAAAAAGTGGATATAACGGGTATATTGATAAAGATATACTTCATGGGTGTTTGTCGATTACAATGCTCATTTTTTGTTTTAAAAACGAAAAACTTCGGTCCAAGTAAGTTGCAATAGGAATTGGGTGTACCAAAAAATTCCAAAAGCAGTACCCTAAACAGGGTATGAGGGAGATTTTCCTAAAAAAACAAAATTAAAAGTTGAACTGGAATATGTGAGCAAAAGTAATATGTTTTGTTCTGATTTTTAAAGTTTTATGTACTTTAAATTCAAAAAACTGCTCATTTCACATCCATATGCAATCAGGAATGCTATCGGTTTTGGTCCTAACAAATATACGGTCTTTTTACCTCTCAAATCAAGGGCTTTTGAAAAAAAAATATTTTTTTCGAAAATGATGAAAACAAGAACTGATTTACTTGGATTAAGGCTGTGGAAATATTGACTTAAAGTTTTGAAAAAAAGCCTGCAAATAGGAAAATTGAAGATTTTGTTTTTCGCATTTAATAGGAGCAAAGTTTCCACCTACTTCCTAGTTTTTTATAGCCAATTTCTATCTAGAATGCTCGTACAGTTGGATTTGCTTTGTTACTTAGACGGTAAACATTAAATAAATGTTATTTTCTAAAATTGCACACCTTTTTTTTATTATCTTTATATTTGGAAAACATGACATTGTAATTGTTTAATAAACAATACTTTATAATCCTTACCCACCACGAGAACACTCACCCCAAATCCCAAAAGGGAACACTCAATTGGACATATTATTCACCTAAAACCGAACAATGGATAACGTCAACTCTACCCGAGCAAAGCTGGTGTCTTTATTTACCGTTTTATTCTTTTGCCTACAATGTTCAACATTGACTGCGCAGATTATTGTTGTCAATACAAATGACACAGGAGCAGGTTCACTTCGAAATGCCATCGATCTGGCTAATTCAAATCCAGGTCCTGATAATATATTTTTCAATATCCCAGGGTCTGCTGATCAGATTATTTTGGTGGGAGCAACTACCGGATTGGAATTGCCTACATTGACAGATCCAGGAACAGTGATCGATGGTTCAACGCAAAATGGTTTTGGTATTAATGGTGATCAGAGTCCTAAAATTATTCTCGATGGAAGTGCTCATAATTGGGATGCACCTATCAATGCGGTTTTTATTCAAGGAAACGATTGTGCTATTTATGCATTAGAAATTAGGAATTTCCCAGATGATGGAATAGATGTTCAAAATGCAGATAATGTAATTATAGGAAGCCCAGGAAGAGGCAATATCATTTATAATAATGGCTGGGATTTAGATGTTTTTCCAAATGCAAATCCTCCAAACTCTGGACCTTGGGAAGGTTGCGGAATTGTAATCAGAGAAGGATCTAATAACTGTATTGTAGAAAGAAATATAATTGGAACAAATGAAAATCTTGTTTTAGGTTTAGGAAATGAATATTGTGGAATCCTTGTTCGAAGTGCAAGTGCCAATCAAATCCGAAATTCTAATTTGATAATTGGAAACGCAACAGGAATAAGAATAGATAATTCAGTTAATAACTTTATCACGCAAAATAGACTTTTCTGCAATGACACTAGTGGAGTGTTTTTAGCGAACGGTGGTAATAATAATATTCAAGCACCAGTGATTACTTCTGCGACAATAAATGCTGTTACAGGTACTGCGCAGGTAGGTGCATTGATCGAATTATATGTAAGTGACTCTAGTGTTTGTCCATCAGCTGCTTGTCAAGGCTCAACCTTAATTGGTCAATCAAGTGTGAACGTAAGTAACTGGACCATTTCTGCGCCCTTTGCAAATGGAATTACGCTTAATGGAGGCGAATCGATCACAGCCATTGTTACTGATAACACTGGCAACTCTTCTACTTTCGCAAGCTGCTATACCGTAACTGGCAATGCTTGTTCTGGTTCTTCAACACTGACTGTTGACAACACGAATGATGAAGGCCCCGGATCATTGCGAGCCGCTATTGAATGCGCCAATGCTAATCTTGGACCGAATCAAATAGAATTTAATATTCCCGGAACTGGACCTCACATCATCAGAGTAGGAGAGACCTCTTCATTGCCTTTACCCGCCTTGTTAGATGAAGCAACAATTCTGGACGCAACTACTCAACCTGGATTTGGAGTTGTAGACTTCAGACCACAAATTATTTTGGATGGAGATTTTTATGCATGGACAGCTCCACATAATGCAATATGGGTAAGAGGAGATAATTGTGAAATTTATGGTTTTGAAATTCGAAACTTTCCAGACGATGCCATTGATTTAACTTTAGCGGATACTTGTATTATTGGAGATGTAAATAAAGGCAATGTCATATATGCCAACGGTTGGGACTTGGACTTCTTTCCTGGTGCTCCTAATTCTGGCCCTTGGAATGGCTGTGCGATTGTACTTAAATCCAATGCCGAAAATTGTCTCATTCGAGGGAATATTTTAGGAACAGATTATGATCAAAATAATGTAGAAGGAAATGAGTATTGTGGAATTATTATTTCTGATGGAGGAGATGATAATATTATTGGAGGATACCTTCCAGGAGAAGCGAACATTATTGCCAACAATGAAATAGCAGTTCGGATCTCTAATAATTCAGACCGTTGTGCAGTTTTGCAAAATGAAATTTATTGCAATAGTTTTGATGCTATATTAATGTCTGCGAATGCCAATGGTGCTTTGCAGGCTCCCGTGATTGCTGCTGCTACTACTATCTCTGTTCAAGGAACTGCAACAGGTGTAGGAAGCGTTGATGTTTATATTCAAGATGATCAAAGCTGTGCTGGAGGACCTTGTCAAGGCAGAGTGTTCTTAGGTTCAGCAACAGTTAGTAATGATAGTTGGCAGTTGACTGCGCCATTCGAAAATTCAGTTATTCTCCAAGGAGGAGAAACCCTTACTGCGATTCATATTTCGCAAAGCAACTCTTCGGATTATGCAGCGTGTTTTACGATCTCAATTCCTTGTGCATTGAGTGCATCTGTGACAAATAATAATCCAGCCAATTGTAACCTGGATAATGGTTCTGCAACAATCAACGTGACAGGAGGAACGGGAGCATTGCAGTATGATATTGGAAATGGTCCAACAAGTAATAATGTTTTTTCAGGTCTCGCAGCAGGTATGTATACCGTTCAGGTTTTGGATGGAAACTCTTGTTCAGGATCAGTAGCTTTTACTATTGCGCAACAAGGTACTCCACAAATTATTTTAGCGAATGTTAATAATGCAAGCTGTGGTGTGAACAATGCATCTTTTAGTGTCAACGTTTCTGGAGGACAAGCGCCTTATTCTTACGATATAGGAAATGGCCCACAAAGTCAGAATAATTTTAATAACCTCGCTCCTGGAAACTACTCCATTCAAGTTTCTGATGCCAACACTTGTAGCACTTCTGTAAGTTTGCAAATTAGTGACCTCGGCGAGCCTGCCATAACAGTTGTCAATACAATTAACGAGACCTGTGGCAATGGTGATGGCCGAATTAGTTTATCAGCATCAGGAGGATCCTCTCCTTATTTTTTCGATATTGGAAATGGTCCAACCTTGTCTACCAATTTTACCAACTTGTCACAAGGAACATATAGTGTGACCGTTAGTGACGGAACAGGTTGTACCGCAGTTGAGTCTATTGCACTAACGAATACAGGAATGAATCCCCAAAGTAATTTTTTATTGCAACTTGGTTCTTCCACGGATACTTATGTCTTTACGAATATAAGTAATGGAGGCACAAGCTATTTATGGGATTTTGGAGATGGGACAACAAGTAATGCAGCTTCACCTCCGAATCATGTATTTGCGGCAGATGGAGATTATACGATTTGTTTGACAGCAACGAATAGTTGCAATACAGATGTACAATGTCAAACGGTTTCAGTAATTGTCCCATTAGCGGATGTAAATATCCAAGGCTTAGTTCAAAATGAGTTGGGGGTAAGTATTTTAGGTGTCGAATTGTCCTGTACTTCTTCGTCCTCTCAAACAACTGCTGGAGATGGAAGTTTTGATTTCGGTGGACTGACAGCAGGGAACAGTTATGTCGTTGAACCACATAAAGATATCAATCATTCCAATGGTGTAAACGTATTTGACGTTTTTAGAATCCAACAACATATTTTGTTTATTGATACCTTAGATTCTCCGTATAAGATTATTGCAGCAGATGTAAATAAAAGTGGATCTGTCAACATATCGGATATTACTTTTATTCGCCAATTGATCTTGTTGTACATTAATGCTTTTCCGAATAATGAATCCTGGAGATTCGTTCCTGAATCTTATCAATTCATTGACCCACTAAATCCATTGGTAGAGAATTTTCCTGAAGAATTGTCTTACAGTTCTTTGATGAACAATTCTTTAGGTCAAGATTTTACAGCTATAAAAGTTGGAGATGTTACCTTGGATGCGAACCCTGCGATGGCGCCAGTTCAAAATTTGCAATTGCAAGTGAATTCTGAAAACGATAATGAAGGGGAAGTGATTTATTATTTTAGATCTTCTAATTTTAATGAATTGTCTGCATTGCAAACTACATTGCAATTTGAGGAAGGATTGATTTTTGAAGAATTAGTTCCTGGAGAATTAACAGGATTTGGAGCAGTGGAAATTAGAGAACTGGAAGTAGGGAAACTGGGGATGATTTGGTACGATGAAGGAGGTTCCGATAATGGAATTAGCATTTCTTCCGATCAACCTTTGTTTGGATTAAAATTCAAAAAATCTAAAAATAATATCAACAATTCGATCCAGTTCGACAATGCTTTAATTCCTTCTTTGGTTTTTGATCCAAATGGAATTTCAAGAGGAATTAATCTTGAAAATGAGACTGGAATAGTTTCCTTAAATGACGCGACGAGTAATATTGTTTTTTACCAAAACTATCCCAATCCTTTTTCAAGTATCACTCATATTCCTTTTGAACTTGATAAGAATGCTGAAGTTCAAATAGAACTGATGGATCTTAATGGAAGAATATTGCAAACATTCCATCGTGAATTTCCTACTGGAGAACACCAATTCACTCTTGATGCAAGTACGCTTAATGCGAAAGGCATTTACTTTTATCGAATTTCAACCAATGAATCAAGTAAAACCTTCAAGATGATTTTGCAGTAGGTCAACTAGCCGTCGTTTTTTTTGTCGTAAACTATTCACACAAAAAGAATTGAAAACACATCCTGATTTTCTTTGTTAACTTGCATTTAAGTAGTTCACGGAATTAAGTCAACTAATAAATTGAAGGATTAATTTTCTTTCCAATTTATCGTAAATCCAATTTTCGCTGCACCACTTAACCAATCCAAAATTGCGTTAAATTGATTCTACCCTTATACTGTCTGTTTAAATTTTAAAGAGAATAAATTAATAAATATGTTGTCAAGATTACTTTGCCTGCTTTGTCTTTTTGCCTTTTCTTCGGCTGCTTTTGGACAAGTTACTTTGGATTTATACGAAAATGGTTTTAGTTCACCAGTCTCGATTAGCAATGCTGGTGATGCTAGATTATTTATAGTTGAGCGTGCTGGGAAAATTAAAATTATTGATGAAAATGGCAATGGCTTAGCAATACCGTTTTTGGATATTGACAATTTGGTTATCTCTACAGGTGGCCAATCAGAACAAGGCTTGCTTGGCTTAGCATTCCATCCAGACTATGCTAATAATGGTTATTACTTTGTTCATTATACCAACAACTCCGGAGATTCTCAAATTTCAAGATTTACTGTAGATGCAAATAATCCAAACTTCAGTAACCCTTCTTCAGAAAAAGAAATTATGACTGTTGATCAACCTTTTGGCAATCACAACGGAGGTGATTTGGCTTTCGGACCGGATGGCTATTTGTACATTGGTTTTGGTGATGGTGGGGCAGGAGGTGACCCTGGGAATCGATCTCAGAATTTGGGTATACCGTTGGGTAAACTTTTAAGAGTTGATGTTGATGTAGATGGTCCATACGAAATCCCAGCTGACAATCCTTTTGTAGGAAATCCAAATGCATTGGATATGATATGGGCCTATGGGATTCGGAATCCATGGAGATTCAATTTTGACAGAATGACTGGTGATTTATGGATGGCAGATGTTGGCCAAGGAAATCGCGAAGAAATTGATAGACAACCCGCAGCGAGTACCGGTGGTGAAAATTATGGCTGGAAATGCTACGAAGGGAATGCAACTTTTGATACTGCTGGTTGCCCTGATGTAAGCGAACTAACCGCTCCGGTATTTGATTATGACCATGCTGGGTTTACGCATTGTTCTGTAACTGGAGGCTATGTCTATAGAGGTTGTATGAATCCTGATCTTACCGGCAGTTATTTCTTTGCAGATTATTGTTCAGGAAGAATGTGGAGCTTGACACCAGATGGTTCTGGTGGATATACGGATAATGTAGTAGGGAATTTTTCTAACTTTCAGATTTCCGCTTTTGGAGAAGGATCTGATGGGGAAATATATGTCGCCAATATGGGGAATGGAAGTATTTATCGTTTGGCAGGTGGAAATCCTTTTACTGCAGGTGCAGTAACTGCGATGGATAACATGCTAACGGCTCAAGCAGGTTTTGCCAATTATCAGTGGTATTTGAACGGCCAAATAATAAACGGATCGACTTCTGTAACGCATACGGCAACGGAGTCAGGTAGCTACACCGTTGAAGTCACGAATGACTCAGGTTGTACAGCAACTTCTGCAGCAGTGGAAGTAATGATTGTAAATACTTTTGAAGTTGAGCACTTGAATAGTTTAGTTGTCAACCCTAATCCTTTTTCAACTAAAGTAAATATTACCGTTGCGTTTAACGATAAAGGCAATTACGAAATAGCTATTTACGATTTGGCGGGCAAAAAATATTTAAGCCAAAAAGTTGAAGGAAGCCTTTCTAATCAAAACTTTGAATTTGACCTAAGTGATGCAAGCGATGGCGTTTATCTAATGAAGATATCAAACGGAAAAGGGGAGATGAGTAGAAAGCTTGTAAAAGTAAAATAAACGATTGTACACCTTCTGATTTAATGATGAGTAGACCACCTTTTGAAAAAATAAAAAGCGGTTCGGAATTCAATAATTGGTATTGGCTAAAAGTTGAAATGATTGAAATATGTCGCAACTTGAAGATACCGATGAATGGTAGTAAGTTTCAGCTCAGAGATAGAATCATGTACTTTTTAGACAACGATGGAAAAGTACAAGCTACAATTAAAAAGAAACCAAAATCAAAATTCAACTGGTCAAAAGAAACATTGAGTTTGTCAACACCTTTGACAGACAATGTTTCTTTTGGTCAGAACTTTAGGAAGTTCATGACACTCCACCTTGGAGATGAATTTTCTTTTAACACAGATTTTATGGATTGGGCCAAAGCCAATTCAGGAAAAACAATGCAAGATGCCATTGACATGTGGCGAGCCTTAGAAAATAGGAAATCAGATAAATCTTTTCGCAGAGACATCGCCGATCACAATATGATGAATCAATATCTTCGGGATTTTTCAGATGACAATCCTCAACTCTCTTCAGACATCGCCAGAAAGTGTTGGCATTTGAAAAGGCGATTGCCAATGAAAAATGGTTTTGTTAGATATGAAAAATCAGATTTGAAATTGAAGTAGTTTTTGATTTTACTTGAAAATTCAATTACCGCAATCGCGATAAACCTCCATCTACTCCCAAGATTTGTCCCGTCATCCAAGAACCTTTCTCCTGTAATAAAAAGTGAGCAAAAGAGGCTATTTCCTCTGCAGACCCGTATCGTCGTAGAGGGTGACGGTTGGCTGAAGCTTCCTGCTTCTCCGGCGTCGCTAAAAACTTTGCAGCAAGTGGTGTATCAGTCAAAGAAGGAGCAATGCAATTGACTCTGATCTTTGGAGCAAGCTCGGCGGCTAAAGAACGGGTCAATCCTTCTACCGCTCCTTTTGCTGCTCCTATCGAAGCATGAAAAGACATCCCTTGACCAACTGCAACTGTAGAGAAAAGAACGACACCTGCTCCTCCGCTTTTTTTCATTCCTTTTAAACCAGCTTGTATCACTTTAACTGCTCCAATCAAATTGATTTCAAAATCTTCACGGAATTGCTCCAGTTTTAAAGAACGAAAAGGTTTTAAATTGATGGTTCCAGGGCAATACGCAATTCCATGTATGACCTCAGGCAAAGCATCCGCAGGGATTTCATCCTTTGCTAAATCGATTGTGATGGGGATAACATTTTCGATATTTGATAAAGAATCCTGTGATCTGGACAATACATAAACAGTTCCTTCTAGCGCCAGTTTTTTAACCAACTCTAATCCAATTCCAGAACTACCTCCAGCTACAATATAATTTTTGTCAGACATGCTTCATTTGATTTGATTGTAAATCAAACAAAGAGATGAGCCAAATGGTTGTGAAAAAAGATGGTTAGACTGAAAAATAGTTAGGCAAAAAGACGGTTAGACTGCTAGATAGCTAGGCTAAAAGATGGTTAGACTACTAGAGTATTAGGTAAAAGACAATCTAGCAATCTAATAGTCTAACTATCTACCCTCACGCCGACATCAAAGGTTCATTGCTCGCGTAGGTTATGCGATTTGGATTCATTTTGTAAAGTGCAAGCGTTGCAGCTACAGCGCCAATTAGTGGACCAATCACAGCACCAACAAGAGGAATCATCATTAAGACCCAAACTATGATTCCGATAGATAAAGCTAATCCAGGAATTTCTCTAGTTTCTTGTTCGCTTTGTCTGATTGTCATTTCGAACATTTCGTAATAGTTGTCTATAACTGCAAAGCCTAAGAAGTAACATTGAATAATAAAAACAAGGACGGGTTTTATGAAATTTAACCCAAAAATTCCTAAAGCTGCACTAATTACAATGGTCAAAACCATTTCAAGAATCCAACATTTTAGAATAACTTTTAGCATTCTGATTTGGGCTTGGACAAATGCCTCAAAAGAAGAATCCATTTCTTTACCAGAAATCATTTCGAAACAACGCCGTACTACATGGAATATAAAAACTTCCATTAATACAAGGATTAAGTATTTCATACTCCCGTTGTAAAACATATCATAGCTCTCTCTCGCAAAATCCTGAACTAAGGCGCCTGTACTGACTACTGATTGTAATACGGATTCAGATTCAGGTCCTCTTAACCATTCCAAATAAACATTGAAATAGGTGCCACCGACTATAAGTCCTCCTAACATCAGCAATTTGGATACCCAACCATATTCCCAGAAACCATCCCAAAGACGATTATCTTTAATATAAACCCAAGCTTGTTTTACAGCAACGATACCAAGAGTAAAATGCCGAACGAAAGTTTCGGGATCCAAGTCAAATCTGATCTTAGTTTTGGACATTAATTAGGTTTTCAAATATTTAGTGGATATCATTCGAAATATAATTTAAAGATGCTAAAATATTATAATCCATGCAATAGCTAGTTTTCGCATTAATCTAATGATTTTAAACTTTCGTCGAAAGACAGGCCTCAGAAAACAATTTTGTTTTTCGAGCAGACCTTAATTTTTCCAATTTCGAGGTTTTGTAAAGGATTTTAAGCCTTGAATTTATTTTCTTCTTAAATAATGATATTTCAGGCTAGCCTGTTAAATTTTAATCTAATGTTCTAAATAATCCTTCAAATACTCAAAAAACCAGATATTTAATGCCTTGCAAATAATTCAACTATCTATTTTACAACAACTTCCTTTAAAAAGAAGAACCTAAGCAAAGATATGAGATACAATTCTTTACTATTAATTGGACTATATATAATGGTGTTCGGGACTATTAACGCCCAAAACCTCAAAATGGATCCAAACGTGTTCGATATTTGGACAACTATAAAATCACAGTCCATTTCTGACAATGGTGAGTGGGTTACTTATTGCCTTACCAAAGAAGATGGAGATGCTGTGTTGTATCTCAAAAATACCTCCTCGATTCAAGAGTTTTCATTTCCAAGAGGGGTTTCTCCCGTTTTTTCCAACGATAGTAATTTTCTCATTTTTAAAATCAAGCCATCTGTAGATTCGCTTGATAATATGAAGCGCAATAAAATTCCTACAGATAAAATACCAAAGGATACCTTAGCGATTTTTGATATTG
The DNA here is from genome assembly GCA_938041325.1 of uncultured Saprospiraceae bacterium. Lineage (GTDB taxonomy): Bacteria > Bacteroidota > Bacteroidia > Chitinophagales > Saprospiraceae > CALIAG01. The sequence goes on along the minus strand of CALIAG010000024.1, from coordinate 3,768 downwards.
CAAAAAAGGAGTATGCAAAAGTTCCAAATATCCAGTCTTACAAGACACCCAAAAAAGGAGAAGGATGGATGGCTTATAAAATGTTCGGGATGAAATCAGATGCGATTGATTCAACAGACACCGAAGCATTAAAGAAAAATAAAACGGATTTATTGGTTGTGAGAGAATTGTCATCTGGAGCGGAGGAATATTTTCTCAATGTAGATGAATATCTTTTTTCTGAAGAAGGTCAACAATTGGCTTTTAATAGCAAAGGAGATTCTGCTTTTCTTGCGGGGGTATATTTGTTGGATTTAAAGAATGATAAATTCAAACCATTGCATCGTGAAAAAGGGAATTATAAAAAATTGAGTTTTAATAAAAATGGGAGCCAAATTGCATTCCTTTCTGATTTGGATACAACGACAAATGAAGTAAGACCTTATCAATTGCATCATTACCAAAATGGAATGGATTCTGCAAAAGTCATTCTGCACAATCAATCTGCTTTTGTTCCTAAATCTTGGTTGATTTCTAATAATCGAAAACTTGAGTTCTCAGATGACAATCAAACCTTGTTCTTTGGTATTGCACCTCCACCAGCTTTGCGTGACACCAATTTGTTGGATAATGAAATCGTAAATGTTGAAGTCTGGCATTACAAAGATCCGGTTTTGTACACCGAACAAGAAGTCAAAGCGGATGATGAAAAAAACCGTTCCCATTTATCAGCTTACCACCTTTCGGATAAGAGTTTTGTCCAATTAGGAAATCAAAATATTCCAAATGTTATAAAAGGAAATCGTGGGAACAGTGAATATCTTATTGGTTATAATGAAAGGCCCTATTTTCATAAAGTTTCTTGGGAAGGATTTCCATCAGCAAGAGATTTATATTTGATCAATGCTAAATCGGGAAAAAGTGAAAAAGTACTGAGCGAAGTGAAAGGTTCAACCCGTTTTTCACCTGGTGGAAAATATGCTTATTGGTTTGATCAAAGAGATACTTCTTGGCACAGCTTTTCAATTGAAAAAAGGAAAAGCAAGCGAATTACGAACAACAAGAAAGCATTCTTTTTTGATGAGATCAATGATCGGCCGATGATTCCATTTTCTTATCGGACCATGGCTTGGGAAGCGGAGGATGCCAATGTTTATATTTACGACAGATATGACATTTGGAAAGTGAATCCTGACGGGAAAGGCAAAGCAAAACGCATAACTTCTGGTCGGGAAAAAAAGATCAAGTACAGGTACATTCGGTTAGATAAAGAAGAAAGATTTATTCAACCAGATGCGACAATTTTACTCCAATTTTTTAATGAAACAACGAAAGAAGCAGGATTTGTAAATGTAGATTTGAAAACGGGAATAGAAACTAAATTAGAATCCGGTCCTTTTCGTTTTACACGAAATGTTCAAAAAGCCAGGAACGCAGACAAATTGATTTTTACAAAAGAGAATTACCAAGTCTTCCCAGATTTGATTGCAAGTGATCTGAATTTTAAAAACCAAATAAAAATAAGTAAGGCAAATCCTCAGCAAAAAGACTATGCATGGGGAACGGTTGAATTGTATTCATGGGTTTCCAAGACAGGTGAAAACTTAAAAGGCTTGCTCGTCAAGCCCCAAGGTTTTGATCCCAAGAAAAAATACCCCATGATCGTTAATTTTTATGAAAGAAGTACAGACGGCTTGCATAGACACCGCGCCCCATACCCACACCGTTCTACTATAAACTACAGTTACTACAGCAATAGAGGATATGTGATCTTTAATCCGGATGTTCCTTATGAAGTTGGTTATCCGGGACGAAGCGCGTATAACTCAGTAGTATCTGGAACAGAAGCTTTAATCAAAGAAGGTTTTATTGACAAAGATAGAATTGGCGTACAAGGACACAGTTGGGGTGGTTATCAAATCGCTCATTTGGTGACTAAGACAGATTTGTTTAAGTGTGCGGAATCAGGCGCGCCGGTAGTCAACATGTTTTCTGCTTATGGTGGAATTCGATGGCGCAGTGGTTTGAGTCGCATGTTTCAATATGAACAAACTCAAAGCCGAATTGGTGCAACCATTTGGGAGAAACCTGAACTGTACATTGAGAATTCACCGATTTTTAATATTGATAAAATCAACACACCTGTATTAATTTTACACAATGATAAAGATGGAGCAGTGCCATGGTATCAGGGGATTGAATTCTTTGTGGCCATGCGCCGATTAGGGAAGCCCGCGTGGTTGCTGAATTATAATAATGAGCCGCACTGGCCATTGAAAAGGCAGAATCGACTTGATTTCAATAAGCGAATGGAACAGTTCTTTGACCACTATTTGATGGATGCTCCAAAACCCATGTGGATGGAGCAAGGCGTTCCAGCTATACACAAAGGAATTCATCAAGGTTTTGAATTGATCAAAAAATAAAAGGACCATTGTTGCTTTGGTAGGATAGTTTAAAGAAAGTGGAACGAAAAAAGATCTGACGCGTTTAGGAACATGTAAAGAATCAGGTGAAATAAAAGTTGAGCTTTTGTAAGTTGTTGTTTTACGTTCCTAAGTAGTTTGAAGTTTTCGAAGTCTGTATGCAGAAAATAAAAAACCTCTTTCTAGAGGCCTTACGTGGTGGCGAAAAGAATTATACCGAGATAAGCATCAATCGAGCGATTGTCTTGTTGTCTATTCCTATGATTTTAGAAATGGTGATGGAATCACTTTTTGCAGTGGTTGATATTTATTTTGTTAGCAAAATAAGTGAAGAGGCCGTTGGTGTAGTGGGAATGACGGAGTCCGTCATGATGCTGGTCTATTCTGTAGCCATTGGTTTGATGACTGCAGCGACTGCAATGGTGGCAAGAAGAGTGGGCGAGAAGAACCCAGAAGATGCAGGCAAAGCCGCCTTTCAAGCAATCCTTTTAGGAATATTCCTTTCTGTTATTATCGGAGTATTGGGTTTTGTTTTTGCTCGCGAAATCCTAGTGTTCATGGGTGGGAGTGAAAAGCTGATCGAAGGAGGCTTGAACTATACGCGAATCATGTTTGGGACGAATGTCGTCATCATGCTTATCTTTTTACTCAATGGAATATTTAGAGGAGCGGGAGATGCGCACTTAGCGATGCGCGTGCTTTGGATTTCTAATATCTTGAATATGATCTTAGATCCATTATTCATTTTTGGAATCGGCCCTTTTCCAGAACTTGGTGTGACCGGAGCAGCGGTGGCTACTTCCATCGGAAGAGGCGTAGGGGTTTTGGTACAGCTTTTTATTTTATTGAATGGGAAGTCGGTTGTTAAAATAGCTTGGGATAAAGCTCAAGTTTCTATTTCTACTATTAAAAAATTAATATCAATAGGTTCGGGAAGTATGATCCAGTTTTTAATTGCATCTGCAAGTTGGATTTTTATTATGAGAATTATTTCGATTAATTTTTCCGAAGCCGTTTTAGCAGGATATGTAATCTCTATCCGGGTAATTATTTTTACGATACTTCCATCTTGGGGAATTGCGAATGCTGCCGCAACATTGGTGGGGCAGAACTTAGGAGCAAATGAACCAGATCGCGCGGAGAAGTCCGTATGGAGATGTGCTTTTTACAACATGATTTTTATGTTGATTGTATCCATTGTTTTCTTCACTTTTGCGGGTCCAATCATTAGAATATTTAGTGAAAATCCAGAGGTAGTCAGTGCTGGAAAATTAAGCCTAAGAATCATTTGTCTCGGCTATATTTTCTTTGCTTATGGAATGGTATTGGGACAATCGTTTAACGGAGCTGGAGATACTTATAC